>CAIPTQ010000141.1 GCA_903868035.1 uncultured Phycisphaerales bacterium
CCCAAACACGGGGATAACCAAAATGCCGTCGCAAACAAATGACGTGCTGAAAGTAGAGGATCATGGGGACGAACAACGGCAGGCACAGCACATCGTTGAAATATCCGTGGGTAAACCAACCGCCCACGTGCCGGGGTTTCAGGACGAAGCGATTGATCGCGTACAGAATGAGCGCCGCGATGCATACGGGATCGGCCAGATACCGAAATCGACGGGGAGAATCAGCCATGCTAATGCCCGCTTGCGCCAGCCATTTGGAAAAAAGCGACCACAAACGCACCGATGATACTGATGATCGTGGTGCCCACAATGTACGCGACGATTCTCCATTTACCCGGGAATGGACGAGTCAGGTAAGTTCTGGGATCAGCCGGATTGAAGGCATAAGCACAGCGCAGACAACGCGAAAACTCCGCCGCCTCATCCAGTTTCGCATAACATTTTCGGCAATACATCGCGTCCATCGAGTCCCCTTATTTTGGCGGTAGGATGGGCCGGGTGGCCGGGGCGATTGTGACCGGCGGCAACGGGATTGGACCACGGGCGAATGGGCCATAAACGCTCCAGCCCTCCGCACTGGTCGTGAAATCGTAGGTAATCATGTGGTTCATACCGCGAAACGCCAACTGCTTGAAGCTTCCGTCGTCTATAAACTGCCTCTCGGATAACGACGCGAGGTATTTAGGCACCAGATCTTCCATCGCGCTTGGCAGGTGCCCGGTATCTATCTGATATTCCTTCATGGCACGGACGGTGGGAACGCAGGTTCCTTGAACCTCCGCCACAAAATCGGCGGGCGAGAGCGAGGTCAGCTTGCCGAAATTAATCAGGTTCGGCCCCAAATAAAACGTCACCGGCATCAAAAGCAGAATGACCCCGACGCGGAACAGAATCCGCCACAATCGCCAGCACCGCGATTCCGCATCCTCCGGCACCCTGTACCGCGGCGCTATTCCACGGTAGTCCAAAGGCTGAGATCTTGGTTCATCGTCCATTGACGTAATTGTAACGCTCAAGAACGTTGAGGGATACCATAATCGCTGTCCCCCACCAACACCCCACACCTCCTCACCCTCATCCCAAAAACAACCCCGGTTCCACCGCAAAGCGCTCCGCCAGCCGGCCAATCATCAATTTGCTCAAGCCGCGCTTGCTGTGGAGAACTTCCGAGGCCAATCCCCGGCTGCCCAGCACGTTCCCCAGGTCCGTCGTCGTCATATGGTTCTGCTCCATCAGGTAACGGAGCGCCTCCAGCGGCTTGAGGGCGTGCAGCTTCAACTTCACGGCATTGCGTTCGTAATCCCCCACAAAATGTGAAAGCGCCGCCAGATAATCCCCCTCGCCGGCATCGAGCCCCTCCCGACTGGCCAGCCTTCCCAGAATTTCCAGAGCCTCACGGTACTCCGCCTCCGCCCGAATCGGCCGCAAAGGGAATTCGCGTACGCAAGCCAAATAACTGTCCGTTACGCGCGCCGCCGTGTGAGGTCTTGCCGTTTTCAGTATCATGTCGAACCCTTCCAGCGTTCCTCGCTATATTCCTTGTGCGTCATGATCCGCCGTATGACCACCAGGTTACCCGCATAGACCACGGCCACAACCAACCGGTAACGCGAACCCTTGATGTTGAACACCGTCACGACGCCCGATGCCACACGCACCTGGTCGGCATGCGGAAATGTCTTCCGGCATTCCGGAAAATTCGACCACTGCGCGGCCTGCACGACGCCCACCCAGCGGAGCAATGGCCCTTCCGCGTCCCGATAAACCCGGCAGAAATCCTCAATCAGACCAAGGCCGCGAATATCCATGTGCAGTTCTCATTATGTGATCAAAAGCATCGCGTGTCAAGTGCCAACCGCCACATTTGGCGGCAATGCGGTCATGCCGTCAAGTCCCATGGCAACCGCACCCATCTCAAATCGAAAATCGGAACATCGGAAATCACTTCGCCCCCACCACGAACGCCGCCAGCAACAATCCCAGCACCACCAGCGTAATCGCCACAAACACCCAATCCCGTTGCAGCAGGAAAATTACCACCGACACCGCCACCCGCAGCACCGGCGTGGCGATCAGCAGCATCAGGCCCGCCAGCACCACGGCCTCGCCATGACCCGCGAGGATGCCGGACCACACTGCCCCCACCGACACCGGCACCATGCCGCCCCACCTCGTCAGCCCCCCTAAATCCTGACCGGACCCCAGATACCCCGGATGATGCACAAACGATAGCACGATCCCCACCACCACCACCGCCAGGCTCACGGTCACGCCGATGCGCAACAGCCCGCTGATCACCCGCTCAACGCGTTCCACCGTCATACGCCCACCCCCCAGACGCCTTTGTACAGCATCTCCATGCAAATCCACGTCAGCACCACCACAAATATCGCGCGCACCGTCTTGCCCGCCAGCCGCGGCAGCAGGCGCGAACCGGCCAGCGCCCCCACCAGCACACCGGCCGCCACCGGGGCGGCGATAAACGGATTGATTTGCCCGCGCATGAAATAGACACCGGCCGAGGCCGCGGCGGTCACGCCGATCATGAAGTTGCTCGTGGCCGACGACACCTTCATCGGCAGGTGCATCGCCAAATCCATCGCCGGCACCTTGAGCGACCCCGACCCGATCCCCAGCAGCCCGGAGACCACGCCGGCCACATACATCAGCGCCAGCCCCAGCCCGCTGTGCGCCACCCGATAAGCCACAGTCTCCCCCGCCTGGTTGACGTATTGGCCATGCAGATGCAGCCGATCGGCGACCCGATCCCCCGGCACGGCGGCGTGCGAGTCGGAATGACGCTTGTGAAACATCGCAAAAGCCGAGACCCCCAGCACGGCGGCAAACACAATATAGAGCCAGCGGCCGGCAAGGATGCCCGCCACATACGCCCCCGAGAGCGCCCCCGCGGTGGTGCCCAGTTCCAGAAACATCGCCACGCGCAGGTTGGTCATATGCTCGCGCACGTATGCCGCGGCCGCGCCGGAGGAGGTGGCGATCACGGAGATGATGGAGGCGCCGATGGCGTAGTGGATGTCAATGCCAAAGCCCAGCGTCAGCACGGGTATGATGATGATGCCGCCGCCGAGGCCGAGGATGGAGCCCGTGAAACCGGCCACGATGGAGGCGGCGAAAACCAGCAGCGTGAAAACTAATGGCGTCATGTCGATCCTATAGGGGAAATGTGTGGGGGAGTGCAAGACCTACAAACGGGAAATCGCCGCAGGAGATCCGGTATCTGCTAGAGTTCCTCCAAAATATGGAATGATTCATCGCTGCCGGTGGGTAGATCGTTATCGTTACGAAAGCCAACGAGTGATCTGGCGATTTCTACGGGAATCTCAAACGTATAATCGACATTCGTGTATGGATCCGCTGCATTCCGTTTGCGGTCTGCTTCAGCTTGTTTGATTCGATACTGATCGCAAATCGCCAAAAGTTCCGTTGGTAGGTCGCCCTGTATCTGCAAATGATTGATGCCCTTCTCGGAGTCGTGTAGCACCGACCAGATTTGTCTGCCATCTCGCCAAAAACTCGCTGCGCTCACCATTACGTGCTCTTCCACGTAGCAGGTCACTACGTCTCTACCCATGGACAGCATGGCCAGAGGCATCTTCTCTAGAAAATGCGGGTGATCCTTGACCACTAAATACCACCCGCCTGCCAAAGACGCGCCAGCAAAGGGTCGCGCGGGAACAGGGGAATATTCCCCTGTTTGCCTCAGCCGGAAAAGGTCACGCACCTCCGCAGGCGGCATTCCGCGCACTGCAACCCAACAAAGCGAATAGCCCATCTGTACGCACCTTTCTTACAAATCGACCGATTGTCCAGCTATTAGCGCCACGCCTTCAATCCCCACTTCCTTGAGCGCTGCCGTAAACTTGGCCGCATCCTGCTGGATCGGCGGGAAGGTGTTGTAGTGGATGGGCAGGACTTTTTTGGCGCGCAGGAACTGGGCGGCCTTGACGGCCAGGGCGGGGCCCATGGTGAAGCAATCGCCCATGGGCAGGCAGGCCAGGTCGATGGCGTACAGTTCGCCCAGCAGCTTCATGTCGCCGAAGAGCGCGGTGTCGCCGGCGTGGTAGATGGTTTTGCCGCCGGTTTCGACGATGAACCCGGCGGGTTGGCCGCCGTAGGTGCCGTCCTCGAAAGAGGAAGTGTGGAAGGCGATGGTCATCGTCACATGCCCCCCGCCCCCCCCGCCCGGCAAGGCCAGCGACCCGCCATGATTCATCGGGAGCACTGTCGGCACGCCCTTTTTCGCCAGATACATGCACATTTCATAATTCGCGGCCACGGGCGCTTTGGTTCGCTGGGCCAGCGCCACCACATCCCCCACGTGATCCCCATGCGCGTGGGTCAACAGAATGAGCGTCGGATTCACCTTGGCCGCCGCCACATCGGCCAGGGGATTGCCGGTGTAAAACGGATCGATCTGAATCCGGTGCGGGCCGGAATGAATTTCGACATTGGAATGGCCATGGTAGATCACGCGAGCTGACATGATAGACCTCCTGCAGGGGATGGACGACTTCATGATACCGCGCCCGGCCAACCAACCACATCGAGCTTTTTTACACGGCCATAGCGGCAGACCACACGCACGCACGCGGGAAACCACGCTCCCTCACGGTCGCGTCTCCGATGCACCACTTACGGAATCGTCTCCGCATGCTTGCACTTGGGGCAACGAATCCGCACGCCGCTGGTCGGTTTCACACGCAATTTCTGGCCACAGTGCCGGCAACGCATAATGGATGGAGTGCGTACCCGTACCGGCTTGCGTTGGGTTTTGGGCGGAGTTTCCGGCACACCGGTGAGGGCGCGGAAGGCCCGCCCAAACAGGGCACCTGCAATGCGGGCCAGGGTTGGGGGGCGCGGGCCTTTGGCAGGGCGCGGTTTAACGCGGCTTGCCGGGCGCGGTCGCGGCGGTGGCGGAGCTTGACGTTCCGTGTCGTAAGCGCGGCGTTTATCGGGGTTTCCCAGCACATCCCAGGCTTCGTTGAGGCGCAGCATCAGGCGATGCGAGCCGCCGCGATCCGGATGGGCGGCGAAGGCCTTTTGGCGATAGGACTGGCGAATCTCTTCGAGGGACGCCGTCGGGGGAACGTCCAGAATGGCGTAATAATTGGGATGTTCCGGCATAAAGCGTCCTACAATATGGGCAGTCGCCCCTTCTTTTTGAGTAATTCTGCGATATTTGTCGCATGCCTGTCAAATTGACTTGCAAATTCGATGTAACTGGATAAACTGGTCCAATTACCTTTCTTTCTTTATGGAGAAATCATGTTCTGTAACCAATGCGAGCAGGCCCAAAACACAGTCGGTTGTTCCAGCAATGTTGGCGTTTGCGGAAAATCCGCGGATGTGCAATCGCTTCAGGAGCTTATTTTGTACGGCCTTAAGGGTATGGCAGCATATGCCCACCACGCCCGCAGGCTGGGCAAATCCGACGAAAACGTCTCGGCGTTCATTGAGGAAGCGCTTTTTTCCACCATGACCAACGTCAATTTCGACATCCCGGCACTCCTGGAAATCGCCTTGGAAGTCGGCCGCAAGAATCTCCGCGTCATGGAACTCCTCGACGCGGGCCACATCGAGCGCTTCGGCAAACCGGCGCCCACGGAAGTATTTGAAGGCACCCATGCCGGGCCGGGGATTTTGATCACGGGGCATGACATGCTGGACCTGTTCAACCTTCTGAAGGCCTGCGAAGGCACCAAGATCAAGGTCTACACGCACGGCGAGATGCTGCCGGCGCATATGTACCCCGTGCTGCGCGACCATCCGAACATGGGCGGGCAGTACGGCACGGCCTGGCAGAAGCAGAAGACGGAGTTTTCCGACTTCCCCGGCCCCGTCGTGGCCACCACCAACTGCATCAGCATTCCGCCGTCATCGTACTCGGGGCGCATGTACACGACGCGCGCCACGCACGCGCCGGGGGCGACGCGGATCGTGAAGGATGATTATTCGCCGGTGATCCGCCAGGCACTGGCGGGCGAGCCGTGCGTGGAGCATTGCGCGAAGAAATCGACCATCGGGTTCCATCGCACGGTGCTGCTGGATGCCGCCCCGGTGCTCGTGCAGGCGGTGAAGGACAAGAAGATATCGCACTTTTACGTGATCGGCGGCTGCGACGGACATGAGGCCTCGCGGAATTTCTTTGACCGCTTCGCCGCCGAGACGCCGAAGGATTCCTTCATCCTGACGCTGGGCTGCGGCAAGTACCGCATCCGCGCGCACGACCACGGCACGCTGCTGGGCTTCCCGCGCTTGCTGGACATGGGCCAGTGCAACGACGCCTACGGGGCGATCATGGTGGCGGTGGCGCTGGCGTCGGCGTTTAACTGCACGGTGAACGATCTGCCGCTGACGTTGTGCATCAGTTGGTTCGAGCAGAAGGCGGTGGCGGTGCTGCTGACGCTGCTGTCGCTGGGGGTCAAGGGGATCACGATCGGGCCGAATCCGCCGGCGTTCATCACGCCGAATATTTTCAAGGTGCTGCAGAGCGAGTTTGACCTGCGGCTGACGCCGGCGAACGGGGGCGGGCGGGTGGCGTTGGGGGTGTTGAACAGGTGAGTAGTCAGTGGTCAGTGGTCAGTGGTGTGCCCACTTTCGGCAGCCCGACATCCGTAGCGCCGGGGGCGATTGCCGGCGGTTTGGTCATGGAGGACGGGGCGGTGGCGGGCGAGGGCACTCGGGTGGAGCCCTCCGGGCGGCCGGAGAGGGCCTGATCCGTGGGGCTGATCAACTCATCCGGCGCGTGTTGCACCACGAACGTCGCGTCGATGGTCTTGTCGGTACACATGCCGGCGAGCAATTCCGTGATCCGCTGGTAGGAGACGCCGATGAACGGGGCCTTCGAGTCATAGCCGGCGGCCAGGGGATCGGGAATCCAGCAGGCCCGGGCGACAATCGCCGGCAGATAGGGCGCCGCGTAGAGCAGCGCCTCCTTGTCGCCCAAAGGCGAACGCCAGAACAACATCACCGTCTCCTCCCGGGGCTTGGCCGCCGGGGCGGCCGCGGGCACCAGCCCGCCCATCCCGCCGCCCAGCCGCGGCGGCGGCGCCACGGGCGTGTCCGAAGTCTCCTGCACGGTCAGCAGTCTGTCCTTGCTGTAGAACAACGCGCCTTGGGGCAGATTGATGTCGGGCCCGATGAACGCGATGCGCGGCGTTTCGGACTCCAGGACGTAAATCAGCGGCGGGCTGTCGGCGGGTATCACGTCCACCATGAACTTCCGCCCGATGTTGTAGGTGTACACCGCGCGCGAACGCAGCGCCAGCAGCGCGTGATACGCCTGCAGCCGGTCATCCGTGTTGTACGAGCGGATCATGTCAACCAGCGCCATCGTGACGCGCTCGGTGTCGTGGCCGCGGCTGGCTTCGATCATCGCCTGCAGCGCCTGGCGCCGGAAGGAATTCTGCGGATTGCGCGCCATCTCCAGCAAGGTCGTCATCCCCATCCCCTTTTCATCCTGCAGGCACGCCCCCGCGCGGGCGCACCAGAACCGCAGCTCCTGGTTGGGGGAGGTGTAATAGGGCTGGATATAGTCGGGCAGAATCGAGCGCCCCAGCCCCTGGAGCGCCAGGCCCAGGTCGCGGTGGGGCGTCGCGGGATCCTGGAGCGCCGCGATGATCTCGGCGGCCTTGCGCTCGACAAATCCCGGCTCATCGGTCGTTATATATAGATGCCGGGCCAGGTCCACAAAATCCATCGGATTATCCTTGTATTCCGCGGGGATGTGGAGGCTGATCGTGGAATCGTCGTTCGCCGTGGCGGCCTTGTCGCGGCCCGGGAAATGGGAATTGATCGTCCGTTCGATCAGGCGGGTCTTCACCCAGTCGGGGGCGTAAAGCTGCAAGCGCGCCTCGCGATCCTCCACGCAGATGCCGCCGGCGATCACGCGGCCCGAGAGCTGGGCCTTGCGGGCATCGGCGGGTTTGGCGCCCGCCGCCGCGAGGGCTTCGAGCGGCCCGGGCAGGAAGACCGGTCCGCGGCCCGTGGCGAGGGTCCGCGAATCGTTATTCTCCAAAGTCAGGCCGAACTGCTTGAGGTCGCTGGGCCAGAGGATGCCGTTGGCCAGGGAGGTAGTGCCGCTGCCGGGGAGGGTGTTGATGTAGAGGTCAAAAGTGGTGCCCTTGCTAGCCAGCGGGGGAATGATGCCGCGGACTTCGACGACGGATATTTTCGAGGAGGCGAGGATGGCCTCGGGGCTGATGTTCTGCGTGCCCGTACTATATTCACCCACGCGGAGCTTCAGCATTTTGTTCAACATCAATTGATAGAGGCGCTGGTCCATGGTGGGGGAGCCGGTGTTGGGCAGTTCCCCCACGAGGCCCCAGCCTTCGACGCGGACGGGGGCGGCATCGACCAGGGCGGAAAATTCGCCGATGGTGTCGTGGAGGGCCGGGTGCAAATTGGCCGACATGCGCGACTGGATGTCGGAAGTCACCGGGGGGTTGCGCGGCGGGGATTGACAGGCGGCGAGCACCACCGCCGCCAGGGTCAGTCCCGCCAAGGAAATGCGCCAGGATCGAAGGGTCATGTCAATACTCCACGCCAAGGTCGTTATGCCCACCCGCTGAGGGATTCTGCCACGGGCGGGCATTGTACTCGCAAGGGGGGGGCGGGAGGCAAATTACCTGCGCTGGCGAAAGGTCAAGTGTGCCAGGCAATAGGGCCTAATTGCGAACTTTGGCCCATTGTTTTTCCAGGCGGCGGGGGGAGACCTGGAGGGAGGTGCCGAGTTCCTGGGCGAAGAGGTGGACGCGGTATTCTTCGAGCATCCAGCGGAAGAGGTGGAGTTCGGGGTCGTGGAGGGCGATGGCGTCGTGTTGGGATTGGCGGTGGAGGTATTGGGACCAGAAGGGGGTGAGTTGGGCGCGGGCATCGGCATCGCTCGCGGCGGTTTCGGGGCCGCCTTGTTCGAGTTTTTCGAGGCGCAGACGCGCGGCGGCAAGGTAGCGGGGGAGGTGCTGAAGCCATTCGTATGGGGTGGTGAGGAGGAAGTGCGGGGGCATGAGGAAGCGGAGTTGGTCCTGGACGTCCGTGAGGGCGGTGGTGGCGCGGGTGAGGCGCACCGCGTGGGCGGCGTGGTCGAGGGCGAGCGTGAGGTAGTGGTAGTTTTCGAGGATGGCGGCGGCAAGGGCGGAAACTGCGGTGCCGGTGTCCGCAAGGCGCGCGGCGGCGAGCGTTTTCAGGTCGTGCCAGGCGGCGGCGGTGCGGGGCACGGGTTGGTCGGCAAAGAGGGCGCGTTCCAGGACGATGGTGACGAGGTCTTCGCGGAGTTGTTTGGACTGGCCGAGGGTGAAATGTTGGAGGGCCATTTTGGGGAACTCGGGGAGGTGGGCGGCGAGGGCTTTGACGTCGCGGCGGAATTCGAGGCGGAAAAGTTTGCGGATGCCGAGGCGGTGGGCGGTGTCGGCGGCGTCTTTGGAGGGGAGGAGGCGGAGGGCGCACGTTTCAGCCCCACCCGCAGGATCGATAAGGGCGGGGAAAGCGAGGATATCCATGCCGAAGCGTTGGACGGTGAGGGAGTCGGGGAGGTCGGGGAAGTCCCAGGCGGTGATGTAGTCGCGGTGGTAGTGGCGGTTGTAGAGGGTGCCCAGGGCGTCGGCGGCATGGGGGGCGAGTTGGCGCTGGAGGAGCGGGAGGTCGCGGGAGAGGGCCAGGACGCGGCCGTCGTCGGCGAGAACTTTGAAGGCCATGCGGAGGAAGGGGGGGAGGGCGGAGTCGGGGAAGTCGGCGGCAGTGATTTCGACGCCGGTTTGTTGGGCGAGGTAGGCGGCGAGGGCTTCTTTGAGGGAAAGGGAATTTTCGATTTTCGATTTTCGATTTTCGATTTCTTCCTGGGAGGCGGCGGCAGTCGGTGTGGTGAGGGGGAATTCCTTCAGCAATGCTTCGGTGGCGGATTTGGCCCAGTGGGGGACGGGGACGAAGTTGCGGCGGAGGGTGCCGGGGAGTTCGCGGAGCAGGGCGGCGATTTTGTCTTCGAGCATGCCGGGGACGAGCCATTCGTAGCGCTGGGGCTGGAGCTGGGCGAGGGCGGCGACGGGGACGGCGAGGGTGAGGCCGTCGTTAGCGTCGCCGGGCTGGTAGGCGTAGGTGAGGGGGAGGTGGAGGTTGCCGCGGCCGGCGAGGTTGTCGGCGAGGCGGTCGGGGAAGTTTTCGGGAGTGATGGGCGGGGCGTCGGCGCGGAGGAGGTCGGCTTTGTCCATGAAGAGCAGGCGGGGGTTGCCGCCCCCCCCGGTGCGCGGGTTTTCGGCGAGGCGGCGCCAGGATTCGAACTGGGTGCCGTTGGTGACGGATTGGGGAATGCGGGCGTCGTAGAAGGCGAAGCGGGTGGCGGCATCGGCGAGGAGGTTGCGCTGGCGAATCTTGGATTCGAGGAGTTGAACTTCTTCGACCAGGGCGGCATTGTGGCGGACGAAGGGGGCCAGGGTGTGGGGCGGGAGCCAGTCGCCCAGGACGAGGGCGTGATGGATGAAGAGTTCGCGGGCCAGACGCGGGTTGATGGGGGAGAAAGGAACGATTCTTGCGGGGATGATCACCAGGCCGTGGAGGGAGACTTTTTCGGTGGCCAGGACGGAGGCGGATTTGGCGTCCCAGCGGGGTTCGGAGTAGGTGCGTTCTACGAGGTGGGCGGCGGCGCGTTCGATCCATTGGGGTTGAATCGCGGCACAGGTGCGGGCGTAGAGTTTGGTGGTCTCGACGAGTTCGGCGGCCATGAGCCACTTGGGTTTGGCGGAGAAGAGGGCGCTGCCGGGGTGAATGTGGAAGCGGGTGGCGCGCGGGGCGAGGTATTCGTGGGTGTCGGATTTGGTGCCAAGGTTGGAGAGCAGGCCGGTGAGGAGGGCGCGGTGGATGGCGTCGTAACGGGGGTGGAGGGGGGCGCGGCGTTGGGGCTGGGTGTCCATATATGGGGATTGAACGCGCGGCGGGCGCGGAAGGCAAGGGGCTGATTACGATGATGAAAGTACGCGCCACGGTTGACAACATGGGATCAATGGAGACGATATTGATTCCACCACCGGCACCGCCGGCGGGGCATGTCGCCAAATTGAAAGGAAGTATTATTATGAAAACGGAAAATCACACCCGATCCACCTTGGGTCGAACCTCGCTGCTGCTGGCGGCGAGCGTGGCGGCGGTGCTTTTGCAGACGGGAGCCGTCATGGCCGCGGATTCCCCGCGCGAGCGGATTTCGATCAATAATGACTGGCGGTTCACGAAGAATGACCCCGCCGGGATCACGGACAACCTGGCGTATCCCCGGAGCGCCGGTGGCGGGGGTGGCGGGGGTGGCGGCCGCCGCGGCGGGGCGGCAGGTGGTGGGGCGGCCACCGCGGCCGGCGAACCCCAGATCGGACCTTATGCCGGCATTGCCACCGGCGGCATCGCCGCGTTCATACTGCCGACGGGAAATTCCCTCATCTCCAATCCCGCAAAGCGCTTCCCGAAGCCCGCCGGCAATTACGGCGCGGACATCCCGTATGTCAGCCCCACGTTCAATGACACCGCCTGGCGCCAGTTGGACTTGCCGCATGACTTTGGCATTGAAGGACCGTTCCTGGCGCAAGGCGACGGCTCGACGGGCAAACTTCCCTTCTATGGCGTCGCCTGGTACCGCAAGAAGCTGTCCATCCCCGCCACCGACAGCGGCAAAGAATTCTTCCTCGACCTGGATGGTTCCATGTCCTTCACCACCGTCTGGTGCAACGGCCAGATCGTGGGCGGCTGGCCGTATGGCTATTCGTCGTGGCGCGTGGATCTTACTCCTTATGTGAAACCCGGCGGCGATAATGTTCTGGCCATCCGCCTGGATAACCCCAACAGTTCCTCGCGGTGGTATCCCGGCGGCGGCATCTATCGCAATGTCTGGCTGACCAAGACGGCGCCCGTGCATGTCGCCCAGTGGGGTACGTATATCACCACGCCCGAGGTTTCCAAGGAATCCGCCACCATCAATCTGAAAGTCACCATCGACAACGACTCCAAGCAGGATTCCACCGTTTCTGTCGAAACCATCCTCTACGCCCTGGACGCCGCCGGCCAAAAGATTATTACCACGGGCCGGCCCATCGGCGTCTTCCGCGCCGCTCAGGTTCAGCTTGCCGCAGGCAAATCCGCCACCAGCGAAAGCAAAATCACCCTCTCCAATCCCCATCTCTGGAGCCCCAACACCCCCAATCGCTATGTCGCCGTCACCACCGTCACCCCGAACGGCGCTCCCATCGGCGTTCCCATCGATTCCTACGAAACACCCTTTGGCATCCGGAGCATCAAATACGACCCCGATACCGGCCTGTACGTCAATGGCGAACACTTCAAGCTCAACGGCGTATGCAATCACCACGACCTGGGCGCGCTGGGCACGGCCGTCAACGTCCGGGCCTTGGAGCGGCAGCTTCAGATGCTCCGCGACATGGGCTGCAACGCCATTCGCACGAGCCACAATCCGCCGGCCCCGGAGTTGCTCGATTTTGCCGACCAGATGGGATTCATGGTGCTGGATGAAACCTTCGATACCTGGCAAGGTCATAAATCCGGGCATAATAATGATTACGGCGGCGACATGCTCTTCAACGCCTGGCATGAACAGGACACGCGCATGCTGGTGCGCCGCGATCGCAATCACCCGTCGGTCGTCATGTGGAGCATCGGCAACGAAATCGGCGAACAAAGCCAGGGGGCCAATTCCGCCGTGGCCAAGGAACTGGCCGCGATTGTGCATTCCGAGGATAACACCCGTCAGGTCACGGCCGCGTGTAACGGAGCCGAGTCGGCGGCCAACGGCTTCAGCACGCTGCTGGACTCCATGGGCTTCAACTACAAACCCGACCTCTATATCTCCTTCCACCAGAATTTTCCGAAACAGTTCTTCTTCAGCACCGAGTCCGCCTCGACGATTTCTTCCCGGGGCGAATACTTTTTCCCGGTCGTGCCGCCGGGGTTTGGGGCAGTCAGCGCGATTCCGAACCCGGGCGGCGGCGGACGGGGACGCGGGCGCGGACCCGCGACCGGTCCGACGACGGGTCCGGCCACGGCACCGGCGGGCGGCGCGGGGAGCGCCAGCGCGGGGATGCCGTATTCGATTGACGACCAGCCGCTGTATTTGACGGCGGCGCCCGGAGGCGGAAGGGGAGGCGCTGGAGGTGCTGGTGGCGCCGGTGGTGGTGCCGGCGGGCGGGCGGGCGGGGCGGGGCGAGGTCGCGGCCCGGTGGACGGGACGGACTTCAACAGCGGCAACGGGGGCGAGCGGCAGATGAGTTCCTACGACCTGTATTATCCGGGCTGGGCCAGCTCTCCCGACCATGAGTTCTTTGGCCAGGACCACAGCGCCGCGTGTGCCGGCGAATTTGTCTGGACGGGCTGGGATTACATCGGCGAACCGACACCCTTCAACTCGCGTTCGAGCTACTTCGGGATCATCGATCTGGCCGGATTCCCGAAGGACCGGTATTACATCTATCAGGCCCACTGGCGGCCGGAATTGCCGATGGCCCACATCCTGCCGCACTGGAACTGGCCGGAACGCGTCGGCCAGGTCACGCCGGTCCACGTGTACACGTCGGGCGACGAGGCCGAACTGTTCCTCAATGGCAAGTCGCTGGGCAAGAAGAAGAAGATCTTCGAAGGCGTCAACGGCAACGACGGTCAGCCGCTGGTGGTCAACGGCATCTCGGTTAACGGGCAACCGGCGTACCGTATCCGGTGGGATGATGTGGTCTACCAGCCGGGCGAGTTGAAAGTGGTCGCGTATAAGGCCGGCAAGGAATGGGCGACCGACACGGTCAAGACCACCGGTGCCGCCGCGCAACTGAAGCTCAAGCCGGACCGCGCGGAGATTGCCGGCGACGGGCATGACCTGTCGTTCGTGACGCTGACGGTGGCGGACGCGGCGGGCCTGATGGTGCCGCGGTCGAAGAATATGATCAGCTTCGAAATCTCCGGACCCGGCGAAATCGTGGCGACGGACAACGGCGACGCCACCGACATGAACATCTTCGCACTACCCAAGCGCAACGCCTTTAACGGGCTGGCGCTGGCGATCGTGAAGGCCAAGCGCGGGCAGACCGGCGCGATCACGCTGACGGCCAAGGCCGACGGGCTGACGACGGCGACGACGACGATCACGACCAAGTAAGCGCACACCCTGCGGGCGGCGCCTGTGTGCCAGGCGCCGCCCGTTTTCTTAAACTTTTTTTTCCAATCTTGCCTGGAGGAAGCGTATGAAACTCGCATCCTTGACGATGGGGGCCGTGGCGTTGTTGT
Organism: uncultured Phycisphaerales bacterium; assembly: GCA_903868035.1. Next base: position 14,281 of record CAIPTQ010000141.1, read on the forward strand.
GCCTGGGCCGCGGAGCCCTGGCGCTGGACCGGCCCGAGGTGACGTTCAAAATCTTCCAGTTTCCGCCGGACAAAATCCCGCGGATCGACGGCAAGGCCGACGACTGGGCGCTCGTGCCCGACGACTATGCCATCGGCGGCGACCAGCTTGTCAATGACTCCAACCCCGCCGTCAAGATGGACCCCAAGAACCTCGACGTGAAAGTCAAGGTCGGCTGGGTCAAGGGCGAAAGCCGGTTGTACTTTCTTTATGAGGCCACCGACGACGTGTGCGACTATGGCCAGCCCGGGTTGCACAATGACACCTTCGAGATCGTCGTCGACGGCGACAAGTCCGGCGGCAACCTATTGGCGAGCAACTATCCGGACAAATCCATCAGCCGATGGGATGCCTGGTTCCTGATGCAGGGCGTCCATGCGCAGAATTACCACATTTTCGTGCCCGCCGTGGACAAAGACTGGTGCATGGCCTGGGGCCCGCAGGCGTGGTGGATCAAGAAGATGCCGTGGTCAAACTACGCGGCAACGTGTACGGCCAAGCCGGGCGCGGCGGGCAAGGTGACGGCGGAAATGTGGATCACGCCGTTCGACCATGCCGATGCCGCGGGGCCGGAGAAGTCCACGCCCAGCAAGCTGGTGGAGGGCGACACGATCGGGTTGTCGTGGGCGATCATGGATTACGACGATCCGAAGTCCGACAAGCACGCGTTCTGGAACCTGTCGCGCACGCACACGATGTACGGGGACGCGGACCATCTGTGCGCCTTCAAGCTGATGCCTGTGGAGCCGCAGTTCCTCAAGAAGATCGACGCCCAATGGTCCTTCAAACTCGCCGACGAGAAACAGCGCCTCATCGCCTTCCACGACGAATCTGTCGGCAAAATCACCAGTTGGAAATGGGACTTCGGCGACAACTCCACCTCCACCGACCCAAACCCCCAACACGCCTACAAAGCCCCCGGCAACTACATCGTAACCCTCGACATCGAAGGCCCGGAAGGAAAATCCCGCCTTTCCAAAGTGTGGGATGTGACCCTCAAATGATTCCGGAGACCGCACCATGCGCACATTGGCCTCTGTTATGGTACTCGCCATGCTGACCGCTTCCACGACCGCTTTGGGCCAGTTCCAAGGCATGCCGATGGGCGGCGACGCCCTGAACTCGACCAGCGCACCGTCAACGTCATCTTCGTCACACCCCGTCTGGAATTAGTCCATGAACAAAAAACACCTGCTCCCCATCATCCCCATCGAGCGCGTCCGCCAAGTCATCCTCCTCCTGCGCGGCCAACGCGTCATCATAGACGCCGACCTCGCACGCCTCTACGGCGTCACCACCACGCGACTGAATCAACAGGTTCGACGGAACATCGACCGCTTTCCGGAAGATTTCATGTTCCAACTGACCTGGGAGGAGGCCGATTCTTTAAGAATGCAAATTGCAATCTTAAACGTACCGCCTGACCACACCGATCCAAGGTCACAAATTGTGACCTTGGACCCACAGGAAAATACACAAGCATCTGAAAATGAAGCACTTACATCTGATTCTTTAAGATCACAATTTGCAATCTTAAACGAATCGGATGTCAGCTTGATGTCGCAAACTGCGACATCAAGACGAGGCAAACACATCAAATACCGCACCTTCGCCTTCACCGAACACGGGGCGATCATGGCGGCCACCGTCCTTAACAGCCCCAACGCCGTCAAAGCCAGCCTCTTCGTCGTCCGCGCCTTTGTCCAACTCCGCGAACTCCTCTCCACCCACCGCAACCTCGCCGAAAAACTCAACGATCTGGAACGCAAACTCCAGCACCACGACGGACAAATCCTCGACATCATCGACGCCATTCGCAGCCTCATGAAACCTCCTGAGGATC
>CAIPTQ010000142.1 GCA_903868035.1 uncultured Phycisphaerales bacterium
CGTTGACGACAAAGCAGAAGCGCGGCAGGGCGCCGGGCGGGGCGGGCGTGGGCTTGACCATGACCGAAAGCTGGAGGCGGTCGGTGAAGGGGTATTCAAATTTCGCCACGCCGTCGAGGAGCGACTGTTTCATGTGGCGAATCCAGAGCGCCATGCCGGCGCCGTCGCGGCCCAGATCAACGGGGGACTTGCCCACCAGGTCGGCGGGCGACCGCCGGTTAAAGTGGAGGGCCCCGATGGCGTTGACATGCAGGAAGCGATACACGTCGCCGTCGAGTTCCAGGACCCCCAGGGAGATGGGGGAATATTCGAAAAAATCGTGCAGGAGGGCGGTGGCGCCGTGTTCGCGCTCCTCGGCCAGAACGCGCTTGGTGATGTCATCGGCGAAGAAGAGCAGGCCGCCGATACGGCCCTGGGCATCATGCCAGGGGCGGGTCAGCCATTGGATATAGACGGTGTCGCCGTTGGGGAGGGTCATGGAATCGCGGTCGGAGGAGGCCACCTCGCCCTGGAGGCAGCGGGCGTTGATCGCCGTCCATTTTTGCAGCGGGTCGGGAAAGACCTCGGAATGGAGCCGACCGACGAGGGCGGCATCGGGTTGGCCGGTGTACTCGCGCCAGCGGCGCGACGTGCAGAGGTAGCGGAGTTCGCGGTCGACCATGGCCATGGCGATGGGGGCGTTCTCGATGAAAGTCCGGAGCAGATCGGCCTGGTCGTCGGGGGGGGGCATGGTCAACTCCTGGCAAACTGGGCAACCCCATCCCCGGCTGAATGCGGCGCTGTCACAAGTGGCGCAGCAACTCGATGTGCGGAAAATCGGCGTGTACGGCATGGAACAGCGGCTCGTCCGCCGTCACACCCGGCACGCCTAGCTTCTGTGAAAGCGCCACGAACAGCGCGTCGTAAGCGGAGCGATCGTACTTCACGGCAATCTCGAATGCGTCCGTATCTGGCTCCGGCAACACCCACTTGGCGACAACGCAACTGTCAACCACAATGTCGCTCATCGCCTGCGATCCTCCGCGATGTCGGGCGTACTGTCCGGCAGCAAGCCATGTTTCTTGACAAACTCTTCCTGGAGCGCCTTTATTTCCTTGATCCATTGTGCCAGCGAGCTTTCGTGAGCCGGCGCCACATGCACCTGAACGCGCTCCTCCTCCCGCAAATTCACCGGCTCCAGCGGTTCAAACACCCCATGGCGATAGACAGCTTCGATCACACTCATGGCACATACCCCTTCATTAACACTCCATAGTATACCATTCGCCAGCCGCCAGTATCCTTAAACACGTTCACTTTACCGTTATTGCCGCCGAGCCCCTGATGTCCGCCGTACTTGAACCGGCCTGCAGCGTCCAGGCCCCGGCGGGCACCACGTAGGCCTTTTTCTCGATATCCCAATTCCGCAGCCGCGCCAGAGGGACGGGCACTTCCACGCGCACCGTTTTCCCCGCGGCCACGGACACCCGCTGGAAGCCGACCAGACGCTGGAGGGCGTCGCCCGGAGCCGGCTTGGCGGCACGGGCGTAAATCTGCACGACCTCATCGCCGTCGCGCGGCCCGGCATTGGTCACGTCCAGGCGCACCGTCACGGTGTCGGCGGCGGCGGCCTGGGGCTTGTCCACCCCCACGGCCCCATACTTAAAGGTTGTGTAGCTAAGCCCGTGGCCGAAGGCCCACAGGATGGGGCCGTCAAAGTAGCGATAGGTGCGGCCCTTCATCGCGTAATCCGTAAACGATGGCAGGTCGGTGGTGGCGCGATAGAACGTCACGGGTAACTTGCCCGAGGGGTTGTAATTGCCGAAGAGGACATCGGCCACCGCCGTGCCGCCGTTCTGGCCGGGATACCACGCCTGGATAATGCCCGGCACGTGTTGGGCCTCCCACGGCAGGGCGACGGCGCTGCCGGTCATATTCACCACGACGACCGGCTTGCCCGTGGCCACGAGGGCCTGGATCATTTTCTCCTGGCACTCGGGCAGCTCCATGACCTGGCGATCGCCCTTGTCGAAGCCCTTGAACAAGCCCCGGACGTCGCTTTCCTCGGCCTCCATCCGGCCATCGAGGCCGCCGACATATATAATCACATCGGCATCCTTGACCCGCTCGGCGGCCTGCTGCGACAGATCCAGTTCGCCGCGGTTCCAGACCAACTGCAAATCCAACATGCCCAGGGATTGATGGGCCTCGAGCAGCACGGGCACGGCCTGGCCGGCCTTCAGTTTCATCACGATCTCGCCCGGGCCATTCAGGGCCGGCGCGGTTGCCGGTTCGGTCTGGGCCTCCGGCGGCGGTTCGGATTCATCCCCCATACCGCCCCATAAATCCGTCACTAGCAGCCCGCCGACCTTCAGCCGGTATGCCGAAAAGCCCATCACGGTGAGCCGATATTCGCCCTCGGCCGGGGCGACAAAATCGCCGGACCAGCGGCTGCTGCCGGCGGTGAGGGGCACGCCGGAGAGGGTCCACTCGATCAAGCCGTGGAAATCCACCTGCTTTTCGGTGCGGACGGTGACCGGGCGGCCGGTCAAATCATCACTGCTGAAATGTTCGGCCTTCAAACCGGTTTCGTTGCGATCCAGCGTCCCGGACGGCCGGAGGCACACATCGGGCACCAACTGCCAGTCCCCCGCGCGCGGGGCGTTGTCGCAGCCCCGCACATGCACGATCGGGCCGCGATAGGCATCCTTGATGCCCTGCAGCACCGGCACGGGGGCGCTGGGCGTGCCGTTGTAGTTGCCGACCAGGGGCAGGAGTCCGTCGGCGTTGGGGCCGACCACGGCGATCTTCCGCGCCGTCTTGTTCAGGGGCAGCACGCCGTCATTCTTGAGCAGGACGATCGATTCGCGGGCCATCTGCAGCGCCAGGGCGGCATGTTCCGGGGTGTTGTTCTGGGCGGCCTTGATGGCGTTGTAGGCCACCTGCTCCGGGGGATCGAACAAGCCCAGCTTGAAGCGCGAGCGCAGCACGCGGCCCAGCGCCTGGTCGATGGCGCCCTCGCCGATCAGATTTTTGTCCACCGCCAGGGGCAGGGCCGCGTAATCGCGCCCGCATTCCAGGTCGCAGCCGGCCAGCACCGCCGCCGCCGCCGCCGCGGAGCGGTCGGTTTCGACCTTGTGATTGGCCCAGATATCCGAGATGGCCCCGCAGTCGGAGACGACATAGCCCGGGAAGCCCCAGTCGCGGCGGAGAATGGTTTTCAGCAGGAGTTCGCTGTCGCAGGCGGGCGCACCGTACACGCGGTTGTAGGCCCCCATGACGGAGTAGACGCCGCCCTCGCGGACGGCCATTTCGAAATGGGGGAGGTAGCTCTCGTAGAAATCCCGGATCGGCGGCGCCGCGTTGAACGTATGCCGGAGCGGTTCGGGGCCGCTGTGTACGGCGAAATGCTTGGCGGTCGCGACGACCTTGAAATACTTGGGGTCATCGCCCTGCAAGCCCTTGATGAACTGCACGGCCATGGCGCCGGCGAGGTAGGGGTCCTCGCCGTAGGTTTCCTGGCCCCGGCCCCAGCGCGGGTCGCGGAAGAGATTGATGTTGGGCGACCAGAAGGTCAGCCCGCGATAGGTTCCGCCGTAAAAAAAATCCAGGCCGCCATCGGCCTGCCAGGCGTTGTATTTGGCGCGGGCCTCGGTGGCGATGGCGTCCGCGACGGTGCGCATGAGCCGGGGGTCAAACGAGGCGCTCATGCCGATGGCCTGGGGGAACACGGTGGCAATGCCGTTGCGGGCCACGCCGTGGAGGCCTTCGCTCCAGTAGTTGTAAGACGACACGCCCAGGCGGCTGATGGACGGGGCGGAGTTTTGCAGTTGGGCGGCTTTTTCCCGCAGGGTCATGCGGCGGACCAAGTCCGCCACGCGCTGGTCCAGCGGGGCGGCGGCATCCTTGTAGATCATCGGTCCGGCCACCACGGGGGGGGTGTCCGGGAGGCGCAACAGGTCCGCCACGTCCTCGGCGAAGAGCCAGGCGGCCTTGTTGCCCTGGGCGTCGAGCACCTTGATGGAGCTGAACTTCGCGTTGTCCACGCTGCCGGTGAAGACGATGCGCAGCGGGCCGCCGCCATGCTTGACGGTGGCCTTGATGGTGTAGAGCTTGCCCGCGCCCCCGGCGAGCTTGAATAAATCCACCCCCTTGGCGACTTCCGTTTTGACGCCCGGGTCCCCCTTGGGATCGTCGGCGGTGGGTCCGCGGCCGCCGCTGATGGCCTCGATATTGAAGACCCGCATGCCCGCGGCCTGGAAGCTGTTTTCGCTGGCGGCGATCACGACGGTGTAGGTTCCCGGGGCGAGCACGGCCCGCGCGACCAGCTCGTCGCCATACACTTCCGTGCGGAGCGTCTCGGGGACGGGCGTGCCATCGGAGGCCTTGCCGTCGGCCACTGAATAGATCCAGGCCTGGCCGACGAGGGTCATCTGCTGGCCGCAGCAGCCCGGCACACCCGATCCCGTGGTGGCGGTTGCCGTGGCGCTCTGCGCCAGGCTCGCCAGGGGCGTTAAACCAAGCACGGCCAAAGAAAGAATCAAGGCGGCATGAAGTTTTCGCATAGTGATCCTCGAAGGCCGTACCATACCCGATTCCCCGGTGTTTTGTAACGCCGGCGCCGGGCCGCTTTCGGCAAGTTCCTGCCCCAAGACGCTTGCGTTTCTGGCACCGACCCTTACCCTTACGCCATTCGGAGTCATATCCGGGAGATTTTTGATGCTGGCCAAGGTGCATGCGTGCGTGTTGCAGGGGATTGACGCCCTACCCTGCGAGGTCGAAGTCGATCACGCCGAGAAAGTCGTCGTTGAAGAGTACAAACGGCCCGCCATCGTCGGCCTGCCCGACATGGCGGTGAAGGAGTCGCTGGACCGCATCCGCTCGGCACTCTACAACTGCGGCTACGGCTTCCCCGCGGGCCTGCTGGTCATCAACCTGGCCCCCGCCGACCTGCGCAAGGAGGGCAATGCCCTGGAACTGCCCATCGCCCTGGGCCTGCTGCTGGTCAATCGCGTGATGAAGCGGGGCGGAGGCGGGGGGGCGGACAAGGGCGGCGTGGATCACAAAAAATACCTCGTCGCCGGGGAACTCGCCCTCGATGGCCGCGTCCGCCCCATCAAAGGCGCGCTCTCCATGGCCATGCTGGCGCGGGAACAGAAGAAGATCGGCATCATCCTCCCGGCCGACAATGCCGCCGAGGCTGCCGTCGTTCCGGGGATCGAAGTCATCGGAGTGGGGACGCTTTCAGAGATGGTGGGCTTCCTCAACGGGGAGCTCAACCTCCTCTCCTTCCACCTCGATGAATCCGACCTCGACCCCGCCTCCGCCTCCAACGGCCACGACTTCAACGAGGTCCGCGGCCAGGAACTCGGCAAACGCGCCCTCACCATCGCCGCCGCCGGCCGCCATAATGTCCTTTTGCTCGGGCCCCCGGGCGCCGGCAAGACGATGCTCTGCGAACGCCTCCCCTCCATCCTCCCCCCGCTCTCGCGCCAGGAGGCCCTCGAAACCACACGCGTCTACTCCGCCTGTGGCCTGATGCCCAAAGGCCAGGCCCTGATCCGCACCCGACCGGTGCGCTCGCCGCACCACACGGCCTCCAGCCCCTCCGTCATCGGCGGGGGCACCATTCCGCGGCCCGGCGAGGTGTCGCTGGCCCACCACGGCATTTTGTTTCTGGATGAACTCCCCGAATTCCCCCGCGGCGTGCTGGAGGTGCTGCGCCAACCCCTCGAGTCCGGCACCGTCACCATCTCCCGCGCCCACTCCTCCATCACCTTCCCCGCACGCTTCATGCTCGTGGCCGCCATGAACCCATCCCACTCCGGCAAGGGCACCGTCGATCCGCGCAAGGCCACCGCCACCGAACTGGCCTCCATGGAACGCTACATGTCCCGCATCTCCGGCCCGCTGCTGGACCGCATCGACATCCACCTCGAGGTGCCGGCGGTGACGTATCGGGATTTGACGAGCAAGGCCCAGGGCACCGGTTCGGCGGAGATGCGCCAGCAGGTGACGCGGGCGATCGCCGTGCAGCGCGAGCGCTTCGGCAAGGAGGGGGGGGGCGGCACGATGATGAACGCCAACATGTCCAAGCCCGACCTCGAAAAATACTGCGCCCTCGACGAGGCCGGCCAGATGATCATGAAACAAGCCATGGAAGAAATGGGCCTCTCCGCCCGCGCCTTCGACAAAGTCCGCAAAGTGGCGCGGACGATTGCCGACCTGGAGGGGAAGGAGCATATCGAGGCCCAGCATGTGAGCGAGGCGGTGGGGTATCGGCTGCTGGATCGGAAGTGGTGACCAGTCTGGCGTGGCAATGCCCAAGGGTTGTATTTTCCCCCCATTGGGTTTCAAATGATCCCTATGCACGATTCCGCACATGCTCCCGCCGTCGACCGCGCCGCGCTCCTCCGCGGCGTGCGCTCCGTCGTGGTCAAGATCGGCACCAACGCCCTCTCCGACGCCTCCGGCCACCTGGACACCGGCTTGATCGCCCACTTTGCCCAGCAGGTGGCCCTGCTCGAGGCCCGCAAGGTGCAGGTCACCATGGTCTCCTCGGGGGCCATCGGGGCGGGGGTGACGGAGCTGGGGCTGCATGGCCGGCCCAAGGATTTGCCCATGCTCCAGGCCGCGGCATCCGTCGGCCAGTCCATCCTGATGAACCTCTTCGGCGCGGCGTTCAAGCCGCATGGGCTGCATGTGGGGCAGATTTTGATCACCAAGGGCGATTTTGAGGACCGCGGGCGGTACTTGAACCTGCGGAACTGTATCGACGCGCTGCATCGCACCAAGTGCGTCCCGGTGATCAACGAGAATGACTCGGTCGCCGTGGCCGAGATTCGCTTCGGGGACAACGACCTCATCGCCGCCCAGGTGACCAACCTGCTGCGGGCGGATTTGCTCATCCTGCTCTCCGTGGTCGATGGCCTCCTGGACGGCGACGGCAAAACCATCCCCGTCGTGCAGGATGTCGAGGATGCCACCAACCACGTGGATGAGGCGCAAAAATCCAGCCGCGGAACCGGCGGCATGGGTGCCAAACTGGTCGCCGCCGGCACCGTCAAAACCGCCGGCGAGCCGGTCCTCATCGCCAACGGCAAACGGCGGAATGTGATCGTCGATCTGCTCGAAGGCGTGGAGACCGGCACGCTGATCCTGCCGGCGCAGCGGAAGCTCTCCAGCCGCTCGCGCTGGATCGGCCTGACCGCCCGGCCCAAGGGAACGCTGGTCGTCGATGATGGGGCGGCCAAGGCGCTGCGGGCCAACAAGAGCCTGCTGGCGATGGGCATCACGGCGGTGGAGGGGGAGTTTGAAAGCGGCGACGCGGTGCTGATTACGGACCAGACGGGCGCGGCCGTGGCGCGGGGC
>CAIPTQ010000143.1 GCA_903868035.1 uncultured Phycisphaerales bacterium
AAAAGTGGACCAAAGTCGACACTAAGTTGACATCAAGTGAACGCACGTTGACGAAAAAGGGCACAAGTTGACGCAGGTTGGAGCAGGCGAAACTCCGGACAGGCGGACATGCACCCCTGGGAAAGGGAGCGGATTTTATTGACCTTTGTTCCCAAAGTGCCATCCATTTACCACCGATAACTTCCTCCAGTGAGGGCCTGTGAAGCATCGTTCCGGGCCATGGAGGCTGGCGGCTCCCGCGGTCTCCGCGATGCCGGCGTCTGGTTTGCCGGGTTCGCAGTTGGGGAGTCCTTTCGGGTGGCGCCATGCTTGACCGGCCACTGGTGTTTGGCAACGATGTTCCCTCCATCATGATTTATCATGAACAGATCAACCGGTTCCACAGTTTTTTCGATTCGCTGCGGGTGCGGATTGAGACGTCGCGGTTCCAGCAGAGTTTTGAGTTGATCAAGTTCCCGTCGCTGACGAACCAGCATGTGGAGGAGTTGCTGGACCAGTTGAGCGCGGTGGAGAACTGAGAAGGCGGAAGCAAGAAGTAAGAAGTCAGAAGCAGGAAGCAAGAAGCAAGAAGAAAGAAGGCGGGAGGCGGATATTGATCCGCGTTCGGTTGTTTTTTGGGGGAAAGCGTTTATATTCCCGGCGTGGATTTGAAGGAACAATCTCGGCTGATTTCCTGGCTGCGGCTGACGCGCCTGCGCGGCGTGGGGCCGGTGTTGGTGAAGCGGTTGCTGGAGAAACTGGGGTCGCCGGAGGGGATTTTGACGGCGCATCCGGGGGTATTGGCGGGCGTGGAGGGGATAGGGACGATCAAGGCGAATCAGGTGGTGACTTCCGCGCCGGAGACGCTGGCCGAGGCGACGGCGGAATTTTCGCGGGTGATGGAAAGCGGGTACACGCTGCTGACGCTGGATGATGGGCGGTATCCGCCGGGGCTCAAGCCGATTGGCGATCCGCCAATTGTGTTGTATGTGCGGGGGGAAATTCAGCCGGGCGATGCCGTGGCGGTGGGGATGGTGGGGGCGCGGAACTGCACGTTGTACGGGCGGGAGCAGGCGCAAAAGCTGGCGCGGCACCTGGCGGAGCACGGGTTGACCGTCATCTCGGGCGGGGCGCGGGGGATTGACACCTGTGCGCACCTGGGGGCGCTGCAGGGGGGCGGGCGGACGATTGTGGTGACGGGGTGCGGGCTGAGGCACACGTATCCGCCGGAGAATGAGGCGCTGTATGAGCGGATCGTGAAGGAGGGTCGCGGGGCGGTGATTTCGGAACTGCCGCTGGAGGCCCCGCCGGTGGCGGAGAATTTTCCGCCGCGGAACCGGATCATCGCGGGGATGTCGCTGGGGATTGTGGTGGTGGAGGCGAATTTGCAGTCCGGCTCGCTGATCACGGCACGGCTGGCGGCGGCGGACTATGGGCGCGAGGTTTTCGCGCTACCGGGGCGGGTGGATTCGCCGGCGAGCGCGGGGACGCATCAGTTGATCAAGACGGCGACGGCACATCTGGTGGAGTCGGCGGAGGATGTGCTGGGGCACCTGGGGGATGTGGGGCGGTTGCTTTCTCAAGTGAGCGCGGCGTCGGTCGCGGGGGCGAGCGTAGGCCCAGGGATTGTAATCCCTGGGCTTGATGGGAAGGAGAGGACGTTATTTTCCGAGGCACCGGCTGCACCGAAAGAGCCGGTGGTTTTGACGAGCGTGCAGGAGAAGATTGTCGCGGCAATGGGGCAGGGGGCTTCGGTGGATGAGATTGTGGAGGGGGCGGGACTGCCGGCGCAGGTGGTGATGGCGGAGTTGACGTTGTTGCAGATTCAGGGGAAGGTGAAGCGGCTGGGGGGGAATCGGTTTGGGGTTGCATAGGCGGGCGACAGAACGTAACCACGAAGACGTACGAAAAATCTCCAGTTCGAGAGACAGGCCGAGCAGCTCGACCTACCCTGGGAATATTGCGGGCGTCATGCCTGACCAATTCCCTGACCCACTTGGACCCTTGTACGGGCCAGAGGTAGGAGTATATTGTCTTCGGTGGTTCGTGGCGCGCGCCGCGGAACTATGAGCTGCCGGGTTCTTCGCTACAATGCCTGTTTAAAGATATTCTCACCCTGAAGCGGCTATGAGGCAGAATTGTGGACCGGAAATATACGATTGATAGTTGTCTTGATTTCCAGACAGGGCGTTTGCCTGACGGGCGGCAGGTGCTTTTGGGGCTTTTGTGCCCGGTTGCTTCGGCGATTGTGTTTTCGCCAGAAGGCGATTACCAGGAGGTGCTAGAACGCGCGCTTGTATTTTTGAAGCGGCGGCCTAATGGGATTTTTGATACCTACGATGAGCGCATCAAGCCGGAAATTGAGTTGTGGAAGCTGGAGCTGGGGTGGATGCCGCGGCCGATCGTAGTGAAAAAGTTTGCGGTGGATAACTTGGGAGTGCGCGTAGAAGATTACCCGACCTATTTTGAGGATCTGGATGCCCCGACAATTGCTGCGGACGAGCGCGAGGAACTTACGAAATCCAAAGCAGAGTGGGACCGGGAGGGGATGTATGTGCTCTGGTGGGGAAAGGACTACTGGATGGCCAGCGACGGGAGTGTTGATTCGACGTGAACATGCGCCTTAGGAGTGAATTGTGGCTGATGTTCGAGCGGATGCCGTGGCGGTGTATGTGTATCGGCGGATGCCGGGGGTGGAGTTTTTGCAGGTGCGGCGGTCGGCGGCGACGGGGGAGTATCAGGGGTCGTGGCAGACGGTGTACGGGGGCGTACACGCGGGGGAGACGGCGATGGCGGCGGCGGTGCGGGAGTTGAAGGAGGAGACGGGGCTGGTGCCGGTGGCGATGTGGCAGGTGGAATATTTGGAGACGTTTTATTTCATGGTGAAGGATTATGTGTTGCTGATGCCGGTGTTCGCGGTGGAGGTGGGGCGGGAGGCGGCGGTGGTGCTGAATGAGGAGCATGACCGGGTGCGGTGGGTGGCGGAGGCGGAGGTGGGGAGTGCGTTCATGTGGCGGACGCAGCGGGAGGCGGTGGGGATTTTGCTGGCGGGGCTGCACGGGGGCGGCGGGGTAAGGGAGTATTTGGATGTGAAATTAAAGTAAGCACCGGATCCCAACCGACATCACTTAAAAAGAGATGTATATTTCAGCATGCTTTTATCAAACCATTCAATAAAGGACGTGGGTCCGAGCGTCGTAAGGGTCGCAGTTTCGTGATCATAAGGTATACACCACGTCGAATTCATCATCAATCCAGCAATCAAGATCACCGGTACCGTAGTCAAAAAAGGGCGTAATCGAGGTGGCTGATCGTGGAAATCCCTCAATTCCCTCCAACCTCGCACGATAGACCGGAATCGCCTGTATCGGGATGATGTTGCCGGAGGATTGGGTGAAATGGCACACTCCCAGCTCGGAATCAAGGCGAACATAATCCGGCGGCAACCCGCCGACGCCGCCGGCGTGCTCCTGGGTGGGAAAGCCAAAATACATGATCTCAGCGGTCGACAGTTCAATTGCCAGAAGCCAGTACCGATGATCATCACCGCGCCGCTTTCGGCGTGGTGTGATCGCTTGGAGGTCATGCGCCTCCAGGATCAAACCCCGGGACTTGGAATTAGCGGGTAGCCCAATTATGTCGGCAATGACCCCAAGGGCGGTTATCCGATTCTGATTCAGTAACGCATTCCATACCCCGCTGCGGCACCGGAGATGATCGGGCATTATCTCGTATTCAGGAAATACTGCGGCAATCTTGGACATAATCTCTCCGGCACGGGGAGACACTGATACATCTCAAACACCCAGAAAAGGGACGCCACAGAGGCGTATGGCCTGCATGCACATCCAAGGGGTTGGAGAGGCGTCCATTTGGGTCTACACTACGGGCATGATAATCGATCGCTCGCATATTCATACCGAATTGCCCAACCCCGCCAGCAGCCAGTTGGATGTCCTGCCCGTGGCGGATGCGGTGGCGCTGATGCAGGCGGAGGATGAGCGGATGGTGGCGGCGGTGGGTGCGCGCGGGGCGGAGTTGGGGCGGGCGGTGGAGATGGTGGCGCGGGCGTTTGCTGCCGGGGGGCGGCTGAGTTATGTGGGGGCGGGGACTTCCGGGAGGCTGGGGGTGTTGGATGCGGCGGAGTGTCCGCCGACGTTTTGCTCCGAGCCGGGAATGGTGCTCGGGATGATTGCCGGGGGGGAGGCGGCGCTGCGGCACAGTATTGAGGCGGTGGAGGACGACGCGGCGGCGGGACGCGAGGCGATGCGGGAACTGGGCGTGCGGGAACGCGACGTGGTGATGGGGATCGCGGCCGGGGGCACGACGCCGTATGTACACGGGGCGCTCATCGAGGCGGCGGGGCGCGGGGCGCGGACGATTTTTCTGGTGTGTACGGACCCGGGGCATGTGGGGTTGCCGGGGGGAACCGGGGGGGGGGTGCCGGAGTTGTGGATTGCGATAGACACGGGGCCGGAGGTGCTGACGGGCTCGACGCGGCTGAAGGCGGGGACGGCGACGAAGCTGGTGCTGAACCGGATCACGACACTGGCGATGGTGCAGATTGGGAAGACGTATGGAAATTTGATGGTGGACATTGACGCGACGAAGAACGCCAAGCTGGTGGATCGGGCGGCGCGGATCATTGCGCGGGTGACGGGGCTGGGGCGGGAGGAGGCGCTGGGGCTGCTGGAGGCGTCGGGCGGTAAGGTGAAGCGGGCGCTGGTGATGCAGCACAAGGGGTGCGACTTGTTCACGGCGGACCGGCTGCTGGAGGCGGCGGGAGGGAAGCTGCGCGGGGTGATCGGGTAGACCATGGAAATGCTTTACGGCAGATGCCGGGTGTGCGGGTACTCGCTGATGCGGCTGACGGAGCCGCGGTGCCCGGAGTGCGGGACGGCGTTTGATCCGGACGATCCGCGGACGATTCAGGTGTTTGAGCCGCCGGCATGGGCGCGGTTTGTGGCGAAGAAGATCACGGTGTGGACGGTGTTTCCGGTATTTTTGGCGGGCGGGGCGTACATCGGGGCGCGGTTTGGGCTGCGGAATGTGCTGATGGCGGATGTGCTGACGGTGCCGCTGGTGGTGATTGGCGCGGGGACGTTGTACACGGTGATGGTGCGGCTGCGGTTCCGGCTGTGGGAACGGCGGCGGCGGAAGCGGATGAAGGATTCTTTGCGTTAGCCGGCCAGTCCTTAAATCTTCAATCTTCCCGATTAAACGAAATGCATCGGGCGGTTTGACGTTATTTAGACGGATGCTGTTTTTCGGAGTAGCTCATGCGATGGAATCAGGTTGTGGCGCTGGCGGTCTTGGTGGTGGCAGTGCCAGCACGGGGCGCGGTGGAGGCGGTGCCGGCGCAGGCGGGGCCGCGGGTGACGGTGAACTTCGATAACGCGTGGAGTTTTTTCAAAGGGGAGGCGATCGGGGCGCAAAATGCGCAGGCGGCCTTGCCGCAATGGCGCGGAGTGGTGCTGCCGCACGATTGGTCGATCGAGGGGCCGTACGAGCAGAATGCGATCACGCTGCGCGGGGGCGGGTATTTGCCGGCGGGGGTGGGGTGGTACTCCAAGTGGTTCACGCTGCCGCCGGAGTACAAGGGGAAGCGGGTGTTCGTGGAATTTGACGGGGTGATGGCGAATTCGGAGGTGTGGATCAACGGGCAGTCGCTGGGCAAGCGGCCGTATGGGTTTAGTTCGTTTGAGTATGAGCTGACGGACAAGCTGAAATTTGACGGGCCGAATTACCTCGCGGTGCGGGCGGACAACACGGTGCAGCCGGCTTCGCGGTTTTATGTGGGGGCGGGCATCTATCGGCATGTGCGGCTGGAGGTGCGCGAGCCGGTGCATATGGAGCACTGGGGGACGTTTGTGTCGACGCCGGAGGTCAAGGGCGAGCAGGCGACGGTGCGGGTGAAGACGACGGTGGTGAATCAGTCGGCGGCGGATGTGCCGGTGACGCTGAATGTGGCGGTGATGGACGGCGGCACGCTGGTGAAGCAGACGCAGGTGCCGGCGAAGAATGTGGCGGCGGGGAAGAGCGAGGAGTTTACGGCAGACGTGTACGTGGACCGACCGGAGCTGTGGGATGTGGATCATCCGCACCTGTATCAGGCGGTGGTGACGGCGACAGGTGGCGGGGATGAGCAGACGGGGCGGGGTGGTGCCTTTGCGGCGGATAAGGAGACGGTGCCGTTTGGCATCCGGCTGATGGAGTGGAAGCCGGCGACGGGGTTTTGGCTCAACGGCAACAACATCAAGCTGCTGGGGGCCTGCATGCACAGCGATGGCGGGGCCGTGGGCGCGGCGGTGCCCGCGTCGATCTGGGAGCGGCGGCTGGCGGCATTGAAGGAGCTGGGGGTGAATGCGGTGCGGACGGCGCACAATCCGATGGCCCCGGAGTTTTTCGACGTGTGCGACCGCATGGGGATGATGGTGATGGAGGAATCGTTTGACACGTGGACCGCGGCCAAGCCCAACGGCGGTGCGGGATATAACCGGATTTTCAACGAGTGGTTCAAGGCCGACACGCGGGACATGGTGCTGCGGGATCGGAATCACCCGTCGATTGTGATCTGGAGCGCGGGGAATGAGATTCGGGACAACGTGACCGCGCAGGCGGGGATCGACCGGTATCTGGCCATGCAGAACATTTATCATGAGTTGGACGGGACGCGGCCTGGGACGTTTGCGCTGTTCCGGCCGACGGCGACGGGGGTGTATGGGCCGGGGGGGATTGCGGATCAGATGGATGTGGTGGGGCAGAATTATGCCGAGGCGTCGCTGGAGGCGGCGTGGCGGCAGAATCCGCAGCGGAAGGTGCTGGGCACGGAAAACACGCACGAGGTGGGCGTGTGGCGGGCGCTGCGCGACAATCCCTTCATGGCCGGGCAGTTCCTCTGGGTGGGCTTTGACTACCTGGGCGAGGCGGACTGGCCGCAGATCAGCCGCTACAACGGCCTCTTCGACCGCACGGGCGCGCCGCACGCCCGGGCGTATCAGCGGCAAAGCTGGTGGTCCACCAAGCCCATGGTGGCCGTGGCGCGGAACAATCCCTCGGCCCCGGGCGCGGCGACGGCCGCCGATGCCGACGGGCTCAAGTTCCTCACCGATTGGACGCCCCTCGAAGGGGATGCGTACAAGCAGGCACAACTGGAAGTGTTCACGAATTGCGAGCAGGTGGAATTATTCCTCAACGGCAAGTCGCTGGGGATCAAGCCGCGGAATGCGGATGACTCGCCGGTGACGTTCACCACGGCCTACGCGCCGGGGGTGCTGCGCGCGGTGGGCCGGAACAAGGGGCAGGAGGCCGCGACGTGGGAGATGCAGACGGCGGGCAAGCCGGTAAAGGTGTCGGCCAAGGCGGACCGGGCGAACATCGTGTCAAGCTTTGATGATGTGTCGATCGTGACGGTGAATGTGGTGGACGATAAGGGGGTGATGAATCCGACGGCGGTGGATTTGGTGACCTTCAAGATTGACGGGCCGGGCAAGATCATCGCGGTGGACAACGGCGACCGGGCCAGCCACGAGGCATACCAGGCGCTGCAGCGGCACATGTTCGCGGGGCGGGCCATCGCCATCGTGCGAGCCACGGGTTCCGGGAAAATCACACTTACCGCCTCCGTCGCGGGCCTCACCGACGCCACAGCGGTAATGGAAGGCAAATAACCTCCGCAACTTCCTTAGACTTTGATTCTTCCACATCACCTCAAATTCCTTACCTCAAATTCCCTTTCGCGCACGGCGGACTTGGCTTATACTTCCCCCCGATTCGCGTCTGTCACAAGGAGAGCCTTCGGCACTGGCATTCCCTAAAGTCATTCCGGAGAATCATTTATGGCAAAGAAACCTGCCGAATCCAAAACCACCCGCGATGCGGGATTTACAGATACCAGGCGCGTCAAGGAACTGGTTGCTCTTATGGAGCAACATGGATTGACGGAAATTGAGCTAGAGGAAGACAAGAAACGCATTGTTTTGCGCCGTGGAATTTGCACGCCGACGCATGCCGGAGCGCCGATGCACCACGCCGGAGTGCCTGCGGCACCACTGCCGAGCGCTGTTGCGCCGGCGGCCAAACCACCCGAAGACGAAAAACTGGTCGCGATCAAGTCACCGATGGTGGGCACCTACTACGCCGCCCCGAGTCCGGATGCCGTGGCGTATGTCTCGGTCGGGTCGGCCGTGGACGCCAAGTCGGTGGTCTGTATCATCGAGGCGATGAAAGTTTTCAATCCGATTCCCGCCGAAACCTCCGGCACGATCGTCAAGGTGCTGGTCGCCAACGGCCAGGTCGTCGAATACGGCCAGCCACTGTTCATGGTCAAACCGTAGTGCTGCTGACCGCTGGCCACGGACCACGAATCACTGACTTCTGTCTTCTAACCACGAGTCGCCATGTTTCAACGGATATTGATCGCCAATCGCGGTGAAATCGCCCTGCGGATCATCCGCGCGTGCAAGGAATTGGGGATTGAGACGGTCATCGCCTTTTCCGAGGCCGACCGCAACGCCAACTACCTCAAGCTGGCCGACCAGGCGATCTGCATCGGGCCGGGGCCGGCGATAGAGAGCTATTTGAACATTCCGCGGATTATTTCCGCGGCGGAAGTCGGCGACGTGCAGGCGATTCATCCGGGGTATGGTTTTTTGGCGGAGAACGCGCATTTCGCGGAAGTCTGCCGGGACTGCAAGATCGAATTCATCGGCCCGAGCGTGGAGGCGATGAAGATGCTGGGCTCGAAGCTGGCGTCGAAGGAACTGGCGAAAAAGTGCCACGTGCCGCTAACACCGGGTTCGGCGGGCGCCATCACCACGGAGGACGAAGCGGTGGAGGTGGCGCGGCGGATCGGGTTCCCGGTGGTCATCAAGGCGAGCGCCGGGGGCGGCGGGCGGGGGATGCGCGTGGCGCACAATGAAATCACGCTGCGTTCGAGCATCAAGGCGGCGCAGAGCGAAGCCGAGGCGTCGTTCAAGGACGGCACGATCTTCCTGGAGAAATACCACGAGGATCCCCGGCACGTGGAAGTGCAGCTCCTGGGCGACAAGCACGGGAACGTCATCCACCTGTGGGAGCGCGACTGCACCTTGCAACGCCGGCACCAGAAGCTGGTGGAGGAATCGCCGTGCCCGGTAATCGACCAGAAGACGCGCGAGGAACTGTGCAACTCCGCGGTGCGGCTGGCGAAGGCGGCGAATTATTATTCGGCCTGCACGTGCGAGTTCATCATGGACAAGGCGTGCAAGTTCTACTTCCTGGAGGTGAACACGCGCGTCCAGGTGGAGCATCCGGTGACGGAACTGGTGACGGGGGTGGACATCATCAAGTGGCAGTTGCGGATTGCCGCGGGGGAGAAACTGACGCTGCATCAGAAGGACATACCGCAGAACGGCTGCGCCATCGAATGCCGGATCAACGCGGAGGATCCGGAGCGGAATTTCGCGCCCTCACCGGGGACGCTGGAGGAATTCATCCCGCCGGGCGGCCCGCACGTGCGGCTGGAGACGCATGTACACCAGGGTTATCGCGTGCCGCCGAATTATGACTCGATGATCGCCAAGCTGCTGACGCACGGGGCGACGCGGGACGAGGCGATCACGACGATGCGGCGGGCGTTGGAGGAATTCCGGGTGGGGCCGATCAAGACGACGATCGGGCTGCACCGACAGATCATGGCGAACCAGCAGTTCCGGCAGGCGAAGGTGGACACAGGGTGGATTGAGCGGACGTATAAGCCGAAGGGGTGAGGGGGCGCGGGGAAGACATGTTGAAACACGAAGATGCGAAGACGCGAAGGGCCACGAAGAATATTCACCACGGAGGCGCGGAGACACGGAGGAGGTGGATTGGGGATCATATCGGTGATGTCACCGATATGATCGAATCGGCCGCAGATTACGAATCGAGGACCATTTCGGTGACGTCAACGAAATGGTCGGTATCGGCAAGGGCGGGCCGGAGGCATGAAACACCTGTAGCCGGGGGACAGGAGTGCATGACAAAATCGGCGGCCAACGGAACCCGCAGCGTGAACGAGGTGGAGCGACCATTCCCAACGCTCCCTGGAGCCTCGCGCAGGCGCTGCCAGGTCTCCTGTATGCGATGGGCTGTCCCTCGCCTGCGCGAAGAAACCACCAGCCAGAAGGCACGCAACTCCACCTTGCTTACGCTACGGGTTCCGTTTTGCCTACCGCCCAGAATGTCATGCACCCGGGGACACAAATTCACCCTAATTTGCCATTGTTATTTAACAATGTCATCGTATAATGACGATGGCAATATACAGTTGATTTGCCATATTCAAGGAGTCTGTCATGACCCAGGCACTTCGCACCACCCTCCGGGTCGCCGAAGGTGGGCGCATTGTCATTCCGGCGAAGGTCCGCCAGCGCCTCGGGATGGAGGTCGGCGCGGACCTGGTCCTTACCGTCCAGGACGACCACGCCACCCTGATCAACGCCCAAGCCGCGCGGCACAAGGCCCGCGAAAGCGTCCGCCGTTACGTCAATCCCAAAGACAATCTCAGCCAGGAGTTGATGGACCAGCGGAAGGCGGAGGCCCGGCGTGAATAGCATCATCGACGCATCGGCCATCCTCGCCTACCTCCAGATGGAGAAGGGCCACGATGTCGTCGAGGCCGCCTTCGACGCCGGACCAGCCTACGTGACCACCGTCAATGCCTGCGAAGTCCTCGGCAAGCTTTGCGAAAAGGGGATGCCCATTGAAGAAGCCCATGCGGCCTTCGACGATCTGGGCATGAGTATGATCGACTTCGATGCGGAACTGGCGTTGCTTGCCGCGGCCATGCGGGTGCGAACGATTCCCATCGGCGCCTCGCTGGGCGACCGCGCGTGCCTGGCGCTGGTGCAACGCATGACCCAGGCCAACACCCCGATCCCCGCGGTCTACACTGCCGAACACGCCTGGACGAAGCTCAAATGGCCCTTCAAAATCATGCTCATTCGGTCCGCGCGGAATACTGTGTGACAGTGGATCGGTGCCTCACATCCGCGCTTCGCCGCGGGCGTACAGGCGGATGGCTTCGGGGTAGGCGAGGCATTCCTGTTCGAAGACGCGGTGGGCGAGGGTATCGGGGGTGTCGGTGGGGAGGACGGGGACGCGTTTTTGGATGATGATGGGGCCGGTGTCGTAGGTGTTGTCGGCGAAGTGGACGGTGCAGCCGGATTCGGTTTCACCGGCGGCGAGGACGGCGGCGTGGACGTGGGTGCCGTGCATGCCCAGGCCGCCGAATTTGGGGAGCAGTGCGGGGTGGATGTTCAGGACGCGGCCGCGGAGGTCCGGGGGAATCTCCCAGAGGGAGAGAAAGCCGGCCATGAGGGCCAGATCGACGTGGTGGCGGCGGAGCGTATCGGCGATGCGGCGGGAGAATTCGGCGTGGGTGCCGGCGGCTTTGCGGGTGATGATGTCCACGGGGATGTTCAGCGGGCGGGCGCGTTCGATGGCGCGACAGTGGGGGTTGCTGGCGATGCAGCAGACGATCTGTGCATCCAGCTCGCCCCGCGCGATGGTGGCGGCGAGGTTCTGCATGGTGGTGCCGCCGCCGCTGACTAAAACGCCGAGTCGCAAATGTTTCATAGCCGCTCCGCTGGGGTTGCCGATTTCGCTGCCGATACAGGGTCCGTTTTTTTGGTCAAGGCCATCCATACGATCACCGCGAGGCCTGCCGTGAGCAAGCCGGTGAGGCCCAGGGCGATGCGGGACATAGCCCCCCCACCGCTCACGACACCCCCACCACCATCCGCCACCCCCCCCGCCCCCCCTGATGCCAGCGCCCCGATGAGCGGGCCGGCCATGGTTCCCGCGCCGATGACGGCCTCATGGAAGGCGGCATGCCCCCCATGCCCGCTGGAGACGTGCATGGAATAATAGAGCGAGGCGGAGTAGAGCATGGCCGTGGCGAAGCCGAAGATCACCTGGCAGACGAGGAGGACGGCGAGGTTGGGTATCAGGAGCATGCCGGCGAGGCTGGCCGCCAGGGCGACCAGCGGCCCGATCTGCCAGCGTATTTTGTAATGCCAGCCGGTCCAGGCGCCGGCGAGTGCGAAGCCGACGAAGCGGACGGCGAACCAGACGGAGCCGACGACGCCGGCGAGGGCGGTGCCGCTGACGCCGGCGTGGTGGCACAGTTCGGTCATCACGGGGATGAGGGCGTAGATGGCCATGTAGGCCAGGGGATTGGTGATCCAGGCCATCTTGAGGAGGAGGGCGGCACGGCGGCGGATGGCCGGCCCCCCTCCACCCCCCCCGTTTTCAGCGCCCGCCCCCAATTCATGCTCATCGGCGGCGGTGGTGTCGTCGGTGGGAGTAAGGAGTGGCGAATAAATAACTGTCTCCGTCAAAGTAGCAGGCACTTTCCAAGTGCCGTCTGCCAAGGGCTCAACGGCACACGGAGTGTGCCTGCCACTTTTGACAGTTATTGATGCGCCAGTCCTAACGGTGTGGGGGTTGAGCCTATCTGCGGGGATGGCGTAGCGGCCCAGCACGAGGGCGGCCAGGGCGCAGGCGGCGGCGGGGACGATGAAGATGAGGGCGTAGGAGGCGGTTTCGAGCATGCCGTGGGTGAAGGTGGCGAGGAACCCGGCGGAGCCCCAGGCGAGGTTGTAGAGCGAGATGCGTTGGGGCAGGGGCAGGGCGGCGGGGCTGCGGGTGAGGCCGCTTTCGATGGCGGGCCAGATCATGGTGCAGGTGAGGTTGAAGGGGAGCATGACCAGGGGAATCATCCAGATGAAGCGGAGAGCGGGGGCGAGGGCCAAGAGGCCCAGGAGGCAGGTGAGGACGGACAGGGCGCAGAGGGCGGCGCTGGCGGCGCGGGGGCCGAATTTTTCGGTGATGCGGCCGCCGAGCAGGGAGATGAAGATGTAGGCGAAGCCCCAGGCGCAGGAAATCCACAGGCGCTGGGCGGGGGAAGCGCCCAGGGCGTAGGCCCAGTCGTACAGGCCGGTGATGAGGACCATGGAGGCGTAGG
>CAIPTQ010000144.1 GCA_903868035.1 uncultured Phycisphaerales bacterium
AGACATCATGGGCTTTTTGGTAATGCTCCAACATTTTGGGCACGTTCGGACGTTCATTAAACTGCGGCTTGATATTACTCGAATACAGGTCGCCGATCCGGCCATAGATGCCGGCCTTGAACTGGGTATCAGGATGGCGCGTCAAATATTTTTCAAACAAATCAATCGCCACGGCACTGGGAACATTCTCATCAATACACTGGCGATAAGCCTGCGCCAATTCGGCATCCGCAGGAACCGTGTTTTGGGCCGGAGCCATTTGAGCATGCCATCCCAGCGCCATGACCGACATGACCACGAATAGGAGTCGGGAGCCGGGACTAAGTTTTATTCTCATTTACATACCTCACGACGTATTAAAACAGGGTTCGCTTCCCTTGTCCATCAATCCATTTTAGGCAATGTCACCGGCGCAAGCGGGCTCCTCATGAGGAATGCCAGTGCATGCCCCCGCGAACATGCTTTTGACGCAGATTTGGCTGCGTAACGGAGTATAAATTCGTATGTCCATATCGCCATCCATCCGCCCTCACTGCGTCAAAAGCATGGCACCCATGGCACCCATGGCACGCGGCTATTGATTCATCGAGAGCATCAGACGAAATACGCCTATTTCCAACGCCGCTTCCGCGGCTTGACACAATTCGTGGGACAACCAACCCACGACGGCGCCTGTGGGCTTGTCGTGGGCTACTTTCGCGCCGCCGCTACCGCGGCTCCATGCACGGCGAGGCCACTACCTGAATCGGAGCGGGCCGCTGCTACCGCGGCTCCCGAGAGCGGCGATTACCCGAAACATGAGTTCACCCGATTCCATTATGGTCAGAGTCGGCGGCGGATGCTGGCACCGATATTGGTTCTCTGGGGAGGCTTGGGCGGCTCGGATTTCTTTGGCGGCTCCTTCGGCGCATTAGGATTCAGCAAATTCCGCAAGACATTCACCAGCGTCTCCGGCTCCAGATATGCCGCCGGCAGGCGCAAGTGGATGGTTTTTTCGTCGGCGATGCGGACCGAGCCGGCCCCGCCCCCCCCCGGTCCACCGACGCCTTTGCCCATTAGGGGGCCGAGTTTGGTGAGGTCTTCGATGGTGAAGACGACGTCGGGGGGCTTGAGGATAATGTGGGTGATGGCCCACTGCTGGGCGAGGATTTTGATTTCGGCGAGGCCGAAGAGGGCGGTGACGGATTTGGGCATGGGGCCGAAGGCGTCGGTGATGTCCTTGGCGGTGGCTTCGAGGCCTTCGAGGGTGGCGGCGCGGGAGAGGCGGCGGTAGAGGTCCATGCGTTGTTTTTCGGAATCGACGTAGGACTTGGGCAAAGTGCCCGAAATGCCAATATCAACGGCAACTTCCTTGGGCTTGTGGATCGGCTCGTTCTTGATGCGTTTGACGGCTTCCTCGAGGAGCTGGCAGTACATTTCGTAGCCGACGGCGGCGATGTGGCCGGACTGTTCGGGGCCAAGGATGTTGCCGCTGCCGCGGATTTCCAGGTCGCGGAGGGCGATTTTGAAGCCGGCACCGAGGGAGGCGTATTCCTCCATGGCCTTGAGGCGTTTGGCGGCCTGGTCGCGGATGGTTTTGTTGGGGGAGAGCAGGAGGTAGCAGTAGGCGCGGTGGTTGGCGCGGCCGACGCGGCCGCGAAGCTGGTGGAGGTCGGAGAGGCCGAAGTTTTCGGCTTCGTTGATGAACATGGTGTTGGCGTTGGGGATGTCGATGCCGGACTCGATGATGGTGGTGGAGACGAGGATGTCGGCTTCGTGGCGGATGAACTTGTGCATGACGTTTTCGAGCTCGTGCTCGTGCATCTGGCCGTGGCCGATGAGGATGCGGGCGTCGGGGACGAGCTGGCGGACTTCGTCGGCGATGGACTGGATGTTGTAGACCTTGTTGTGGACGAAGAAGACCTGGCCGTTGCGGGCGAGTTCGCGCTGGAGGGCCTGCTTGATGCGGACCTTGTCATGGGGGATGACTTCGGTGACGACGCTGCGGCGGTCGGAGGGGGGCGTGGCGAGGTTGCTGATGTCGCGGATGCCCAGGAGGGACATGTGGAGGGTGCGGGGGATGGGGGTGGCGGTCATGGTGAGGATATCGACGGTGAGGCGAAGCTTTTTGAGGCGTTCCTTGTGTTCGACACCGAAGCGCTGTTCCTCGTCGATGACGACGAGGCCGAGGTCGGCGAACTGCACGTCCTTGGAGAGGAGGCGGTGGGTGCCGATGAGGACGTCGATCTGGCCGGCGCGGGCGCGTTCGAGGATTTTTTTGACCTGGCCGGGGGTTTTGAAGCGCGAGACGGATTCGATGAGGAAGGGGTAGCCGGCCATGCGCTGGCGCATGGTGTCCTCGTGCTGTTCGCAGAGGACGGTGGTGGGGACGAGGATGGCGACCTGCTTGCCGGCCTCTACGACCTTGAAGGCGGCGCGCATGGCGACTTCGGTTTTGCCGTAGCCGACATCGCCGCAGAGGAGGCGGTCCATGGGGCGGGGGCGGGCGAGGTCGCCTTTGATTTCGTCGGCGGCCTGGGATTGGTCCTCGGTGGGCGGGTAGGGGAAGGCGTTTTCGAATTCTTTTTGCCAGATGGTGTCGGCGGGGAAGGCGGTGCCCGGGGTGTGTTCGCGGGCGGCCTGGACTTCGAGCATTTCGGCGGCGAGTTTTTCGACGGCTTCGGCGACTTTTTCCTTCTGCTTGGACCAGCTCGCGCCGCCGAGGACGGACAGGGGCGGGCGGCCGTGGGCGCCGCCGACGTATTTTTGGACGAGGTGAATCTGGGTCACCGGCACATGCAGGGTGGTATCGCCGGCGAACTTGAGGGTGAGGTATTCGGCGGTGCGGCCCGCCCCCCCCCCCGCTTCGCCTTCTCGGGTGATGGTGGTCATGTTCTCGAACTTGGCGATGCCGTGGTGGATGTGGACGACGTAATCGCCGGGCTGGAGGTCGAGGAAGGAGTCGATGGGGCGGGCGCCCTGGAAGGCGCGAAGGCGGCGGCGGGTGGTGTAGCGGTGGAAGATTTCGTGGTGGCCGATGAGGACGAGGGGTGGATTTTCGATTTTTGATTTTTGATTTTCGATTGTTTCGAGTGGTGGGGTCTCCCTGGTGGCGCCCCAATCTTGCTCATTCCATTCAAAACCAAGATGTATCACGCCGGTGGGCATTTCGATTTGTTCGCGGATGCCGGGGTGTTTGACGTCCAGAAGATCGGAGAGGCGGGAGCGTTCGGAGTTGGAGTCGCAGACGACGACGACTTTGGCGCGGGCGGTGAGTTCGGCAAGCTCCCGGATCGCCTCCTCGGCCTTGGTGTCGAAGCGCTGGATGGATTTGCAGGGGAGGCGGAGGGTTTGGTCGTTTTCGGAGCCGAACTGGTGAATCTCGGCCCACGCGAATTGCTGGATGTTTTTGAGGACGGCGTTGGGGGGGTAGATGCCGCGGGCGTCGGAGAGGCGGTCGAAATAACTCTTGGCCTGCTCCTGGATTTCGGAGGGCTCGATGAGCCAGACCACCGTATCCGCAGGAAGATAGGCGAGCAAACTGGTGGTCTGCTCCACGCCGCCGCCGGGCCAGTTGGTGCGGTCGCCGAGGGCGACGAGGCGGGCGGTGGCGCTGCTGTTGGGGATGGGGCCGAGGGATTCGAGGTCGAACTGGTGGACGGTTTCGATCTGGTCGTCGAAGAAGTCGATGCGGGAGGGGTTGGCTTCGCCGGGGGGCCAGACGTCGATGATCTCGCCGCGGACGGCAAAGTCGCCGGCGTCCTCGACGGCCTCCAGGCGCGTGTAGCCGTGCTCGTTGAGCCAGCGGATGAGCGCCTCGCGATTCTGCGTCTGCCCGGCGCGCAGCGTGAGCACGAGGTCGCCGAGGAGGGCGGCGTTGGGGGAAGGCTGCATGAGGGATTGGATGGGGGCGACGATGAATTGAGGATTTTCGATTTTTGATTTTTGATTTTCGATTGCGGCGGGCGCTGCTGCATCGGTTCGCGCCGCCGCCAGATCCACCAGCAGTTCCAGGCGCTGGGCGGCCAACTCGTGGGAGATGTTGGATTCGCCGGGCAGCACTTCATAGGCGGGGAAGAGGCGGGCGTCGCAGCCGGGGTGGAAGAAGAGGAGTTGATCGATGGCGTCGTCGGCTTCGTCGAGGTGGGCGGTGAGGATGAGTAACGGGCGTCGCAGGCGTTTTTGGACCAGTGCCGCCAGCACCAGGGCGGCGGACCCCCACTGGCCCGTCGCCGCGACATGCCGGCCGCCCTCAAGCCGCCGGCATAATTCCGCCACCACGTCCGAGCGCTCCATCCCCGCCAGAAAAGACTGCAATTCACCTTGTGCCATGCGCGTAAATAACCCTCACCGAGGTCCCGGGACGCTGGTGTTCACACGGCATCATGGTAGAACCGCGGCGCGCCGGCGTCAAAAGCGTGGCGCATCCAACCGTGGTGAAGCGTTTAAGCCAACCCCAAATCCTCATACAGCGCCTGGAGCGCCGCCCGCATCCGCTGGTCGTGTACCGCCTCGCCGGGGCAGCCGTTGAACACCAGCGCCGCCGCCAGCTTATGCCGCGGATCGCAGAAGCCCACCGACGACTGGGCACCGGCATGCCCGAACGTCTCCGGCGACGCATGCGGCCCGAACTGGTACGGCACCGCCGCGCCGTAGTGCGCCGAATTCACCATCACCCCCAGCCCCCAGTCGATCGTCTGCCGGGACGTCTCATCGAACATGCCCACGCGTTGGCGCGTGGTCATCATCGCGACCGTCGCCTCCTGGAGCAGGCGTGTGCCGCCGATTGTCCCCCCCTGCCGGAGCATCTCATAGAACCGCGCCAGTTCGCGCACGGGTCCGCGGCAGCTTGCGGAGGGCCTTGCCCGCGATGCCGCGAGTTCGGTATCCAGATTCCGCAAGGCCCGCGGGGGCGGCTCCGCCGTGTCATACAAAACCCCGATCCGCTCGCCATACGCCCGATACCGCTCCGCCCCCAGCGCCAGCCAGGTGTCGCCCATCCCCGCCGGAACCAGCACGTTTTGCCGAATCCAATCCTCACACGGCGTCCCCGTCAGGCGACGGATCAACTCCCCCAGCACATACCACGACGTATGCGCGTGATACCCCGCCCGCAGCCCCGGCACCCAATGCCGCTCCAACGGCATCGCATAAATCCGCGCCAGCGTTTCCTCCCACGTCGCGAACGGATACGACGCATCCACCCCGCGTATCCCCGCCGTGTGCGTCAGCAGGTGCCGCAGTGTGATCTGGTCCTTGCCCTCGCGCCCGAACTCCGGCACATACGCCGCGACGGATTCATCGAGGTGTACCTGGCCGCGCTCCCACAACAGCAACACCGCCGCGGCGGTGATCGGCTTGCCGGCGGAGAGCCACAACATCAGCGTTTCGGATGTCATCGGCACATCCTCCCCCACCCGCGCCCGTCCCACCGCCACATCCACCACCGCCTCCCCGGCGATCATGGCAAAAAGCTGCGCCCCCACATGCAGCCCCGCGTGCATTCCCCGCTCAATAACCGCCATCGTCTGCCCAATATTCCGCATCGTTCATTTCCCCAAGCCGCATGAAGTGTGGAGCCGGTTACTTATATACATCCCCGCGTGGTCCCACATGGGCGACAACGACCGTGTCGCCCGCGCGGTCGTGGAGAAAGATGATGCGCAGATTGCCCTGCCGCATTCGGCGGTATCCCGCCCATTCACCCGCCATCGGCTTGACGCCCGGCATGGCATATGGATCCGCCGCCAACTCCGCCAACTTGGCCAGCAATTGAGCCTTGAGGCGCGCGTCCAAACGCTGAATATAGCGGGCGGCACGGTTGTGAACGACCAGCTTGGCCATGACCATCACAACGCCGACAACGGCTTGAACGCCGCGGCGTTGCCCTTCTTCCAATCAAGACGCGCGGCACGCAAATCGGCTTTCGCATGCTCATCCAAATCCAGCCCGAGCGCCTCGTTGAGTTCGCAATACTGCTTCCAGGAGATGATGACCTCCCGCGGGTTGCCACGCTCATCCACGACAATTTTCTTGCGAATGGTGATCATGTTTGAAGTATATCCACCCCGCATTGTCCAAACAACTTGGTTCCGGCGCGCTTTTCGTGGACTACGTGTTATTTCTTCGCCGCCGCCTCGTGTCCCAATATCACAAACGCATTCCGCAGCACCGGATCATTCCGCAAATCCTCCAGCTTCACCCGCGGCTTGGCCTTGAACGGGTTGTACAAGGGATCCCCCACATACCCCTGCCGCCACGACAACACCGGGCAGGTCACCTCCCAGACCTCCCCCTGCGTGAACTCGCCCGACAGCAGCAGTGGAAAAAACTGCGATGGCTTGGGGAACGAATGCAGGTACGGCTCATCGGTCGGCCCCAGCGTGCCGCAGAAACCCCGGTTCAGCAGGTTCACCACCCATCCGTGCTCGTTAAGATTGTGGAGCGACGTCATTTCAAAGCTCGCCACGTGGTAACCCACCGCCCCCTTGACCCATTGGCACGAATCCTGATAGTTGCCGACGGAATACCATCCGCAATATGCCGCCGCGTCGGGGGCGTCCTTGGCCTGCAGCAAGTTGGGGGTGTCGTCCAGCACCGTCTCCATCGTCGAATGGGTCTTCATCCATTCGGCGGCCCGCCGCAGGTCGGCGTCAAACAACGCATACCCATCCGTCCCCCGCAGCCCCCGGGCATCAAAATACATCTTCCCGTCGAGCCCCTTTTCCTCCACCTTCAGCCCGGTGTCGATCATCTCCTGGACCTTGGCCACGGTCGAACCGTCCAGCCGGCACACCAGCAGCACCGGCGGCGCCACCACTCCCGCGCGCTGGAACTGCGCGTAAGTCTCCACGCATTTCGGATTGGTCAGCCAGTTCGCCCGCGGATAATCCTGGTCCGCCGCCAGCAGCGCCAGTTCATTGTCGAAGCAGGCCGCCGTTTGTTCCGGCTTGAGGTACGCGATCATCTCCTCCAGCGCCCGGGCCTGGCCGATGACCCCGTCGATGCCGAGCCTTTGCGCGATGATCTCCTTGCGTATGCGCGCCGAAGCCCGCTGCGGCAGCAGCGCCTGATACTGCCCCTGGGCCGTGCGCAACTGCGTCCCCAGCTCCTCGAGCCGCCGCCGCGCCCCGTCCGCGTTCACCGCGTCGGCCGGCACGGCGATCGAATTCATCAGCCCCGCCATCCCCCCGACATGTTCCTGCAAGTTGATGAACAGCGCCATGGTCCGCGCGCGTTCCGGCTCGGGGAGCTTGTCGATCCGCCGCCCCGCCGCGGTCATGGCCTCCTGCACCCTGGGCAGCAACTGCTGCCAGGTCATCTTGGCCGGCGCACTGGCAGGTGATGTGGACGCAGGTGGTGCCGACGCCCCCGTCGGCCGGCTCGCAGGGGTTGGGGTCGCCGATTTCGTTGTTGCTGCCGCCGGCTGCGCCAGGGATTCATACCGCGGTATCTGGGCCGCGATGTCCGCCACGAGGTCGTCCAACTGCTTCTGATCCTCGGCAATCTCCCCCCGCTCCACCACCGTCGGCTCATGGGCCAGAATCCGCAGGGGCACGTCATATGTCGTCACCAGGCACTTGATCCCCCCCGCCCCGGTCTTGGGATCGGCCAGCAGCTTGCGGTCCCCCAGCGCCTTGAGCAACTGCGGCACCACGCTCGTGCGATACAACACTTCCGTGATGTTTTCCGACGCCTCACAGGTCAGGGGCACCAGATTGGTCGCGGGAATCTTCCGGGCGTTCATGTAGTACCGCGCCACCGCCTGCGAATTGAGGCTCTTGGTGTTGCACACCACCGCGATCTCGCCGGGCTCCAAAGCGCGGGCGGAGGCACCCCCCAGCGCGGCCAGGGCGGCGCTTCCGAATACTATTGTGTCCCGTAATTGCCACATAAATCATCCACACCGACGCCATAACCATTTCAGAGCCTATCGGATTTTCCGCTGCGCGCCCTTTCCCAATTCCAGAGGATCATTGTATCCTTCGCATTATGGATATTCTTCTGGTGCCCAATCGCAACAAGCCCGACGCCATGCAGGCGGCGGACACGCTGGTTTCGCTGTTCGAAGAGCGCGCGCGGAAGCAAGGCGGCAGGTACGCGGTGACGACCTGCGCCGACCATGCGCAAATCGCACTGTACAAGCCGGACCTGGTGGTCGTGCTGGGCGGCGACGGGTCGATCCTCACCACCGCCCAGGCGCTGGCGGGCATGCAGGTGCCGGTGGTGGGCATCAATTTCGGAAAGCTGGGCTATCTGGCGGCCTATTCGCTGGAGGAATTCATCGACCTGCTGGAACCGATCCTGGCCCGGCAGGTGCCCACGACCGAACGGCTGATGCTGCAGGCGGCGATCTATCCGTGGAACCGGAGCGCCGACATCCAATCCCTGAAGACCCTGGAGAAGCTGGCGCCCCGGGCACGGGGGCTGGCGCTCAATGACGTGGTCATCAACGCCGGCGAGCCGTTCCGCATGATCGAACTCGAGGTGCAGGTGGATGAGGAGCGGACCACGATGTTCCGCTCGGACGGGCTGGTGGTGGCGACGGCCTCCGGCTCGACGGGCTACAACCTGTCGGCGGGCGGGCCGCTGATATCGCCCGAGGTGGCGGCGATGGTGCTCACGCCGATCTGCCCCTACACGCTGTCGTTCCGGCCGGTCGTGCTGCCGGCGTGGTCGGCGATTCTGGTCTGCCCGCACCGCTTGAATCCCGGCAGCCGGGTGAATTTCGACGGCCAGGTGAACATCCCGCTGGCGGAGGATGAGTGCCTGCTGATCCGGCGGGCGGCGAACACGCTGACGCTGGTGGAGAATCCGCGGCTGAGCCACTGGCAGATGCTGGCCGAAAAAATGCACTGGGCGCGCAGCCCCCGGCATTAGCGGACGGGGCGGACTTGGGATAAATTGGTAATTTGTAATTGGTAATTGGTAATTGGAAACGGGACTGATGTATGAGTGATACGCCGACATCTTCTCCATCCCCGCAGCCGCCGGCATCCGTTAAGGAGCCTGGCCCGGCTGCCCCAGTGGCCCCGGTGGCCACAACTGTGGATTCCGCGCCATCCGTGCCGACGGTGCCGCCCGCGTCGGCGCCGGGGGAGCCGGTGTGTACGCCCCGGCTGGTGACGGTCAACGGGGTGAACTGGGGGAATGTGCTGGATTTTACGCATCTGTTCCGGGGGTTCCGCCTGGCGATCAATCCGGCGAAGCTGGCGCTGGCGCTGCTGGCGATTGTGCTGATCTACGCGGCGGGGCGGCTGTTTGATTACGCATGGGGGCCGCAGGTGTATGCCGATGAAATGGCGCATTTTATGGCGGATACGCCGGAGGGATATCGCGAATTGCGAATCCAGAATTTGAAAAACCGTGAATTACTCCAAAATCCCGAAAATA
>CAIPTQ010000145.1 GCA_903868035.1 uncultured Phycisphaerales bacterium
CGGGGAGATATCCGGCAAGGTACGTTCAAAGCCGTATGTCCGCGACCACGCCAAGGTTGTGTGCCACCGTCGCGCTTTCTCCAAGACGGAAGTGTCACGGGGCGGGCAAAACCAGCCAGGCGGGGCGGGTTGAAAACCAGCCATTTTGAGGCGCGGCGAAAGGACTCTGTAAGCTCGGCGATTTCCCCTACTGCACGGGGAAGCGAAGGGCGCGCGGATGTCCAATCACCTCGAAATGGCGATGATTCAATCGATTATGACATTGCACCAGCGGGGCTGGTCGCAGCGGCGGATTGCCCGGGAACTGGGTATTGACCGGGAGACGGTGGCCCGGCACCTGTTGTCGGCAAATGCCGCCAGTGAGGGGTCGAACCCGCCCCCCGGGTCCGCGGCGGGAGGAATGGGGGTTGCGGGTTCAAAACCAGCCACTGCGGCAGCTAACCCGCCCCCCGGCTCGGAGGGGTCCAATCCGGGGTTGGAAGGGTCAGCAGCAAATCCAGCCACGAACCCGCCCCCCGACTCGGCGGGGGGTTTGGCGAGGGCGGCCAGCCTGCCCACGGGTCCGACCAGCGACTGCGAGCCGTACCGGACGCTCATCGCGGAGAAGCTGGCGCAAGGCTTGAGCGGACGGCGTATCTATCAGGATCTGGCCGCAGAGCGTGAAGCGGGCGGAGGGGGCGGCGGCGGAAGCCCCAGTTATGACAGCATCAAGCGGTTCCTGCGGCACTTGGGCAAGACCGCCCCGCTGGCCTATCGGCGTATGGAAGTGGCACCGGGGCAGGAGAGCCAGGTGGACTTCGGCAGCGGGGCACCGATCCTGGGCGGCGGCGGCAAGCGGCGGCGGAGTCACGTGTTCCGCATCGTGCTGAGTCATTCGCGGAAGGCCTACAGCGAAGCGGTCTACCGCCAGACCACCGATGACTTCATCGCCTGCCTGGAGAACGCCTTCTGGGCGCTGGGCGGTGTGACCCGCGTGGTCACGATCGATAACTTACGTGCGGCCGTTAAACATCCGGATTGGTATGACCCGGAACTGGTGCCCCGGCTGGAGGCATTTTGCCAGCACTATGGCACGGTGATTTTGCCCACCAAATCCTATACTCCCCGGCACAAGGGGAAGGTGGAGCGGGGCATTGACTACGTAAAAGAGAATGGCCTGAAGGGGCATAGCTTCGCGGACCTGGCGGCGGAGAACCGCCATCTGGCGGAATGGGAAAAGGGCGTGGCCGATACGCGTATCCACGGCACCACCCGCCAGCAAGTCGGCCGGGTGTACGAGCAGGTAGAGCGTTCGGCGCTCTTGCCGCTGCCGGCGGAACGATTCCCGTTCTTCCATGAACAGTTGCGGACCGTGCATCGGGATGGGCATGTGGCGGTGGCGCAGGCCTACTACTCGGTGCCGCCGGAGTATGTGGGGCGGCAGGTGTGGGTGCGGTGGGATGCGCATCTGGTCAAAATCTTCAATCACCGGCGGGAGCAACTGGCGGTCCATGCCCGACAGGAAGCGGGGCGTTTTGCCACGGCCCAGGCCCATATCTCCGCGCGGAAGATATCGGCGGTGGAGAAGGGCACGAGTTGGCTGCTCCAGCAGACGGCCTTGTTGGGACCAGAGGTTAGTCAATGGTCGCAGGCGATGCTCACGGCGCGGGGAATTCCGGGGGTGCGGGTCTTGGTGGGCCTCTTGAGTCTGGCGCGGCGTTGTCTGGGTCAGGACCTGGAGCGGGCCTGCCAGATCGCCTCCAGTCACCATGCCTATCACTTGCGGGCCATCCGGGAACTCCTCCAACGCGGGGGGCCGGAACAGGCCGCGTTCGGGTTCCTGGAATCCGATCCCATCATCCGCGGGCTGCACGAATATGACGCCCTGGTACAGGACGCCTTCCGCGGCACGGAACCGGCGGCCTGCACCCGTGTAGGAGAATCACTGTGAATCGACCGCACACATCGTTCGACAGCTTACGCGCTTCGCACATGCCCTCTGCGCCCGAAGCTCCCCTGAGCGCTTCATGGGGTCCGGTTGAACTACGGGCGCGGCAGAGAGGCTCTCCGGAAGAAACAAACCGACG
>CAIPTQ010000146.1 GCA_903868035.1 uncultured Phycisphaerales bacterium
GCTTTCATGGTGGAACGACGTTCGTGATTCTAAAAGCGAGCGACGCATTCACCCAGTCCGAGAACGCAAAGCGGGCCGGAGTCCCGCGCTCCGCCGCCAACCTGGAGCTGCCGCCCCTCCGGGGCTTGGGAACATTCTTTTTGGGGATGGTGCGGGCTATAAACAGGCCACTCCTACGGAGTTGGGCGCGGCAGCGAGCGCATTCTTGGCGCGAGGACTACACTGGAACAAATCTCAAACAAAACCCATGATCACTACAATAAAAGCCCCGCTGCTCTTTGCCGCCGCCTCGCTGGCAAGCGCCTGTGTGCGCGCACGGCAAGGGGCGATTCGATATTGGAACCGGTGAGACTCCGTGTCCGCGGTTGAGCTATCGGAGCCGCAGCGTTAATGGCTTCAAAGCGGGTGACGCGACCAAGACCGCCGAGGAAAGAATAGGACGGGGGGCGGTGGTGCGCCGCGCTCGTCGCTGGGCGCTCTGTCTCTCTGGGGTGGGCTTTCGTTCGCGGCAGAGCAGGCGACTGGTTTCCGTAAACTAAAGGGCCGGGCGCCGGCGGCCGGGCCGGGTGGCGTGGGGATGTGTCCACATTCAGGACATATTATTGAGACTTCGTGTTCGCAAAATAAATCTCAAACAATGCTTGCAACCGACCTGCCAGCCCTGTAATGTGATCTGAGATGATTGTAATGGGCACTTATAGTCATGTTTTATGAAACTAATTTCTGCCCAGTGGCGCGGGGATGCGGGCGGTTCGTGTCCACCCCCGAGCCTGCTCCCGGGCTGGCCCAAGCTGGCCGCAGGCCCCGCAAGTCCGTTTTGCCCATGAATTTATGAAGAAACAGTTGCGTTTTCTCAGCGCCGGCCTCGGCCGGGTGTTGCTGCTGGTGCTGCCGGCGGCCGGCGCCGCCGATCTGCCGTCCTTGCCCGAGGACTCCTGGTTCCCCAACGGCCAGGTTAACGCCATCGTCCGCACAGCGGACACGGTCTATCTGGGCGGCGCATTCACGGCGCTGGGCCGGTTACAGCCGTATGGCGTGCCCCTGGACAGGACGACCGGCCAAGCCGTGGCGGCCTTTCCCAAGGTGAACGGAACGGTGTATGGTTGCGCGCCGGATGGATCGGGGGGCTGGTATATTGGCGGAAGTTTCACCCAGGTCGGCGCGCTCACCCGCAACCGCCTGGCCCACATCCAGTCCGACGGCATGGTAGATCCCGCGTGGGATCCGAACGCGGACAGCACAGTCCGTGCCTTGGCGGTGGCGGGCGCGACGGTCTATGTGGGGGGAGATTTCACGACCCTCGGCGGGGGTACGACGACGCGCAATTTCCTCGCGGCGATCGGCACGAACGGCGCGGTGGCGGCGTGGAATCCGAACGGAGGCGGCACGGTCTATGCCGTGGCGGTGGTGGACTCGACGGTCGTTGTGGGGGGAGCGTTCTATCTCATCGGCGGAACCTCCCACAACTATCTCGCGGCGATCGGCACGGACGGCACGGTGGCGGCGTGGGATCCGCAGCCGGACAACACGGTCTATGCCTTGGCCGTCGCGGGCGCGACGGTCTATGTGGGGGGATCGTTCACGACATTCGCTGGAGGCACGACGACGCGCAATCGGCTCGCGGCGTTCGGCACGGACGGCATTTTGGCGGCGTGGAATCCGAATGCGAACAATACAGTCCGTGCCTTGGCGGTGGCGGGCGCGACGGTCTATGCGGGGGGATCGTTCAGGACCCTCGGGGGCACGACGACGCGCAATCGCCTGGCGGCGATTGGCACGGACGGCACGGTGGCGGCGTGGAATCCGAACGCGGACTGCACTGTCTATGCCGTGGCGGTGTCGGACGCGGCGGTCTATGCGGGAGGAGCTTTCAGGACCCTCGGGGGCACGACGACGCGCAATCGCCTGGCGGCGATTGGCA
>CAIPTQ010000147.1 GCA_903868035.1 uncultured Phycisphaerales bacterium
AATTTTCGATTTTCGATTTTTGATTTTCGATTGGTGTGGCGGGGGCGGAGGCGGGGGGCGTGGGGGTAGCGGCGAAGGCGGCAGTGAGGGTGAGGGCGAAGGCGGTGAGGGGGATGAGGGATTTCATGTGGATCTCCAACGGACAAGGTTAAACTCGAAGGGGCACGTTCATATCGCAAGCATACTTTCGTAGCGGTAAACAAATTCATCGGGTTGCAGTATCTCGGTCGTTGGGGCAAGTTGGCGAAACTGCCGAGCCGAGTTGTCATGACCTGTCCGCAAATCCAGAAGATCGGCATCCATGGTAATCAACTGCGTTGCCTGTGCGGCTATTGCAACTTCCAGAAATTTTGCGTCCCGGGGATCGCG
The DNA here is from genome assembly GCA_903868035.1 of uncultured Phycisphaerales bacterium. The sequence goes on from CAIPTQ010000147.1 coordinate 370, forward strand.
CGGAAACTCCATACGCCAGGCGGATAAAACATCCTCCCCAAGATAGGCCAGACGCCCGAGGACAACCATGATTTTCGCCGGTTTTAGTTCCGGATAACGCGTAAGCAACTCCGGATGTGTAAGCGTAGCGCGATATTCGCGGAGAATGCGTATGCTCAGCAAGGGGATTAAGATGCGGTTCTCGCAGGCGGTGAGAATCCGTCCCGAGGCCGACTTCACATTCACCATGGCGCGAACCATTATGTTCGTGTCGAGTACAACGCGAAACGGCGCCGGTCGCACCATCGTTACTTCTTCCTCCGGCTAGTCTTCCGGTGATGCTCGGTTCGGGCGCGATCGACAAGTTTGTCCAGTTCCGCTTCATCGACTTCCCGGCCGGGACCAAGGAGTTCCACAAAGGTTTTCCTGCGGGCGGCGCGCGAAAAGGCCAGGTCTTCCTCGACCAATTGTTTGACATACCTTACGGGCGTCATGCCCAGGCGGCTGGCATTCCGGGTTAGCTCGACCAGTTTTTTACGGCCCAGACCTTTAATCCGAATATCCGCGGTTGTCGTTGCCATAATAAGCCCTCATAAAACGTTTATGGGATTATAGCATAGACTGGATGCAAACGTCACTGGGCCTTGGCCACCTCCACGGCATACACATGCTTGGCCTTGTCAAACGTGCCGCGGAAGATGATGTATTTTTCGTCGGGGGTGAAGGTGACGTTGGGTTCGACGCCCTGGCCGCCGGGGGCGGAGGCGGAGGTGACGTAGTCGTGGTTTTTCATGTTGACCAGTTTTTCGCGCAGGAGGGTGCCGTCGGGCTGCACGCGCAGGAGGTTGATCCACTGGCCGTCGGGGGCGAAGGAGACCTGGCCGGGGTCGCCGCCGTCGGAGGCGTAGGTTTTGCCGTCCCGGGACATGGCGAAGTGGATGCCCCACCAGTTTTTATCGAGGGGGTATTTGGTTTCCTTGCCGGCCATGGGCGTGCCCGCGCCATCTTTCAGCGACACGCCGACGCCGACATTGGCGATCCAGAATTGGACGCTGCGCGGGGTCTGCAAATCGAATCCCACGGACTGGCCGTCGGGCGCCCACCATTCGTGGCCCCAGATTTCCATGGGCATGGAGCGCTGGTGCATGGCGACGGCAACCGGTTTATCCAGCGCGACGTTGATGACCCAGACGCGGATGACCTCATGCCAGGTGCCCTCGTGGCAGAACATGAGCATTTTGGGATCGGTCGGCGAAAACTGGAGATGGCCGAACCAGGCATAGGCATATCCGAATTTCCTCACTTCGCCCGTCTTGGCATTGAGCGTGAAAAGGCAGCGCGGGTTGGGGGCCTGCAGCACGGCATTGAGGCGCTGGGCCAGGCCGGTCTCCTTCTGGGCGCTCAACCGGTTTTCGGCGGTGAGTTCCTCCGGTTTTTTGCCCGCGAACATGACGGATAGCTGATCCAGGGAGGCGATCTTGTCGGGCTTGGCCGCCTTGTCGTTGCCGTCGGGATCGGGAATGTCATTGATGACGCCGGCAAAAAGGGTGCCGTCGGCATTGACGCAGTTGATCTGGAGGCCCTGCGGAATGGCGACCACCTGGCGGGTCTTTTTGGTGTTCAGGTCGGCGGCCATCATGGCGCCGCCGCTGACGTAGAAGACTTCGTTGGTCGTGCGGGAGGTTTCTAGTACGGCGCGCGCGCCGGGCACGATCAGTTCCGCCTGCTTGGTGGCCAGGTCGCATGCGGTGATGCCCGAGGGGCTGTTGAAGACGACCTTTTTGCCGTCGGCGGAATAACCGTTGTAGTGGAAGTAGAGGCTTTCGGCGCCATTTTCGGTCGATAGGCGGAAGACGCGATGGCCGGTGTCGGGGTCGATCCACTCTTTGCGGAGGCTGGCGGCGGCAGGGCCGGAAGCGACTCCGCCGCGCGGGGTGGCCTGGGCGAAGGCGGCGCCAGCGAGCGTGGCGAGGGTCAATATTGAAAGAATGGTGGAACGTGTCATAAACAAGCCTCCTGTGAATGTTTGACGTGGAGCGCGGGACGGGATTGCTGGAGCATGACCAACGCCGCGCGCTGCCGCATATAGCACACGCGATTGCGGCGGGTCTGTCAATCGAACTGCTGGCGGGCTGTGGCACCGGGTGGCGCCGAGGGGGGGTGGTTAAATGTATATGGGTAAGTTGTTATTAAATTGTCAGGTGGTCCAAACTGGTGAGGCCGGGCATTTCGACACTGTGGAAAGGCTCGGCATGGGGTCGGTTGATGGTGCCGCCGAAGTACGCCCCGATCGTTTCCACGTATCGGACCACGGCTCCCCGGTCATCACCGCTGCGGCCAGTGTAAAACTGGGACTGATAGCAGTTCACGGCATCAAGTTTCTTTTGCCAGAAGGCCGAAACATCCACACAGAAGGTGGCGGGAAAGTTGATCCGCAGATGGGTGCAGAAATAGTAGATGATGCGCCGGCAGTAGTAGGGCGTGCCGGGGATGGCGGACTTGGTGAGCTTGGCGTCGAAGCGGGCGTCCTCGCCGATGCGCGTGACGGCCAGGTGGTCGGGGTGGGCGTCCTGGGGGTAAGGCAGGAAGAGGATGTCCGGCCGAAGTTGCCGGTAGAGGGCGGCCACGCGGTGGCGGGCTTCCAACGAGTAGAGGACTTCGCGGTTTTTGAAACCGGCCTGGAGGCGGGTGACGCCGAGGATGTGGGCGGCTGCGGCAGCTTCGCGGGCGCGGGTTTCCTCGCTGCCAAAGGGGGTGGGTTCGCCGGTGGTCATGTCAACAAGGGTGACGGCATGGCCGGTGGCGGCGAGCAGGGCGATGGTGCCGCCCATGGCGAGTTCCTGGTCATCGGGATGGGGGCCGAGGATGGTGATGTTCATGGGAAGGCTCAGAGTCAGGGCAATTCAAAAAGCTCCCGCGGCAACTGGCACTGACGAATAATCGACATCAGTGTGCCAATGCGGAGGTCCGAATGATCGGGCACGGGAACGGTTGTCGTGGAGCCGGGAATCTTGCGTTGCAGAATCATGTGACTGCCCTTCTGGCGAACGAAGACGAACCCATGTGCTTCCATGATGCGCCGGACGTCCCGACCGGAAAGACGACGCAATCTAGGCAACGGAAACCTCCAGCGTATCGACGTACCTTCTGATCGTCAGGCGGTCACGAATCTCCTTGCGCGACGCTACCTCGAAAAATCCTTCCACTGCCTCGGCAAGATTCTCCCGGGCTTCGCGGACGGTGTCCCCCTGGCTGGCGATGTCCAATTCCGGACACAACGACACGTAGCCGCCATTCTCGCGGTGAATCACACGAGTAAGCCTGATTTTTCGCATCGAAACCTCCTTCGATAATCATACAATCATGGCCAGAATAATTCATCCTGGAGCATCGCCGATCATGGAGGGCGATGGTGCCGCCCATGGCGAGTTCCTGGTCATCGGGATGGGGTCCTAAAACAGTTACATTCACGGAATAAACCTTGCGAAAGAGCGGATTTTTACCATTGGCAGCGTATACCGCAGTAATGTACAATGTTATGGACAAGAAAAATAGGAGTCAGAAATGGGCTTGAATACGGCACTTTTGAAGCAGCATTCAGAATTAGGCGGTCCTCTTTCCGAGGAACAGTTGAGCTTGCTGCATGATATGCAGGGATTCATTGCGTACGGGATTCGCGAAGGGCTCAACTTCAATGTCATTTTGCGAATGATGCGACATGACATCGAAGGATTGGTGAGCAAGGAGCCAGGATTTTTGCCCAGGATCAAAGGCATGCACGCGGAACTTGAGGAGATGGCCCACGATCCGGAGGTGCAGCGTGAAATGCGCCAGGTGGAAGAAGAATTCGCCCACATGGATGAAAGTGAAGTGTAATGGTCCGGCGCGGGGTTATTTATTGGGTCGATCCGGGGCAGGCCAAGGGCAGTGAAATACTCGGCCCTCGTCCTTATCTCGTTTTGTCCATCAACCAAATTGCCTATCGATTTCATGTGGCCATTGCGATTCCGGGTACGACCGGACTACACGCCATCAAGATCGATTCCCGCGTAACGGTGCGCGTCAGCGCGCTGGAAACCGGAATGAAGTCTGATTCCGTGTTTCTTTGCCACCAAATCCGGGTGTTGGATATATCGAAATTCAAGCTCAAACCGGCAGGCACAGTATCATCCGAAACTTTGGAGAAGATTGAGAATGCCGTGAAATTCTGCCTTGGCCTGGGACTTTGATCAATTTCCCTTACCGTTTCTCCACACTCACATAATGCCGCTCCCGCGGCCCCGTGTACTCCGCCCGGGGCCGGATGAGCTTGTTGTTGGCATACTGCTCGAGTATGTGCGCCACCCACCCGCAGGTGCGGCTGATAGCGAAGACCGGCGTGAACAAATCGCTGGCGATGTTGAGGTAGTGGTAGACCGACGCCGAGTAGAAATCGACGTTCGGCTTAAGCCCCTTGGCCCCCGTGACGATCTCCTCGATCATCACCGACATCTTGTACCACTGCTCCTGATTGGTCAGCTTGCCCAATTGCCGCGACATCTCCCGCAGGTGCTTGGCCCGCGGATCCCCGCCCTTGTAGACGGCGTGGCCGAAGCCCATGATTTTTTCCTTGGTCAGCATGCGGCTGCGGATGTAGGCGTCCACGTGGTCGGGATGGCCGATCTCGTTGAGGGTCTTCATCACCTGCTCGTTGGCCCCGCCGTGGAGGGGGCCTTTGAGGGCGCAGATGGCGGCGACGATGGCCGAGTGCATGTCCGTAAGTGTGGCAGCGGCGACGCGGGCGGCAAAAGTCGAGGCGTTGAGCTCATGGTCGGCATGCAGGAGGAAGGCCTGGTCGAGGGCGCGGACGCTGAGGGGATCGGGCACGATGCCCCGCAACATATAAAGAAAGTTCGCGGCCAGCGTAAGGTCGGGGCGCGGCGGGATGGGCGGGCGGTCGTTGCGGATGCGCTCATAAGCGGCGACGGCGGAAGCCATCTGGCCCTGGATGCGGATGGCCTTGCGGGCGTTGGCCGCTTCGGACATGTCCTCGGATTCGGCATCAAACGCGGCCAGGGCGGATATCGCCGTGCGCAGGCCTTCCATCGGCGTGGTCCGCCGGGGCAGGGTGCGCATGACTTCGATGAGCCCTTGGGGCAGGTCGGCATTGGCGGCCAGGGAGGCGCGCAGGTCGTCGAGTTCGGCGCGCTTGGGCAGACGGCCGTGCCAGAGAAGGTGGATGACTTCCTCGAAGGAGGCGTTTTCGGCAAGTTCGTCGATGTTGATGCCGCGGTAGCAGAGGACGCCGTTTTCAATGGAGGTGATGGACGAGGCCAGCGCGACGATGTCGCGGAGTCCCGTGTTGACGATTGGGGCGGGACGAGTTATCGGGGCGGGAGGGATGGTTTCTGACATGGCGGAACTCCGGGCGAAAGGATCACGGTATGGTGTACACTCGTATCATAGCCCACGGCCAAACGGGTCGCGAGTTGGAAGATTAAACCGTCCGCCTGCGCGAGGGTGCCGGGGTTGTGTGGCACGGTCCCTCCCCCTCGCTGACGTTACGGGTTCCGTTTTGCACCTGACGGAGACTGTACGCCCAACTTGCCGCGGGTTAGTATTTCGGCTCCTTTCCGCACTACAGGTGAACTTATGGCACGCGTCACGTTGGAAAAAGTCTCCAAGACCTACCCCCAAAGCGTCAAGCCGGCGGTCAATGCCATTGACCTGGACATTGCCGACCGGGAATTCGTCGTGCTCGTGGGGCCTTCGGGCTGCGGCAAATCGACGACGCTGCGCATGATCGCGGGGTTGGAGGACATCACGGGCGGCACGATCAAGATCGGCGACCGCGTCGTCAACGACGTGCAGCCCAAAGACCGCGATATTGCGATGGTCTTCCAGAACTACGCGTTGTATCCGCATATGTCGGTGTTCAAGAACATGGCCTTTGGCCTGGAACTGCGGCGGCGCGAGCTGGGGCTGTCGCGCGAGCAGATCAAGACCCGGGTGATGGAAGCGGCCAAGATTCTGCATATTGAGGAGTATCTGGACCGCAAGCCGCGGGCGCTTTCCGGCGGGCAGCGGCAGCGGGTGGCGCTGGGGCGGGCGATTGTGCGGAATCCCAAGGCGTTTTTGTTTGATGAGCCGCTGTCGAACCTGGACGCCAAGCTGCGCGTGGAGACGCGGGCGGAGATCAAAAAGCTGCACCTGCGGCTCCAGACCACCACCATCTATGTCACGCACGATCAGGAAGAGGCCATGACCCTGGGGGACCGCATCGTGGTCATGAAGGACGGCGTCATCCAGCAGTGCGCCTCGCCGCTGGAGGTATATGACCGGCCGGCGAACCGGTTCGTGGCGGGATTCGTCGGTACGCCGCCGATGAACTTCATCAAGGGTCGGATCGTGACGGAAAGCTCGGGGCCGGTGTGGTTTGCGTTTGGGGAGCAGAAAATTCTGCTGCCGCGGGATTTATGGGCGGCGGCGGCGTTGCGCGCGGGGCACGATACGATTCTGGGGGTTCGGCCGGAGGGTTTGTGCCCGGCGGCGGAGGGGAAATTTGCATGGGAACAGAACGGTTTTGACGCGAAGGTGAATGTGTTGGAGCCGTTAGGGGACCGTGTGGATATGTCGCTTTCGGCGGGTCCGGAGCAGTTGGTATGCCGGGCCGATGCGCATCAGTTTGGCAAACTGGCGATTGGCGGTATAATTCGGGTCTTCATGGACCTTGGAAGGGTTCATCTGTTCGAGCCAGGAGACAATGGCGTGAATATCACGCTGACACGCGAGTCCAGTCATGCGGCTGCATAAGTCGCACATGTTCCCGCCGGCATTCGCGTCCTCCGCGATTTTGCGGAGTGCCGTCCCGCGAGTGTCCGGCTCGGGCGAACCGCAGCTTTTTGCGGGTTGCTCAGGCTTGGGCGGAACCGCTGCCCCGATCGGATCAAGGAGGTGGACCTCTTGACGATGGATCGAGTTTGAGCGGTTTCGTTTCGCATCTTTTTTAGATGCGAAAAATGGACGGTGGAGTTTTCTCCACCGCTTGTGTTTTTGCGGTGGATGAATTGTTTAGCCGCGCGCCGGGCGGTCAGGCGTACGAAATGACGAAAGTTGTTTCGACAATTGAATACCCCCTTTTTGGAAGAAAAATGAACCAAGACCTGCTCCGCATTGTCGATTCGATCTCGCGCGACAAAAATATCGACAAGGAAGAAATCTTCATGGACATAGAAGCCGCGCTTTTATCGGCCGCGCGGAAATTCTACGGCGAGGCGGACGATGTGGCGTGTGCGATCGACCGGATGAACGGCGAGATCGAGGTGCGCAAGGGCGAAACCCTGATCGATTACCGGGAATTTGGGCGCATTGCGGCCCAGACGGCCAAGCAGGTGCTGATTCAAAAAATCCGGGAGAACGAACGCACGAGCATTTTAGACGAATATACCGAGCAAAAAGGGCAAATTATCACGGGTTCGGTCTCGCGATTTGAGGGTAATGCGCTGATCGTCAACGTGGGGCGGTCGGAGGGGTTCTTGCCCAAAAGCGAGCAAATCCCCGGCGAGACGCACAACACCGGCGAGCGCATCCGCTGCCTGCTGCTGGACGTCCGCGATGCCGGCAGCCAGGTGAAGCTGATTTTGTCGCGCAGTCATCCCGATTTCATCCGGCGGCTGTTTGAAGTGGAAGTGCCGGAGGTGCAGGAGAAGGTGATCGAGGTCAAGGCGCTGGCGCGGGAGGCGGGGTATCGCACCAAGATCGCGGTGACGAGCATTGATACGAAGGTGGACGCGGTGGGGGCGTGCGTGGGCGTGCGGGGCAGCCGGATCAAGAACATTGTGGATGAACTGGGCGGGGAGAAAATCGACATTGTGCGGTGGAATGATTCGTCGCAAATTCTCATTACAAATGCCCTTAAACCAGCCGAAATTGTGGAAACCTCGCTGAATTTTGAACTCAACCGCGCTACGGTGGTGGTCAACGAAGACCAGCTCAGCCTGGCCATCGGCAAGCGCGGGCAAAATGTGCGCCTCGCCGCCCGCCTGACCGGCTGGGACATCGACATCCTCACGCCCAAGGAATACAACAAGGGTCTGGAGGATATGGAAAAGGCGCTCAAGACGATCGAAGGCGTGGACGAGGGGATGCTCGACCGGATGGTGGCGCTGGGCATCATCAACCTGCTGGACATCGAGGAGATCGGGACCGAGCCTTTGGTCAAGGAATTGCAACTGGCGGCGGAATTGGCGGAGAAGATCGTCAAGCTGGCGGCGGAAGAGGCCAAGCGGATCGCCGCCGAGGATGCCGCCCGCCGGATCGCCGAAGAGGAAGCCAAACGGCAGCAGGTGTCGCCGTTGGATGCGGCGCTGGCCGCGGCCGGGCCGGCCGAGTCAACAGGTCCGAAGCTCAGTCCGCTGGCGGCGTTGGAAGCCGCGCCGGCCCCCGCGCCGATCCCGGAGCCGGAACCCACTCCCGCACCCGCGGCAGAACCCGCCGCGGCCCCTGCGGCCCTGGCGGGACAACCGGAGGCCACCACCGGATAACAGTGCAATCAGGCTGCCGCCCCAGGCGGCAGCGGCAGTAAGAAAGCAGAGCGAACGTTGAGGATTTTTCACGGTGCCGAACGGTTATTCGGGAGTTTTACTTGATTCACAGAGTACATCAGATTGCCAAAGACCTCAGCATTGACAGCAAGGCCATCGTCAAGAAATTGGGCGATGAGGGCATCCCACCGCCTCCGGACAAGGACAAGGAGGGCAAGCAGAAACCCTGGACGCACATGAGTCCGGTCAGCGCGGGCCTGGAGGAGACCATCCGGGAATGGTTCGCCGCCGGGGCCTTGCATACCGCGGTGGAAACCACCCTGCACGTGGAAGCGGCCAAGCTCAAGAAAACGCCCCGCAAACGGAGTACGAAGAAGGCTGCTGGCGAGGCGGACATCGGGGGGAGTGATGGAGGCGATACCGCGACGGCCGTCGCCGAACCGCCTCCGGAGGTGGAGGCGGCACCGTTTGTGCGTGAAGAAATCGTCACGCCGGTGGAAGAACCCGTCGAAGTTGTGACACCGGCGGCCCCAATGTTGGAAACCGCCGCGCCCCCCGTGGCGCCGGTGCCGGTCACGGCGGTGGAAGCCCCGGCAGCGCCCGCGGCGCCTCTTGCGCCTGCGGAATCCACAGCGCCCATGGCACCCCCGGTGGCACCCGAAGTGCCGGTTGCGACCCCGGTGGAAGCGCCCGCCGCGCCGGTGGCGCCGGCTGAGGCTCCCGTTAAGCCGGGCGCACCGGTCAAAGCGGCCGCGCCGGCGGTACCAGCCGCGCCTGCAGCACCCGTTAAGCCGGCAACACCTGAAATTCCGCAGAAGCCGGTGCGTCCGACAGTCCGGCCGGTGGGCGTGCTCAACGTGCCAACACGTCCAACGATGATTACGCCGGGTCCGCAGGTCAAGCCGGCGCCCGCGCAGCTCAAGGGTCCGAATGTGATCCGGGTGGAGCAGCCGGACAATCTGCCCGCGCCGCGCGCGGGCGTGCGGCGTCCGCCCCAGCAGGGGCAGGGCATGGGTTCCGGCGGGCCGAGTCGCGGCGGCGCGGGGATGGCCATGCCGCCGATGCCGCTGCCCACGAGTACGGGGCGCAAGAGCAGTTCCAGCCGGGGCGCCGCGGTGCCGGTGGATGATGAAGAAGCCGCCGCCAAGAAGAAAGGCCGCACGGTTCGCCGGGGCGGCACGGGCCGGCGCGGGGACGCGGGGGCGGATCTGATCCGCGAATGGCGCGAGGCCGACATCCTGGAATTGCAGGAGCGCCTGCACAACGCGCCGGGCGTGCTCAAGGAACGCAAGCGCGAGATGAACAAGCAGCAGCGCGTGCCCGGCTCCCATGTGACGGCCGCGCGGCCCACGCACGTGGAGGTCATCCCGCCCATCACCATCCGCGCGCTGTCGGAGGCCATGGGCGTGAAATCCAGCGAAGTGCTCAAGAAACTGCTCGCCCAGGGCACCATGACGACCGTCAACCAGGTGATCGAGCCGGAGGCGGCGCAGGTGCTGGCCCTGGAGTTCGGCCTGGAACTGATCATCAAGGCGCGAGAGAGCCTGGCGGCCGTGCTCGAACGGGAATACAAGGTGCGCGAGGAATCCGCCGAAAAAACCTACCGCCTTCCCGTCGTCACCATCTTGGGCCACGTCGATCACGGCAAGACCAGCCTGCTGGACAAAATTCGCTCCGCCAACGTGGCGGCGGGCGAAGCCGGCGGCATCACGCAGCATGTCGGGGCGTACACGGTGGAAGTCACCGGCGGCGACGGCAAGCCCAAACGCGTCACCTTCCTGGACACCCCCGGCCACCAGGCCTTCACGGCCATGCGCGCCCGCGGGGCCAACATCACCGACGTGGTCGTGCTGGTGGTGGCCGCCGACGACGGCGTGATGCCCCAGACGGTGGAATCGATCAGCCACGCCAAGGCGGCGGGCGTCCCCATCGTCGTGGCGATGAACAAGATCGACAAGCCCGATGCCAACCCCAACAAAGTGCTGGGCCAGCTTGCCGAGCAGGGCCTCAACCCCGCCGAATGGGGCGGCGACACCGAAGTGGTGCGCACCAGCGCCGTGACCGGCGCGGGCATCAAGGAATTGATCGAATACCTCGACTACACCGCCACGCTCAAGGAACTCAAGGGCAGCCCGGCGCTGCCGGCGCGGGGCGCGGTCATCGAAGCCTTCATGGACCCCAACCGTGGCGTGGTGGCGCGCGTGCTGGTGCAAAACGGCACGCTGCACATCGGCGACACCCTCGTGTGCGGGCCGGCCTGGGGCCGCGTGCGCTCGATCTCCGACGACAAGGGCCAGCAGATCGAGGAAGCCGGTCCATCCTCCCCGGTCGAGGTCATCGGCCTGGATGGCGTGCCCGCCCCGGGCGACAAGTTCCAGGCCGTGGAAGACCCCAATGAGGCCCGCGACATTGCCGAGGAGCGCTCCCAGTCCGATCGCGCGGGCGAAATCGCCCAGCGCCGCAAGGTCACGCTGGAAAATCTTTTCGACACCATCCAGCAGGGCACCGTCAAGGAACTGGCCGTCATCCTCAAGGCCGACGTGCAGGGCTCTGTGGACGTGCTCAAGCACCTGCTGACCGAGGAACTCTCCAAGGAAGTCAAGGTGCGGCTGCTCCACGCGGCCGTCGGCGGCATCTCCGAGAGCGACGTGCTGTTGGCCGAGGCTTCGGAGGCCATCATCATCGGCTTCTCCGTCGTGCCCGACGAAACGGCCCGCAAACTCGCCGAGGATACCGGCGTGGAAATCCGCACCTACCGCATCATCTACGAAATCACCGACGACATCCGCAAGGCCCTCACCGGGATGCTCTCCCCCACCAAGCAGGACCAAATCCTCGGCCATGCCGAGATTCGCCAGGTCATCAAGGTCTCCAAGGTCGGCAACATCGGCGGCTGCATCGTCAGCGACGGCGTCCTGCAGCGGAACAACAAGTACCGCCTCACCCGCGACGGCGCGGTCGTCGTCGAGGGCCTCACGCTCGAAAGCCTCAAACGCTTCAAGGAGGACGTCAAGGAAGTCCGCGGCGGCCTGGAGTGCGGCATCAAACTCGCCGGCTACGACGACATCAAAATCGGCGACCGCCTGGAAGCGTACAAGACCGTGGATGTGGCAAGAACACTTTAATGAAGTTTCGAGTTTCGAGTTTCAAGTTTCCAGATGGAGACACGAAACTCGAAACTGGAAACTCGAAACTCAACATGCTGATCGGAATCCTGCAATTGGAACTGCGCCTCGGCGATGCCCTCAACCTCAACGACAAGCGGAAGCTCCTCCGCTCCCTCAAGGACAAATGGCATCACCACCACAATGTCTCCGTCGCCGAGGTCGATCACCTCGACCACCCCCGGCACGCCCTGCTGGGCATCACCATGGTCGGCATGGATGCGCGGAAACTGGAAAGTTCGCTGGCCAAACTCGTGGAACACGTAAAACGGGAACGCTACGCGGAACTGCTGGATTTCCAGATCGAAGTGGTGGCGGGACGATGAGTTTCCGCTCCCCCCGGCCGACGAGGGCGTCGGCACCACTGGAACCGCCGACGAGGGCGTCGGCACCACTGGAACCGCCGATGAGGGCATCGGCGTCACTGTGACCACCTGAAAGGATCCATGGCTACCGCCATCCGACAACTGAAAGTCGCCTCGCAAATCCAGCGGATCGTCGCCATGGTCCTGCTGCGCGATGTGGCCGACCCCCGCATCGACGGCCTGGTGAGCGTCACCCGTGTCGCCGTCACCAGCGACCTCCGCGAGGCCAAGGTCTTCCTGAGCCTGCTGGGCGGCACCCGCACCCCCGCCACCGTGCTCGAAGGCATTAAGTCCGCGGGCCGGCATATCCAGGCGGAAGTGGCCGAAAACCTGACCATGCGCTATGCCCCGCGCCTCTCGTTCCACCTCGATGAGTCGCTCAAAAAGCAGGCCGAAATCCTCAAGATCATTGATCAAGTCGCCGCCGAAAAAGGCCCGCTAAGGGCCGCCACTGAAGGGAAGAACGCCCCATGAACAAGCTCAACGTGAAACTCGACGTGCTCAAAAAGACCATCGCCCGCCTGGTGAAATCCGCGCCGGCCCGCAAGCCCGAAGCGGCCGATCCGCTCACCCGGATCATCCGGGCCTTCCTCGAGTATGACTGCGACGAACCCCGCACCACCGTCGCCGAGCGGAAAATCCTCGAGAACATGGTCGATTTCAACGAACTCCGCGTGACGCCGGCCATCGAACTGGCGGCCCTGCTGGGCGTGCGCTACCCGTTCGCCGAATCCCGCTGCGCCGGCCTCCACCGCACCCTCCAGAGCATCTTTGACCGCGAACACCACATGCGCCTCGACCGCATCAAGGAAATGAAAAAGGCCGAGATTCGCCCCTATTTCCAAAGCCTCGCCGGCATCACGCCGTACGTCGAGGCCGCCGTCAGCGTCGATTGCTTCGGCATCGCCGCCGCGCCCGTGGACACCAAGATGCTTCTCTGGCTGATCTCCAAGGACGCGCTGCCGGAAGGCACGGATATCCGCACCGCCCAGCACCACATCGAAAAATGCCTCAAGCCCGGCGAGGCCGAGGAATTCTTCCACGGCGCCCGCAAGGAAATCGACGAATGGGTTCCCCGAAGCTGGCCGCAGGTGGCCAAGGTGCCCTCGCCGATTTTGGCCCCGCCGCCCATCGAGGTCCACGGCGCGGAGGCCGCGAAGGTCCCACCCAAGGAGCCGCCGAAGGAAGCGCCGAAGGAAGCACCGAAAGACGCTCCCAAGGACGCCAAGAAGCCCGAACCAGCCAAACTGGAAGCCGCCAAAGCGGACGCGGCCAAGAAGGCTCCTCCGCCGGCTCCCGCCAAGAAGAAATAGCGTTCACCCCATCGGTTAATATTTTAACCCTTCCCCCTTGACTTCCCCCATTTCATGTGTTACTTTTTTAACACATGCCCGTGGGAGGTGCTATTATGTCGGACCCCGCCCAGCTTTCCCGCCGCGAACGCCAGATCATGGAGATCGTCTACGCCCGCCAGCGCGCCTCGGCCAATGACGTCCTCCAGGACCTCCCCAACCCGCCGACGCGCACCTCCATCCGCACCGTCCTGCGCATCCTCGAGCAAAAAGGCCACCTCACCCACACCCTCGAAGGCCGCGAGTTCGTCTATCACCCCGTGGCGGCCCGCGAAAAGGTCGGCCGCTCGGCACTCCAGGGCGTCCTCCGCGCCTTCTTCGGCGATTCGCTGCCCAACGCCCTGGCCGCCTACATCGCCGACCCCGCCACCCGTCTCACCCCGGAAGACCTCAAGCGGATGCAGAGCCTCATCCGCCAGGCCAAGGAGCGTGGACAATGATGCCGCTGACCCACGCGACCCTTGCCGACTTCACCACAACCTTCGCCGGCCTGCTGCTGGACACCGCCGCCAAGGCCACCGTGCTCCTGCTGCTTGCCACCGTCGCGGCCTTGCTCTTCCGCCGCGCCTCCGCCGCCGCGCGGCACCTCATCTGGACCGCCGCCATCGCCGGACTCTTCCTGCTGCCCGCCCTGTCGTGGGCCTTGCCGGCATGGCGCATCTTGCCGTTGCCGGCATGGGCGGAACCCGCCGCGCCGGCCGCCCGTGCGCCCCTGCTGCCGCCGGTTGCACCGGCACCACCTGCGTTTCTTGCTGACCCCGCGCCAACGCCCCAATGGACCCTGCCGACGCTTCCCCCCACGGTGCCGACCAACACGCCGGCGGTCTCCCCGACCGTACCGGCACCGCTTATGCAGGCCTCAACCCCCGCTACCCCACCGGCACCGCCCATGAGCACTGCCGCAGCGCTCCTCTGGTTCTGGGCCGCCGGCGCAGCCTGCCTGCTGGCGCCACTCCTCATCTCCTTCCTCTTCCTCGCGCGCCTCGCCCGCCGCGCCACGCCCCTGCCCACCCCCTGGCAACACCTCCTCCACCACCTCCAATCCCTCCTGCACATCCCCCGCCGCGTCGCCCTCAAGCAAAGCTCCCGCGGCACCGTCCCGATGACCTTCGGCATCCTCCGCCCCACCATCCTTCTGCCCGTCAACACCTGGCCCGCCGAACGCCGGCAGATTGTCCTGCTGCACGAGCTGGCGCATATTCGGCGGCAAGATTGTCTGACGCAACTGCTGGCGCGGTTGGCGCGGGCGCTGTTCTGGTTCCACCCGCTGGTCTGGCTGGCATGTTCGCGGCTGGCCATGGAGGCGGAGCGGGCGTGCGATGATCTGGTGCTGACCGCGGGGACGCGTTCGAGCGTGTATGCCGAGGAACTGCTGGCGATCGCTTCGACGTTCCACAGCCATCCGGCGCTGGCGGCGGCCGCGCTGACGATGGCGCGACCCTCGACGCTGGAGACACGGCTGCGGGGGATTTTGGACGCCACGCGGAACCGGCGGGCGCTGACGCGCACCGCGGTGCTGGCGGCATTAGTGCTGGCGATGGGCATTATTGTGCCGCTGGCGTGCATGAAAGGGACGGCGCCGGCGGCTGGTTTAGCCACACAACCCGCCACTACGGCATCGGCCGGCCACGCCATGCAGCTTCGGCTTATTCTGCCGCCTGAAGACAAGACCACGCCGGCAGAGGAGTTTGCCGATCCTGCCAACGCGGGCAAGACGATACGGCTGGCGAAGACGCCGCTGATTGATGAAACCGCGATGGTAGTCGCAAACTGGTCCCTGAGCCCCACGCACGTTGTGCAAGTCGGCATCCTGGTCAATTACGACTATTCCACCATCCTCAATAACCGTAACCAACAATACCGCGACAAATATCACGCCGGCCTGATCGTCGAGGGCCAGTTGCTTCCGCCGCAGCGGGTCACGGTCTATTGCGGCACCGGCAGTACGCCGGAAATCTTCGTCGACTTTGACGAAACCGAGCGCGCGGCCGCCGAGAAGCTGACCGCCGCCGTCAACGCGATCATCCAGCGCCAGCCCGGAGCGGCGATTCAGGGTCAGGTACTCGACAAACCTGGCGGTAAGGGAGTAGCGGGCGTCACCGTGTACCTGGTCCTCGCCAATTATGAACAGGGCGCGCAAACCGCCGTCACGGATGCGGACGGCAAGTATATATTCAAGAATGCCCCGCCGGTCAATCAGGGCTATGTCCTGCGTTTGGGTCAGCGCATGGAGAGCCAGTGGAGCGAAGACCTTATTTTCCGCATTGCGCCGCGCGACGTCGGCACGACGATGAAGCCCGGCAACCTCTATCAGCAATTGGCCTCCGTCGCGGGCCGCGTCCTCGACGCCCAGACCCGCCAGCCCGTGCCCAAAGCCTCGGTCCAGCTCACGTATGAAACACAAAATGGCGGGTATGCAACCACCGATGAGCAGGGCCGTTATCGCTTCAATCTGCTGCCGCGCACGTGCAAACTCGACTGCAGTGGCGCCGGCGAGCAGTATTATCCCGCCGAGCCACAGACGCTCACGCTGGTCGAGGGGCAGCATCTGGAGAATGTCGATATTCTGGTCAAGAGCGCGCCGGGTATTGATGTTCAAGTGGTCAATGCCGACGGGTCGGCCGCGGCGGGTGTGGCAACATTTACTACCATCTACTGGATGCACGACTTTTCGGCCCGTGCGACCCTTTCCGCAACCCGCGCCCGACTGGGGTTGCCGGCGGTCGCCGCGGGTTCTGATATTGTCACCGACCCGATTGACCCCAACGGCATGGGTGCATTCCGTCGGGGTACAACCGACGCCACCGGACATTTGCGTGTGTATCTCTTGCGGCACAGAGAATTCAAGGGGGATGAAGTCATCCAGATTCAGATGCTGGCGCAAAATGCCGACCAAACGCGCGCGGGCATGCTGCAAGTGGAAACCACCACGCTCGATCCAACCCTGCCGCCGGCACAACAACTGCGCCTGGCCCCCACGGCTTCCGTGGAATTCACCATCCTCGACGGCCAGGACCAGCCGGCGGTGGACGGACAGCCGGATTACTTCTTCCGCATCGGCCAGAGAGATTGGTCCGTATTCAAGGACAGCCTGGCTTACTACAACGTCGGTCATCCGGTCTTCGTGAATCTGGGCCAGGGCAAATTCCGCGCGGAAGGTTTGATTCCCGGCGTGGAATATACTCTGCAAGCCGCCGAAAGTTTGCCGACGCCCATGCGTGATGTAATCGCCGTCACTCCCAAGCCCGGCGACAAGATCACGGGCAAGGTGCTGCGGCTAATCGGTCAGCCCGCCACACAACGCGGCACCACCACGCAGGCGGCGGACAAAGCAGGGAAGATTGCGACTGCGTCGCGCCCTGCCAACGGTCGGTGGTGGGAAGACGAGCCCGGCTGGTCCAAGGAGGTTGACGGCTTAAAGGTCCAACTCACGGGCGGAAGATACCTCGCCCCCAAACTGGGGCTGGAAGTCAGCCTCCGCTTCTGGAACACCTCCGGTACGGTGTTGGCGATTGCGCCGGGCGATCCGACCTGTTACCAATGGGAACTGCGCGACGCCAAGGATCAGATCGTGACTCCCGAGAAGCCTGACGAGGTCCCCGCGAATCCCGGCTGGATGTACCTGAGTCCGGCGCAAAGCGGCGTCGGCAGAATTCTTGGCCAATCCAGCGAAAACCGGGATGGGGCGCTCCATGTCGGAAACCAGCACTGGAAACTCAAGCCCGGCACCTACGCCATACTTGGCACTTTCAGCAATCCCGCGAATGCCGTGGGCCAAAGAGCCGGCACCCTCTGGAAGGGCAAAATGGACCTTGTGCCCCTGCGCTTCACGGTTCTGGATGCGGTAACCCCCGAGGCCTTGCAAGCCGCCGCCGCCAAAATCAACGCCCAGAACATTGCGGATTTGGGACAACGGTACACGACGTTGGCCGCGCTGATTCAGCCCGGCATGACGTACACGGATCTGCAAATCGTTCTCCCGCCGGTTAAGGATGACGTCGGCTTCATGATGTGGAACGGCAATTCGTTCATGGGCCGGTATTCCCTGGCGGGCGGCTATCGGGTGGAAGCCACCGGTTTTGGTCAGCGTGATGCCGCGGGTAAAAATGTCGAAATCATCCTCACGCAAACTCCCCAAATCATACCGCCCCAACCCGCCACCGCCCCGGCCACACATGCGGCCGCCGCGGCCGCGAACATGGTGCCGCCGGCGGGTATGCCACCCGCTTTTGTATTCCCCGCCGGTGATTCGGCCTTGCATCTGACTGATCCCGGAACGCGTCCGATGGGAGGGTCAACCGCAATGAAGGGCGCGGACGTGGCGGCAGTCATGGATGCGGCAGTGGTATTAGATCCGGCGGCTATGGCACGCGGACCGCTGGAACTGGAAGGAGGGTGGAGCGTAGAGGGAACTGGAAAGCGTTACTTCCTACGAAAGCACGTCCTTGAGGTCACGTTAAATCATGCATCATTGCTGACTCACGGTCTGACCAGCGACGACGTACGACTCGCCCTGGAAGCGCAGCATCTCCGACTGGTTGCCGCCAATATTGGGGCCAAGCAGACAGTGTTCCGGTTTGAGCGCTATTACTTGGAACCATCGTTCAACGACCTGAAAATGTTGGTGGTACATTCCGCCAGTGAACCGCAGCCTATTCTCTCAAGTGGACCGAACGCTCGTTTGAGCGATCTGGGCACGCTGATCGAACCGTTCGAAATGCCGCCCCCCCAAACCCACCCCGCCGGATATCTTCCCATTTTGCCCGCTACCCTCCCCGCCCTCATCGCTCCCCCGCAGCCGGCACGCTAATCCACCGGCCCACCGGCCTCCCGCCCCACCCGCCCCTCCCCCAACTTGCTATAATCCCCCGCAACGTTTCTGGCGCGCTGGCAGCGAGGTCCCCGGTGTCTGAACCCATTCCTTCTCCCCCTACCCCCCCTCCTCCCCGGCGGCAGTGGCGCATCTGGCGGACGGCCTGCCAGGCCCACGCCCAGGGCATCCTCGCCATCTACGTCGCCCGCCATCGCCCGCCGGAACCCGCCTCCATCCCCTTCTTCACCATCCCCATCGGCAAGGTCCGCCCGCCGCTCGACTACCGCATCGTCTCCTTCCACCGCGGACGTGCCGACAAAAACCTCATCAAGCTCGCCGCCCAGCTCGGCTTCAACGGCGTGCAGATTCAGCTCGAAGGCTCCAACGAGGCCGGCATCAAGGATTTCGCCGCCCGCGACGCCAAAGAGCACATCATCGACTATTGCCACTCCCTGGGCATGAAAGTCACCGTCTGGGTGCATGAAATCGCCGACCTGCCCCCGGCACGCTCGCCAGGCTACCTCGGCCCCGTGACGGTGGACAACGCCAAAGTCTGGGACTTGCTCGACCAACGCTACGAATGGATTCTCACCTCGGCCCTGCCCAACATCGACGGCCTGGTGCTCACCACCGTGGAGACCCAGTTCCGGGCCACCGATGAGCCCATCATGCTCAAGGTGGTCAACCTCATCGACCAGAAATGCCGGCAGTATGGCAAAACGTTCATCGTCCGCACCTTCGTCTGGCGGCCCGACGAGCTCGAAGGCGTGATGGCGGCCATCCGCAAAATGCCCGACGACATCGTCATCATGACCAAGGCCGTCCCGCAGGACTGGCAGATGCGCGGCGGCAACGCCGCGGAAATCGGCGCGGTGGGCAATCATCCGCAGATCGTCGAATACGACGTGGCCGGCGAGTATTTCCTCAGCGACAACGTCGCCAACTGCATGGTGGACCGGCTCCAACAGCAGTTTGACTATGGCCTGACGAAAAACGTCACGGGCGTCTGCGTGCGCGTGGACCGCTACGACGCCTCGGTCCTCTGGACGCCCAACGAAGTCAACCTCTGGACCCTCGGCCTGCTGGCCGCCGGTGCCGCCGACAACACCGACGACATCTGGACCCGCTGGGCCGTCTACCGCTACGGCGAGAAAGCCGCTCCCGCCGTCATCGCCGCCCTCAAGCCCACGCCGGAGGTGGTGGCCGAGATGCTCTCCATCGGCCCCTTCACCTATGGCGACACGCGCGGGCCGTTTGTGAAGGATCTGCCCAGCTATTTCGTCGCCCTGCCGTATTCGGACCTGATGGGCGAGTACCCCGCGAGCAATGTGAACTGGCAGATGTGGCGCTGGGACAAAACCTACCTCCCGACCCTCAACCAGGTGCTGGCCGGCGATCCGATCTTCCTGGACGACCTCCGCCGGCAGAAAGCCGCGGCCCTGGAAACCGCCAAAAAATGCCTCGTGGACCTCGCGCGGGCCCGGCCGCTGCTGCCGGAGAAGGAATACTTGATCCTTTACACCAAGCTGCTGACCAACCAGGTGCAGCTTGAGTACCGCACCCAGGCCGCGCTGGCCGCCCTGCACTTCAACCAGATGGTGGCCGCCAAAACTCAGGGGCAGCTCAACAACGCCTACGACCTCTACAAAAAAGACCTCGCCGCCGTGAAGGCCGTTTCCGATTCCCTCCCGGCGTATCCCCCGGCCGCCACCTTGGACTACCTGGGCAAAAAATGGCAGGTGAATTACCCGCTCCTCATCAGCCCCGAACAAATCAACGACTGGCTCGCCCGCGCCGCCAAAGTGCCGGGGCTGAGATGAGTGGCCACTGACCATTGACCACTAACCACTAACCACTAACCACAGACAACGCGCCACGTTACAATACGCCCATCCTCTTCCCCACAGGAGTCCCCCCGCATGGCCGAAGAATCCATCGCCCCCGTCCCCAAAGCCGTCTTCTTCACCAAAGGCGCCGGCCGCCACCGCTATCGCCCGCAATCCCTCGAATTGGCCATGCGCCACGCCGGCATCGAAAAATACAACCTCGTCCAGGTCTCCGGCATTCTTCCCTCCCGCTGCAAAATCATCACCGTCCAGGAAGGCCTCCGCCGCCTCACCCCCGGCCAGATCGTCTACGGCGCCTGGTCCGAATCCTCCTCCGACGAGCCCAACCGCCTCCTCTGCGCCGGCATCGGCGTCGCCCTCCCCGTAAAAGACCAGTACGGCTACATGGCCGAACACCACGGCTTCGGCATGACCGAGGAACGCATCGGCGACTTCGTCGAAGACATGGCCGCCACCATGCTCGCCGCCACCCTCGGCATCCCCTTCGACCCCGCCAAAAACTACGACGAACGCAAGGAAATCTACCGCATGTCCGGCAACATCGTCCGCACCCGCAACATCGTCCAAACCGCCGAAGGCGACAAAAACGGCCTCTGGACCACCGTCATCGCCTCCGCCGTTTTCATCCTCTGAGGCTTGGAGGACCGCCTTCAGGCGGGTTTAGCGAGGGAAGTGTGATGCCTATCCTGGATGATTTGGCCAAACTCTCGCCTTCAGAGCGCAACAGCCGCCTTGGCCAGCTCGGAGTGCGCGATGCCATTCTCGCGCTTGGGACCGAAAGCGGGGTGACTTGGCTCGAAAAACACATCGAGTCCCCCGTTAGCTCCGACTGGGGAGCACTTCTTTTCGCGCTCAAAACGCCTTGGAATCACTTGGAGCGGTGGTTAAGCCTCAACAAATTTCACTGTCTTGCCGCATTGGATGCACTCTGCTGCTATGCCGCCGAACGCCAAATGCCCGAAGAGGCGAACACCAAATCCATTAACGCGGCGATCGACAGGGTTCAGGTCGCGTACAACAGCCCGCGAATCAAAATGGCGATCCGAGAGATCCGCCACACATGGCCGCTCGAGGCGCGGAAGCACCGGCTGGTGGACCTCCCGCCCGCTATCGAACAGGCCGCTGGCATCCTGTTCCGCTCCGATGCCGTCCTTATGAAAGCATGGCAAAAATCGATGGCTAATAATCTCGAAACGCCGGATGAAGCAGAAGAATTCTGGGTATCGCTGATTGACTTTTGCCAGTCCGAAAAGCTCCTGGCAATCGTCGATTGGCGGGAGCGCCTTGCCGAAGTCGTGGAGCAATTGAGGAGTTTGCGGTCAGCTCGTTCGCTCAACCTCGCATGGGACAACTATGCGAGCCTGCGCATGGAACTTGAGCGCGGCCTTAAGGTCATAGGCTCAGCCTCGAGTTCCCATGGAATGACCCTGGTTTCACTGGACGACGGGGCCGATGATTACCCTCTCATGTTCCTCCCCTCTGAATCAGTCCTCGTCCTTGTCGCAGCTTTGCGGTCGCTCAGTCTCTCTATCACGGTTTACAAATGAAGTCGGCCCTTTCGATGGCGGTCTCAAAAGAGCCCCATTACCCATCCTGTCGCGCAGCGCCCAGAAAGCCCGGCCCCCCGGCACTCTGGGTAATTTACCGTGACAGACCGCCAACCCACCCCACACGCCTTGGCGGTGTCCCCCGCTCACCCCACCACCCCCA
>CAIPTQ010000148.1 GCA_903868035.1 uncultured Phycisphaerales bacterium
GCCCGTGCCGCCTGCCGCGGCAGATCTTTGGGTTCACACAATTCGATGGTTACCTCGCGGCGCGGCGAAAAGAACACGCCATTGAGCAGAATGGAACGGATCGCTTTCCAGATGACCCGCCCCAGGTGCGGGGCCTGCCCCGCGGCACGACTGAACGAACTTCCCCAAAGCCCCCGCATCCGAACGAGGACCACCCGGACCTCGGGCACGCCCCGCAGAATCGTCTCCACCGCGCTGGTCGCCGCCAGATCCTCATACCGGCCGTGCATGATGTGGCCGGCCGGGTAGAGCACGACGTTCCCACCCTGGCGCAACGCCGCCGTGCAACGGGCAATACCCTCGTCCAGCTCCGCACGGCAGGCGTCGCCGTACACTCCGGGATCGGGAATGGCGATCGTGCGCATCCGCGCCGCCAGCCAGCGAACAACGGGGCGGTTCACCTGATCCTTGTCGGCCAGGGGTTGCGGCTTGAAACGCGAATAGAGCGCCGTCACCAGAATGACCGGGTCTATCAAAGCGGGATGGTTCGGCAGGAAGAGGATGCCGGTGGCGCCACGCCCGGCCACGTCATTCACGCCGGCCACCCGAACGCGGTAGCGCAAGGTGAGCAGTCCCGATACCACGGCCCGAATCAGCCAGTTCAGCATCAGCGCGCCTCCCGCCGGCCCTCCCGCCGATAGAGCACGTACAACACCACACTCACCAGCAGAGCGGCCGCCCCGATAAACCCGAACGACTCCGTCTGCGCCCAGTGCGCGTTCAGTTTGTTGGCCACAAACCCGGAGAGCAGGATGCCGCCGAACACCACAAAGTTCACCGCAGCCCACACCGCGCCCTTACGGTCGGGGGGCGGTCGCACCTGGAGAAAACTCTCCATGGGCACCAGGATGGCCCCGCCCAATGCGCCCAACAGGAACGAACCGGCAAACAGCGCCAGCGTGCGGAATGGCTCCGGGAGCCCCGGGGTGAGCGTCATGCCCAGCATCGCGAGGGACATCAGAATGCCCAGGGGCCCCACCATGCGATACCATCGCGGACCATGCACCAGCCGGCTGCAGGTGAACCCGCCAATGCCAATACCCATAAGCTGACTCACCAGCAGGCCGCTGGTAGCGGTCTTGCTCATGTGGAACTCCTGCAGCCCCATCGGGTTGATGATCAGGATTTCGAGTGACCCCACAAACCAGACGAACACATTGGCCGCGATAGACAATGCCAGCAGCGGATCCTTGCGAGTCGCCAGCAAATCCCTGAGCGTGTGCAAAGGCCCGCCCCAGGGGAAGGGGACCGCGGGATCGGCCGCCGGCCGCCGGGGCACACCATAGCTGACCACGATACCCAGCAGCGCCAGCCCCACCACGGTGCCCGCCACCAGCAGCCGCCCCATTTCGATGCCCCACCAACCCGTGCCCGGGCGGTCGAGCAACACGCCCGCTGTTCCCACGCCGGACAGAATCGCGAGCGTGATCAACACCCGGAGGATCCCGTTGGCCCGTGGCACGTAGTAATCGGGGAACAGTTCCGGAATGGAGCCGTTCAAGGCCGGACTGAAGAAGGCCGCCTGCATGCCCATGATGAACAGCATGGCGAAGATCAGTTGCCAGTAACCCGTGCACACTCCGGCGGCACCGAAGAGCATGGCCGCCAGTTCAAACCATTTGGACGTGATCACGACCCGGCGCTTGGAGAACCGGTCGGCACACCACCCTGCCGGCGCGGCAAACAGCAGAAAGGGCAACGTGTACATCATGAGGACGTACCCCTGCCTGTTCGTCAGCCCGGCGGCCACCGCAAGCACCATGGCAGTCTGCTTGAAGAAATTGTCATTAAAGACCCCGAGGAAATAGGCGGACGCCATGCAGGCGAACTTCCCGCGCGCTTCGCGAATGTGCGCCTTCGAGTCGCTCGATTTGACGTAGGCTTTCATCGTGGCACTTCCCGCTTCCCTTTCGCGTCGCAGTATGTAGCATGGCAACGACGGAGATCAACACGGATCTATGCAACTCTTTGACGCCCATTGCCATTTGCAGGATGAACGCCTCCTGCCGCAGCTTGACGCCGTGATGGGGCGGGCGACAGGCAACGGCGTGGCCAGGATGATGTGCTGCGGCAGCTGCGCCGCCGACTGGCCGCAGGTCCGGGCCCTGGCCCAGCGTTTTCAGGGGGTTAGCGTATCGTTCGGACTCCACCCCTGGTATGTCGGGGCGCGAACTCCTGATTGGCTCGCCCTCCTGCGCGAATACCTGGCGGGCGCACCTGCGGCCGTGGGCGAGATCGGGCTCGACCATGCGCTGGATAAATCGAC
>CAIPTQ010000149.1 GCA_903868035.1 uncultured Phycisphaerales bacterium
GCCGGCGTAGCCAGCGCCGGAGCTGGGCTGAGTGCATTGGCATTTGTGATTGCTTGAGCGATGCTGGCCACTGGCGCTCCGAACGCGCCGCTGTTGGCGTCGCTGCCCAGAACCGGGTCAACGAAGATGGTCCGCCCCAGTGGCAAGGTCCGCACCTGCGCCACCGTGGCCACGCCCTGGTCCGTGGGGAGCAGCGCCCCCAGGTCCAGCGGCGAGGCCACCGTATGGCCGAGAGCTGCGTAAGCCGAGATTCCGAGGGAACTGCTCAAGGTGACTCCGAAAGTCAGATCGGTTCATTGATCCATTGATTCATTGAATCATTGCTTTAATGACCCAATGACCCAATGTCTCAATGATTCAATTCTTCTCACACTATCGCGCACGCCGTGTTCATCACCAGCACGTCATTGGTGCCATCGTCCAGGGCGTTCCAGATGACTTCCAGCGATTCATCGCCCTCGTCGCTGCCCGAGGCCGGGCCGGCGTGGATGATGCCCGTGGTGGTGATCTCGAATTTGATGTGGCTGGCCGTGGCGTCGATGACGTTGCCGCCTTCGTTTGCCTTGGCGCGGAGGAACACCCGGCTGGCCGAATTGACCGCCGATCCCGCCAGGAAGCTGTTCAGGGCGGTCACGTCATAGGTGGTGACGCGGATCTGGCTCACCTGGCTCTCGATGCAGCAGAACGCCGGCAGCTCCTGCCCATCGGCGAAGATGGTTTTGGCGGTCAGCCCAAAGGTGATCTCCATGCTGGAGAGTCCCGTCAGCACCGATCCATTGATCGAGGCCGGCCCCAGCGTCCAGGCCTGGTCGGTCAGTGCGATGGTGGGGAGGCTGACCGACGCGGCGTAGGTCAGCGCCGCTGCCAGCCCATCCGAGGAGATGATGTACACCTCGCAGTCCAGGGTGGCGATCTCGCCCTGCGTGGCCCGCAGCGTGCGCGGCAGGATCAGGCACTTGGCCGCCGTCAGCGAAACATGACTGGTGGCCCCGGCAAACCCTCCGCCGAGGGCCTTCTTGGCCAGGTACATGGTGGCGCCGCCGGTGTAGTATTTGCCTTTGCTCCCGATCCAGTCCAGCACCCGCTTCAGCGCCGTGGTGGAGAAGGACGCCGAGGGCTTGCGTTGCCCCACCGCGCCGAACTGGGGCGCGATCTTCCCTTCGCCGCGCAGCAGGTTCAGGCTGATGCCCGGGTCGATCGACGAATTGGTGATCTGGTTGATCTGACCGTCCGCGGTCACGATAACCGATGGTTTCCAGATAGCAGCAGCCGGCATATGAACTCCAATCGAGTTATTGAGTCATTGCTACATCGACTCATTGAATCATTGCTTTCAATGCCTCAATGATTCGATGAATCAACGAATCAATCCCCTTCATCCGCTCGCCCACTCCACGCTCAAAATCGCCTCAAAGTAGTCCCCTTCCGACGCCTGGCTCTTCAGCGAGGCCCGCTTGACGCTCTCCACCGCGATCGACATCGGGACCAGGTAACCCAGGCCCTGGTCCACGCCGATGGCCATGTCCGCGATCACCGCCCCCAGCTTGTTCAGGAAGTCGATCTCGCTGTCCCGCTCATCGTCGGCGACCTGCTCGGGAACGTCCGCCTCGATCTGTAGCCCCAGCGAACCGGTGTTGCGGTACAGGGCCAGCGCCTTGCGTTCGGACCGGAACCCCGGCCGCCACAGCACCACCGCCATGGGGCGCAGCAGGCGCAATTCGTCTTTACCGAACGCCTTGTTGTCGTCTGGCGCCGGCGGGGCGCACAGATAGATGCTCTGGCCCGCGGCAGCCGCATCTCTGGCGGCCCGGCACCAGCTCTGCCAGGAGGGGCAGTGCGCCACGACCTGCCGCAGGTTCTCCATGGGCAGCGAAAGATATCCGGTCGGTTCGATCATGAGAGGAATCGAGTCATTGGGTCATTGGGTCATTGACGGATTGAGGCATTGGGCAATGATCCCATGATTCAATGTCTCAATGATTCGATCTACGCCGGGCTGCTCCCGATCGGGCAGGCCAGCACGTTGAACTCGCCGCTGGCCAGCAGCGCGCTATCAGTGGTGTTCCAGAGTTTGTAGAACCGGTTGCCCGCTTCCGCAGTGTCAGTATTCGGTGCTGTGATGACCACCTGGTTGTGATCGGACCCGGATACGGCCACGCCGTGGCCGCCGGTTTCCAGGACAAAGAGCACCGTGCCCTCGTCATCATGCACCACAAAGCGCACGGTCTTGATTGACAGGTCCACCGCCGTGCCGGCGCTGTCCAGGATGGCCCAGGTGAAGGTTGCCGCGGCATGCTGCGGCAGCGACAGGTCGCGCACGTCGGCCCCCAGCGTCGAGAACGCCGGGGCGATGTAGGTGGAGACGAGGGGGGCGATAACCAGAGTGTCTCCGCCCCCGCCACTTGCCGAAGCGATCGCCGCCAGC
>CAIPTQ010000150.1 GCA_903868035.1 uncultured Phycisphaerales bacterium
CGTTTCGACCTGACGAATGGCTACCGCCGGGTGCTTGACTTTAAGACGGCGACGACCGACTTGGGGCTCTACGTCGTGAACGGCCGTCTGTCCCTTTACAGCCTTGCCCAGGGACCCGCTTCCAGCGTGGCGTCCGGCCAGTATGTTCAGGTGGTTCTGACGCGCGACAGTGCCACCGGCGTGGCGTGCGGCTACGTGAATGGCGTGCAGCAATTCTCGGTGGCGGACCCCACAGGCATCGCCGTCATCAGCGCCCCCAATGAACTCCGCTTTTTCAAGGACGATGGCAGCGAGGACAGCAGCGGGGCCGTGGCCCGTATTCGGCTCTACAGCCTGGTGATGCCGCCCGCCCAAATCGCCGCGTTGGATCGCGTGCCCGGTTGCGCGGTCCCCACCCCTGGGTTCCTGAATCCGCCCGGCTTCGGAGTGGGCGTGCATCCACCGATTATTCTCTCGATTACGAATCTGGTGCCGGGCGTCATCTATCACCTCCAGGCCGCCGGCAACTTAACCACCAACGCCGCCGGGTGGAATGATATCAATGTTTTCACCCCGGGCTCATCCACCCTGATCCTGCAGGATCCGGATGTCTGGCAATACGACCGGCGTTTTTACCGTATCTCCAAGCCCTGAGCGAACGCTTGTCGCAAAGCGGTCTCAAGGGTATGTTCTGGGCGGAATAACGACCGATGTTTCGCCGTGAACAAGATTGGCCCACTCATCCGTGGGCCCGCCAGGGTCTGGCGGCCGGCCAACGGTGGCTGGACGCGCGACCATGCATTTCGCGTGCGTGCCTTCAGTCTTCGCTATTATCGGAGGAACAACCACCATGCCTATCTACGAATTTGCCTGCCCGCACTGCCGGGTCATTTTCAGTTTCCTGTCCAAGCGGTTGAACCCTGACCACTTGCCGGAGTGTCCCCGTTGTGGGAACAAGCGCATGTCCAAACAGGTCAGCCGCTTCGCCGCGCCCCGCGGGGCCCAGGAACCCGCCGCCGCGATGGGCCCCGAGGCGGGGGGCGAAGGGCCAGCCCCGGATTTTGACGATCCGCGCGTCGAACGCGCTATGGGCGAGTTGGAACGTGACATGGAGCATCTGGACGAGAACAATCCCAAGCACATGGCCCACATGATGCGCAAGATGAAAGATCTCATGCCGGCCGGCACCATGCCCAAGGAGATGGATATCGCCATCAAGCGCCTTGAAGCGGGCGAGGACCCGGAAAAAATCGAAGCCGACATGGGCGATGTGCTGGGGGGCTTGATGGGCGACGAGGGGGACGAAGGCGGGATGGGGGGCGGGGGCGGCTACAGCCGCGACAGCGGTCTCTATGATTACTGACCATGTCCAGCCACTGGCAGAACTTGGTGGGGCTGGCGCGGACCGAGGTGAACTGCACCCTCCGCTCGCTGCCGCGCGCCCTGCGCGACCGCGCCCGTCAACTGCCGGTGACCTACGAACCCTATCCGAACGAGCAACTGGTGGCCGAGGGGTTGGCCCCCGACACCCTGGGGCTATTTGTGGGCGGCGAATATGCGGAAAGCCCCTATGCTGACCTGCCGCCCCAGATCATCTTGTTCCTGGAGAATACCTGGGAAATGATAAACGACGAAGGCGGGGGACCTCACGAATTCCGGCAGGAGGTCCGCACCACCTTGCTCCACGAGTTGGGGCACTATCTGGGTCTGAACGAGCAGCAGTTGGATGATCGGGGGCTGGCGTGAGTTGCCCTGGTGAACAATCCGGGCCTGAAAAGCGTCGAACCTCCGACGGTGACACACCGCCTCATGAAGAACCATAGCCAGCACCGGATACCCATGATCTGGGCCACGCGCAAGCCATCGGCGGTCGAGACGGCGC
>CAIPTQ010000151.1 GCA_903868035.1 uncultured Phycisphaerales bacterium
CGGAGCCGCAAAGCGCGAAGAGACTACTTCCGGAGCCGCAAAGCGCGAAGAGACTACTTCCGGAGCCGCAAAGCGCGAAGAGACTACTTCCGGAGCCGCAAAGCGCGAAGAGACTACTTCCGGAGCCGCAAAGCGCGAAGAGACTACTCCCGGAGCCGCGAAGCGGCGGCTTCCAGTAGCCGCGGGCGGAAGCCCGCGGCTACGGCACGCCTCCCTCCGTGAGGCCCGGAGGGCCGGCTCTTTCGCGCCGCGCATACTGGATGAATAAGCTCGCCCGCAATGTGCAACGGGATCAGCGCACTCGTCGCGCCCTGCGGCGTCTGGGTTGGCGCGTCCTGACCGTCTGGGAATGCCAGACCAGGAACCTTCCCCGGCTTCGCGCACGCGTGCAACGCTTTCTCTCGGCCCCCCAAAAATGACTTCCTTCCGCGACCACCCCGAAATTATACGAAAGGCCCCACTCAATTCCCCTTCACCTCCACCAGCGTCTTGGTCACCTTAAATCCCGAGGGATCCGGCGCCTTCCCATGACCCTCCATTTTGATCAACCGCCCCGGCACGTCCGCCGCCGACCACACCTTCAGCTCCGTGTTGTCCGGCCCCAACCCCCCGCTGCCCGCCTGCGTGAATTCCACCGTCGTGGCCTCATATTTCTTCCCCGCCACTTCTATCGCCTCCTTCCCCGCCTTCACGTCCTTCACCTGGCTGGCGGGAATGTCCGCCGGCACATCCACGACCCCCTTCTCAATCTTCGCCGCGATGAGCGTCTTCTTCGCCGGCTGTGACATCGACGGCGCCGGCTGCCCGTTGGCCACCGCCGCCGTCGTGACCTCCACCGTGATCGCCTCCGCCTTGATCTCCTGGAGCGTCTGCGTGATGACCATCTCAATTTGCAGGGGCGCATTCATCCCCGCGAAGGTGATTTGCATCGTCTGCTTGTGCGTCACCGTCGTGCCGATCTTGCACGCCGCCCACGACGCATATGCCGGATTATCCACCTGTTCCCCCCGCGCCATAGCCCCGCCCGTCAGGCATAATGCCAGCACCGCCACATATAACATTTTGCCCATAATCGAGTCCTTTGCGTCAAACCGTACCCATTATAATCAAATAATTCTTCGTGCCTTCGTGTCGTGTTTCAATTCCACCGCGATCATTCGTACCAGAATGCCCCTCCCACATTACCGTGAATCCGAATAGAGTCGCACCCGCTGTACATTCCATCTTGAAACACAAACTCCCACCGTTCCACCAATCCCCCCGCGCGCCGATATGTGTAGCACGTATAGCGAGCCCCCTTTTCGATTCGCTCCGACCATGGCCCGCGCACGGCTCCGGCCAGGTCCGGAGGCAGGGGATGATCATCATATTCAGGAATGTCACGCAGCCGGTTTATCATTACTGTTTCCTCCGGCCGCCAGATTTTCAGGTAGAGGTACACGCAGCGCGCATAGTCGCCATCCCCGTTCATCGGCCCGGCGATCTCCGCCATGATTTGCTGCGTGCGCACCGGATCGGCGCTCACAACGCGCCCGGCTGAATCAATGTGCAGTAGTCGCCCGTCCGTATTCATGATCAGCAGATGATAGTCCGGCCCGCCCATCTTCTCGCCGCCGGGCGTGAACCGAATGCGATACCAGTTTAGGCCCAACAGCGTTATATCGTTAATCTTCGCGCCGCTGCTGTTGTCTCCCAATCTGCCGAGATATTCGCCGGCCTTGGTGCGGATCAGGTCCGACTGGGTTCCGGCTGCGTTTGAATTGCTGATTGCCGGGCCCGCGCAGCCAACGCTGGAGCAAACAAGTGAGATGAAGAAAATTGCGTGATGAAACTTCATGGTTGCCTCTTGAGAATGATGATGCAATTATTGTGTGAAAAGCGTTGGACCGGTCGATGATACCCTGAAATCTCAAATTTACAATTCTATCTGCCTTCGTGTCTTGTGGTTCACTCCCCTCGCGCCGCCGCCGCTGATGCCGGCTTGTCATACACCTTCACCACCTTCCCCCACTCCTTCACAAAATCCCGCACCAGCCCCTCAAACGCCTGCCGCTCCGTGCGTTGGCGCACCTGGTCCATCGCCTCGGCACTCGTCCATGCGTTGGCCAGCTGGTTGTTCGACGCCGTCGATTCCACCACCGCATACACATACCCGTTCCGGGTGTCCATCAGCACCGCCGACGCCGTGCACGTCACCTTGGCCTCCTTGTTGGGCGCGATGCCCAGCGTAATCAGCCCCAACGGCGCCACATGCGTCTGCGTGTCAAACATCGTATCCAGCGTGTAATACAGCAGCAGGTTCGCATTCAACTTCGCCGCCGCGTTCCGCAGTTCCAAATCGCTGTTGAGCGTCTTATCCAGCAGAATCCGCTTGATCCCCCCCACGCCCTCCACCCGTGGCAGCTTCGCCAACGCCTCAAAATCCTCCTCCTTCTCAATGTCCCGTATCGTCATCACGCTGTACGCCCCCCGCGGCGTTGGCGTCCGATACCGGTCATACGAATACGAGTTGTAATCCGCCGCCTGCACCCGCACCACCGCGATCGCCGCCGGAAACGTCACCAGCGGCTTCTTGGCCAACGTCTGCTGCACCGAAGTATCCGTCAGCGCCGCCGCCGCCTCCGGCGTCAGCCCCAGCCGCGAAAAATCCGCCCGCCCCCCCGGCGTCGTATACGCCCCATTACACCCGCCCAGCACCGCCATCGCCACCGCCGCCGCCAAAGCCAACCGATACCGCATATCAACTCCTTTCATGAGTTCCACCCCTTCAGTGCGCCAAACCGCCGCCGCGTTCAAAAAAATTGATAAATATCTTTCCGCGGCGCCGTCCCATGGATTCGCCCCGTATCAGGGGCGAAAGAATTGCTCGGCGGTGTTTGGCAATCCGCCTGCCGCGATATACCCTATGTGCTCCAACTCATGAAAGGAACCTTCGTGAATGACCTTCCGCAAATGACCATCAAGGACTTCCTTGCCGCCACCGCCGCCAAATCCCCCACCCCCGGCGGCGGCTCCGTCGCCGCGCTCGTCGGAGCCCTCGCCGCCGCCCTCGCCGCCATGGCCATGGAATACACCGTCGGCAAGAAGGCCTTTGCCGCACACGATGCCCAAACGCGGCGCGCTTTGGCCGGTTTCAACACTGCCGCCGCCATGTTCCAGGAACTCATCGCCGAGGACATCGCCGCCTACGAAGCCCTCTCCCCCCTCCTCAAACTCCCCCAGTCCGACCGCCAACAACATCCCGACTATCTCCCCGCCATCGTCGCCGCCATCCGCGTACCCCAGACCATCGCCGGCTTCGCCCTCAATGTCCTGGAAAACTGCGCCGTCATGCTCGACAAGACCAATAAGTTCCTCATCGCCGACCTGGGCGTCGCCGCCGTCTACGCCCACGCCACCGTCCACGCCGCCCAACTCATGGTGCTCGTCAACCTCCCCCTGTTGCCCAACCCGGACGAAGCCGCCACCCTCCGCCAATCCCTCTCCGATCTCATCACCAAAGCTGATGCGATCTACGACCAATTCCACCCCGCCCTGCTTGCGCATATTTAACGAGCGCACCACACCCTTTGAAATCGAAAATCAAAAATCAAAAATCGAAAATCCCCCGACCCTCACCGCCGGATCGACTTGGTCTCATCTTCCGTCAGTGCCACCACCGGAATTTCCAGCAGCCGCGTCCGCAGCGCCTTGGCATAGCGGTGCCAGCCGTCGATGAGCACCAGTTTCCCCTCCTCCGTGGCCGCGATAAACGGGATGGTCGGATCGGTTTTCTCCGCCTTGTCCCAATCGATTTTCACCGCTTCGTAGTACATCCCCTTGAACATCCCCAGCGGCTTGGCCTCCACCGGGCGCGACGCGGCCTTGATAAGTTCCTTGGCCTTGGCCAAGTCGTAATGCTTGCCGGCAAAGGTAAATTGCTCGCCTAAGCGCGGTTGCCAGTCGGTTTCACTTGAATCGGCCATGCGTCTTTCACCTTACCGCAAATATCGGCTTACCCGTAGTATCCACTAAAACTCAAAGTGGGAAAAGGCATCCGTGCAAAAAGTGAACCCACATTCACACCTGGGGAGCATATTATCCCCGGACTTGGCCTGACACAAGCTCTGAATTCCGCTAATCGTACAGGAGAATTCTGCATTTTTAACGTTACAATACGATTCTGCAACGAATTAGCCGATTTTGCACGGAGTTTTATTCATGGATCAGGACCGAATCGACCGTTTTAAGTCCTTGACCGAAGCCGATCCGACCAACGAACTTGGATTTTTCTCGCTCGGCCGGGCCTATATCGACGCCAACCAGCCGCAAAATGCCGTACCCGCCCTGCAACGGGTGATCGCACTAAATGCGGCATTCTCAAAGGCTTATGCGCTGTTAGGCATGGCCCAAATCGCCGCCGGCGACAAATCCGGAGCCATTGCCACATTGACGGCGGTCTATCGGATTGCCAACGACCGCGGAGATTTAATGCCGCGTAACGATATGTCCAGTCTCCTCAAGGACTTAGGCGCGCCAATTCCGGAAACGAAAGCGGAAGCTTTAACACCGGAAGATGCGGCGGCGGGGAAAATCAAGTGTTCGCGCTGCGGCCAGGTGACGGCGAAAATGGCGCAACCCCCGTTCGGCGGGGAACTTGGGACACATATTCACAATTCAGTTTGTGGGCCGTGTTTTCACGAGTGGATTGGGCAGGGGACGAAGGTGATTAACGAATTACGGCTGAACTTGACGGAAAAACCGGCGCAGGAAGTGTATGATCAGCACATGAGGGAGTACCTGAACTTGCCGTAAAGCGTGATAATTTTCGTGTTTTTTTAGCCTATTTTCTTGCAGAAGTGGGCTGCTGTATTATTTTGTCGTATTTTTTTGGATCAGGGAATTGCCTATGGAAAGCCAACTGGTCACCAAGGAAGAAAAAACCAAGCTCGAAAAAGACCTCAAGGCGATGATCGACCGGCGGCCGGTCATTGCCAAGGCGATTGGCGAGGCGCGGGAAAAGGGGGACCTCAAGGAGAACGCGGATTACCATGCGGCACGCGAGGAATACTCGCTGAACG
>CAIPTQ010000152.1 GCA_903868035.1 uncultured Phycisphaerales bacterium
CTCGTCCCCCGTCTCCCCGCCCGCCACCGCCCCCGCGCCGCGCAAAACCCCCTACATCCTCGGGGCCGACGTCTCCTGGCTCCTTGAAGATGAAGCCCAGGGCGCCCTCTACTACGACCGCGGCACCAAAAAAGACCTCCTCGATATCCTCAAGTCCTACCAGTTCAACTACATCCGCGCCCGCATCTTCGTCAATCCCGCCGCCCCCGGCGGCTATAACCGCCAAGGGTTTTGCGACCTCGAACACACCAAAATTTTCGCCAAACGCATCCAGGCCGCCGGCCTGGGTTTCCTGCTCTCCTTCCACTATGGCGACACCTGGACCTCCCCCGGCAATCAAGCCAAACCCTCCGCCTGGGCCAACATGACCTTCGACGAACTCGTCAAAGCCCCCCACGATTGGATCGCCGCCACCCTCAAAGCCCTCAAGGAACAAGGCACGCCCCCCCAAATGGTCTCCGTCGGCAACGAAACCTCCGACGGCGTGCTCTTCCCCGACGGCCGCCGCACCAACGGTGAAAACTTCGCCAAGCTCATCAACTCCGGCTGCATCGCCGTCCGCGAGCACGATCCCAAAATCCCCATCGCCGTCCACCACCACATGGGCCGTGACAACACCGTCATCCGCGCCTGGGTGGAAAACTTCCTGAAGTATGAAACCCAGTTCGACATCATCGGCATGTCCTGTTATGCCGAAGCCACCAAGGGCCAGTTCCAGAGCAACTTCGCCGACCTCGCCGTCCGCTACCCCAAGCTCTCCCTCCTGGCCCTTGAATACTCCCACAATAAACGCTACGTCAACGACGCCTTCTTCAACGCCCCCAACAACAAGGGCCTCGGCACCTTCATCTGGGAACCCACCCGCTGGCGCGAAGCCATCTTCGACAAAGACGGCCTCAACGCCGGCGACGACGACAACAACAAACCCCACATGGCCGCCAGCACCTTGCCCGCCCTCGACGGCACACCCACCTCCTCCCCGCGCCCCGCCACCGCGCCCGCGACCGCCCCCGCAACCTCCACGGCTCCCGCCACCGCCCCCGGCCGCGGCGGCCGCGGTTTCCCCCGCCGTGGCGGCCGTTACGACACCAACTCCTACATCCTCCCCTACCCCGAAATGGCCAAGGCGTATGGCGAAATCAAGGCCTAGTAGCAGCATTTTCTCCTGAAACATTCTCGGATGTGCCCGCCCCCAACGCGCGAACTTTGCGCTTTCTTCATCAACCCCCACCCCACTTTTCCCGATGTTAATGCTGTCGCACCACCCCGTGCGACGGCCTGCCGCAAACGGCGGATCGACAGGCCCAAATCAACCCCTCGCACATCTCCATGTGGTGAGGATCGGGCCGCGCTTTTGGCCCGCAGTTCCGCTCTGCGCTTGCGTAAGGACGCCATGAACTTCCTCCTCTATATGCTCGGCCGCACCGCCCACCAACCCCTGAATCTGCGCCCCACCCCGCGCCACAATCTCCTCACCCGCGCCGCCCACGCCGCTGCCCAGGGTGACACGCACGCCGCCCTCGATGCCTATCGGACCCTCTCCGATTCTTCCGCCGGCACCCCCCTCGATACCCTCATCCGCGCCCACCTGCACCTCCTCCTGGAAGAGTCCCAGGAAGCCGCCCTTTACTTCGCCGAAGGCATCACCCGCCTCCAACAATCCCGCGCTTCCGCGGATGCCGCGCCCACCGCCGTCGAACGCCTCCTCAAACGCGGCACCCAACTGCTTGCGCAAGGCCGCTACTCCCGGGCCACCGCCTCCCTCCGCCGCGCCCGCACGCTGCTGGAAGACCTGCTCGCCGCCGAAGCCGGTCTCCTCCTCGCTCACCCCATGCCCAGCGCCGATTCCGCTCTGGCCTCACTGGCCCACCTCAGCGACCTCTCCCTGCGCCTCCTCGCGCGTACGCAACTCGCCCAGCAACTTGCCGGCGCACTGACCGAGCGCCAACTCGGCGCCGACCTCGCCCCCTGGGCCACTTCCGCCCAGAGCGTCCAAACGCTGTTGGAGAGCGACTGCGACCGCCTGGCGGCACTCACGGCGGACTGCCCCGGCCATGCCGAGAATCAGTATCACCTGGGCCTGATCGCCCGCGCCCTCGGCCGCACCTTGCAAGCCACCGCCGCATTCCGGCATGTACTTACCCTCCACCCGCATCACGTATCTTCCGCTGTGCGTTTGGCGGCTGCCGACCCCGCCCACAGTTCGGAAATCTTACGCCGGGCCTTTTTCGTCCCCGCCGCCACCCTGCAACTCTTCGCGAACTTCGCCCAAGCCGCCCGCGACCCTCGCGCCTTCGACTCCATCACCGCCCATCTTGCTGCCCAATTCGACCCGCGCCAAACCCCCGCCCGCGACAACCTCGCCTTCGCCCTCTCCGAACTCGCCCTTCGTGAATCCCAGGAATCACCCGTCCACGACAAACTTACCCAGTTTGCCAAATAGAATCCAAAAATCACCCAAAATGTTAAAATAGAGTATCTTGTTAGGGCAGACCGCCAACCCCACCCCCAAAATCCGCGCCACTTGGCGGTCTCCCCCCCCACCCCAGCCCCAGCCTCACCCCCCGCCAATCGCCGCCACCAGCCCCGCAATATCATGCTGTCCCGCCTCCACCGTCGCCGCCCACTCCCCGCCCCCCAGCTTCGCCAGCGCCGCCGTCGTGATCGGCCCAATGCTCGCCCGCTTCATCCCCGCAATCACCCCCCGCTGCTCCGCCGTCAGCAACTCCCACAGATTCACC
>CAIPTQ010000153.1 GCA_903868035.1 uncultured Phycisphaerales bacterium
CCCCCCGCCCCCGCCGCCGTCACCACCGCCCGCTGCGGCACCACCACATTCCCAACTCCTTGCGCCAACACGATTTGCGCCGTCACAAACGCCCCCGGCATCAGCCCCGCCCGCTCCCCCGCCGTCACCGCCGTCCGGCACGCGAACGTCCCCTTCGCCGGATCGATCTCCCGTATGATGCGCGTAACCCTAGCATCCAGCGTACTTTGCAGCAGCGGCGAACTCAGCTTCACCACCGTCTTCCCCTCCGCGATCCTCCCAAAATAAGCCTCCGGCAGGCGAAATTCGACTTCAAGTTCTTCCAGCGACACGACTTCCATCACTTCCGTCGGCGGCATCGACGCCAAAAAATCCCCCGGACTCTTAAACCGCCGCGTGATCATCCCGTCAAACGGCGCGTGTATAACTGTATCCCGCACATCATCTTGCGCGATTTTCACCGCCACCTGCATCTCCTTCACCCGGGCCTCCGCCATCGCAATCTCCGTCTTCGTCGCCCCATTCACCGCCTCCTCCAGCCTTGCCGCCGCCGATTTCCGCTGCGTCTTCAGCGCCGCCAGTTCCAACGCGACATCCTCTAACCTCTTGGCTGGCAACGTCTTATCAACTGTCACTAGTTTCGTGTACCGCTCTACATCCTTCTCCTGATTGGCGATCCGCAAATCCAATTCCGCCACCGCCTGCCCCAACTGTTCCAACCGCTCCGGCCGCGTCTTGGCCTGCAAATTCTCCAGCGCCGCCCGCGCCGAATTCAGCGCCGCCTCCGCCGCCGCCTCGTGATTGACAAACGTCGTATCCTCAAGCCGGTAAAGGACTTGCCCCTTGGTCACCAGCATCCCCGCATCCAGCCGCCGCCCCTGCGCATCCGTCCCCAACTCCACCAATTGCCCTGAAACCCGCGGGCTTAACCGCGCCGTGATCACCGGCTGCAACCGCCCCGTCGCCGTAACTGTATTGGCTGTCACGCTTTGCGCCGTCACCAGCGTCAACGGCTGGCCGACCTGCGCGCCGGCACTCGCCGCCAGGCACAGCAGGGCCAATGAAGTGAAGATATGTACCTGCCTCATTTTGTATTCCCTTTCTCAAGTTCTTTCCCGGCAACAGGTTGCGTCGCCGCGGGCTGGGTGGAGTTGGGGGGGGTGGGTGCCGGCTCTTCGGCCAGCGTCGCGTCCTGGAATTGATACCAGGTCACCAGATAGTCCGTCTGGGCCCGGTCCACGCCCAGCGATTGCATGTTCAGTTCCGCCAAGGCTTTAGCCGTGCCCGCCTCGGTCTCCAGTCCCGCCATGTACAAGCTGTAAATTTCCTCAAACGCCTTTTTCCGCGCCTCCTCCGTCACCTCCAGCGCATGAATCGTTTCCCGATCCCGCTGCAACATAAGTGCCCGTAGATTCACATCATACATCACCGCCAGCGACAGCAGCAGCGTCCGCTCCTCCTCCACCGTCCGCGTCTTTTGCGCCAGCCCGTACCGCCAAATCTGCGAGCCCCCGTCCAGCAAAGAACTTGCGACCGAAAACCCATACAGCATAAACGCCGGATTCGCCATAAACGAGTTGCTCGTCCAGTTGAACGACCCGTTGGCATCCAGCCGTGGGAAAAATGCCGCCACCTCGCGCCGCGCCGCGTTCGCCGATATATGTCGTTGTAAATCCTGCACTTGCAACTCCGGCCGCACCAGCAGTGCATGGTCCTCCAGACCCGCCAGCGCCTCCGCCGCCGGCGGCACCGGCAACTCCGGCAGTTTCTCCTCAATCGCAATCGCCATATCCGGCGGCAGCGACAGCAGTTGCATCAATCCCAGCCGCGTCTCGGCCACCTTCCGCTGCGCCACGGTCAAATCCACCTGCGTCTGCGCCAGCGCCGCCCGCAAAATCGCCACTTCCGCATGCGTCGCCAGCGCCTCCCGTTCCAGCGATTCGCCCACGCGCAGCACCGCTTCCGCCGCCTTCAGATTGATCCCGCTCAGTTTTATCTGCCGCAGCGCCCCGGCATGCCGCGCATAGGCAATCCGCACATCGCGCCTAAGTTCCTGTCCCGCCCGCACTAACAGCAACCGCTGCTGCGCCCGCTGGTCCTTGGCGATCTGCCAGGCGTAATACGTCATGCCGTAATCCAGCACCGGCACCGTCGCCGCCAGCGAAAAACTCTCCTGTGTCCGGTCCTCCATCGACAGTTCTGTGCCCCCAAACGACACCGCCGACGCATTACTCCGCCGAGTGTAGTTGTACCCCGCGTTCGCATGCGGCAGTGCCCCCGCCATTGCCAGCCGCACCTGGTCATCCGCCAGCCGCAGCCCCAGCCGCGAGACCGCCAGGTTCAGGTTGTTCCGCAGCGCCAGTTCCTCGCACTCCTTGACGCTAAGCACCGCCCCCGGCTTGATTTCCAGCCCGTCGGCACGTTGGCGCATCTCCGCCTGAAACCGCTGCATCTCCGCCGCCCGATCGACCAGCGGCGCATTGCACCCCCCCATCCCCGCCAGAGCGATCACCGCACATGCCGCGGCCCGAATAATGTGTGATACATTGTTCATGCGTACTTCTTCACCGTTACAGAATGAGACTTCTTTTTTTCTTTTCCGCCTGATTGCAGCCCAGTCGTGAGGAATCCCCACGTAAGGTCCACTTTTTCCTGGAGGCTGTAATCTTGCGGGCGCGCGGAGAACTGGTCCATGACGGTGAACATGAATCCATCGACGAGTTCGCACAGGGCCGCGGCGGGAATGTCCCGGCGGATGCGCCCGGCCTCCTGGGCCTCGCGAATGATCTTCAGTTCCACTTCCTGCATTTTCTCGTGCTCTTCCGGGAGTATTTTTCGCAAGCTCGCCTTGAAATCGTAATACCGCATCGGCAGCGCCCCGCCGACGATGTCCATCACCGCCGGATGCTGGTGCCCCCATTCCAGGTGCGCCGTGATGAAGATGCGGAGCTGTTCCAGCGGATCGGCCACGCCCTCGATGGCCGTGAACATGGTCTCCTTGAGCTCGACCCCATGCTTGAGCAGAATCCCCCGCAGCAGTTCCTCCTTGCTTTTGAAATGCAAATACAGCGTGCCCACGGCACACCCGGCGGCGGTGGCGATTTCCTGCATGGTCGCGCCGTTGAAGCCTTTCTCCCCCATGACGCGCTCCGCCGCCTGCAGCATCATGTCCGCCGCCGCATCGCGCAGGCGCGTCCGAAGAAGGGAAATGGGTTGGTCCATGAGCGGCTCCAGAACTACGCGTGTGGCTCAGCGGACAGTGTAGAATGAATCACGTTCATTGTAAAGAATGTGATTCATAAATTATTGTATCATTCATTATCATGGAATCACATTCATTCTGGATGCTGGAATCCACAACAGCTTGAACTCTGGACCCTCAACCCCAAATCCCATACTCTTCCCCCCATGGAAGGCCCCCAAACCCGCGCCCTGGCCGATCATCTCAACGAGCTCCTCACCGGGCGGCCCGTCCTGCAAATCCTCGTCCCCGAACACCGCTGGCAGGCCAACGTCCTCCTCCTCAACTGCGTCGGCCAGGTCATCCAGCGCGTCCGCTCGCAGGGCAAATGGATATTTTTTGATTTCTCCCATGGCATCACCTGGCTCTGCCAGCTCATCACCCGCGCCAAGTGGCATATCCAAA
>CAIPTQ010000154.1 GCA_903868035.1 uncultured Phycisphaerales bacterium
ATATAATCGAATTATGTTCGTTCGTACTGAAGTGTATATGTTTGATCCAGCCAGACGCGCATTTCGTCACTACTTACCTCGTCGTAACCAGGTTCCAACTGTTGCGGTGTGATGGTCTTGCGAAACTCTGCGGCCTGTGCGGATCGATCATACACCGTGCGCAGTTCACCCTTGTCGAAAATAAGTTCGCGAACCAGTTGAAATTTCCATGCCGGAGGAAAACCTGAATGCACATAAAGCTCTTGAATAAATCCCGCCCCCAGCAGCAGACCACCCGTAAAGCCCACGGGAACGTTGAGCGGACGATAAACGGCGGCGTCGAATTGATTCGTTACGGGAGCAATACCGCAATATATTACGACTTGGGGGTGCTTTTCTGGATCTTGAAAAAGCATTAGCTCGCGCAAGAGCAGATGATTTTGATGCACGGCGTAAGCACAAACGTAACCACGCCAGCAGGAGGTGAGAACCGGTGCCGGAAACAGACCGTGCATGGCAGGCTGGAATAGCCCGACACCACTGATGCCGGCGATGTAATAATGACACTCTTCAAAATGTACTCGGTCACTCATTTGTGCCGTCATGGGATACCCTCAAATACGACGCCTTGTTGAGCAAATCGAATGGCCAATCGTATCGCGACCAATCTACACGCACAATGGTGGAAACTCACTGGTGGAAACTCACTGCGGATGCTCCGTCGAAGGGGCGACGCACGGCTGTGGGTGGGAGTCACTGAAAGAAATATGATGCCGATGCCGCGCGGGCGATCAACACGCGAAATCACGGGAAAGGGACTCTTTGCGTATGGGCGTAAGAATCATTCGCCATTAGCATATCCGACTAATTACTGTTAGGCTAATGAAATGAGCGTCTGGTCTGAAATAAGTAAGCTTGCGAAGCGTTTGCTTGGTAGCGACGCCCCAACCCCGGTCGATCTGTCGCACATTGATCGAGAGCTTTCCCCCGTTCGAACCCCTACGTTGGAACGCCCCAGCTACCCTAAATCCCCAAGTTGCCACGAGACAGAACACATTGAGGTCCTCCCAGAATATAAATTCGTCCTGGAGGCGATTGGGAAAGGATGTCCGGGCATTTTTGTCACAGGCCGAGCAGGGACTGGCAAATCGACGCTAATCCGTTATCTTTCTGAGAAGGTCAAAAACTGTGCTGTCGTCGCGCCCACGGGACTCGCAGCCATCAATGTACATGGTTCTACCATACACTCGTTTTTCAGCATACCACCACGCACGCTGAATCCCGATGAAGCCTTCACACCTCGCAGACAGATGATCCCCGTAATTGAGTGCTTGGGCGCGTTGATCATCGACGAGGTTTCGATGGTCACGCCCGACCTGGTGGACTGTATCAGCAATTCACTGCAGCAAGCAAGGGGCGACCCGCGACCCTTTGGCGGCATTCCGGTGGTATTTGTTGGCGACCTCTTACAGTTACCGCCGGTGGTTCGCGATCCAGAAGTTGCCCGATACTATACAGACCGTTATCGAACGCCCTATTTTTTCTCAGCGGACGTGTTTAAGAATGAAAAAATGTTACGAATCCAGTTAACCAAAGTGTTTCGCCAGACAGACCTGGAATTCATCGAGCTGTTGGATCGGATTCGGCTCAATAGTGACCACCGGGATGCCGTTGCTCGAATCAATAGGGAATGCTACCGAGATCGCGAACCGAATCCCGAGCCATCGCTATTTCTCGTGCCCACCAACGCGGCTGCACGCGGAATCAATAGCCAGAACTTGAACGTCCTAGACTCGCCGATTATGGAGTTTGATGCCATCGTGGAAGGAAACTTTGATGTTCAGCGCGACCGCTTTCAGGCACCACATCGCTTGCAGCTCAAGGTCGGAGCCCAAGTGATCTTCGTGAAGAACAACAAGCCTTATTGGCTCAATGGCACCTTGGGGCGGGTGACCAGCATCGATGAAGTCTACCTGAGAGTTGAACTCGCTAAATCAGGGAACACTGTGACGGTGGAGCGTGCGACTTGGGAGAAAATTCAATATGAGTACGACCCCACTGAGAAGCGGATTGTAAGTAAAGTCGTCGGAACCTTTAAGCAGTTTCCGGTTACGCTTGGCTGGGCGATAACAATCCACAAGTCGCAGGGCATGACCCTCGATTCGGTAAGGATCGATC
The DNA here is from genome assembly GCA_903868035.1 of uncultured Phycisphaerales bacterium. The sequence continues at coordinate 2,158 of CAIPTQ010000154.1, forward strand.
TTGGCAGAGGAGCGTTTTGCTCGGGGCAGACTTACGTGGCGTTGTCTCGGTGCCGCACAATCGATGGGATCTCTCTGGATCGCCCGATATCGATGAATGACGTTATGGCCGACACCACAATTTTGGAGTTCTATAGGCGCTTGCAGGAAATGAGTAATCAAGAGGAGAAAACGGATCAGACGCCAGACAATGACGGGGCCATTGCCTGAATCGGAGCGAAACTCCATGAAGGCCGCTCCCCTCAGGCATGCTTTTGACGCAGATATTGCATGCGGTGCAACGTACATGGCCGGACATGCGAGCAGAAATCCACCCGCCCTCACAGCGTCAAAAGCATGGCACCTAACGCCGTAAACACTTCACGGCAATTATCGTGGGCAATCCGCATGGCACAAGGGTTTCGTGAATTAAACGGGCGGCGTAGTTTACGGCGTTGCATGGCACCCGACGCGGGGAATTGGGATCAGGTCGTCAGGTCAAACCCATCACGGCGAACGCGGCGGTAAAGCGGTGCCGCCAGGTGTGTTGGGCGAGCGCCCGGCGATGACCGGCCAGGCGGATGTGTTCGCGTTCTTCCTCGTGCGCCAGGTAGTAGCGGATTTTTTCCGCCATGTCCGGGAGGGAGTGGTAGAAGACTATCTCCTTATCCGGGGTGAAGAACTCCGCCAGTTCGTCCATCGCCTCGACCATGTAGAAGCCGCCGCTCATGGGCACTTCGAAGTCGCGCAGGCGAACCTGCACGACGCGCCGGCCGGACTGGTGGGTTTCGCCGCAGGTGGAGAAGCCGAGGTTGATTTTGCTGCGGGAGAAGGTTTGGATCATGGCCTCATCGTCGAGCGGGCCGCCGGTCACGGATGCCGGCAGGCGCCGGAGGGGGCTATCCTGGGGCGGGGGGTATTGGGGGTCGATGATCCAGCCGTGGCCCCAGACGCGGACGTTGATGTGGTGGTGGAGGAGGTTTTCGATGTATGCCGGGCGATCGCCGTAGGCCTGGCCGACGAAGGAGACGTCGAGGTCGCGGGGGAGGTCGTAGGGGTGGTAGAGGGCGGGGTTGGCGGCTTCCTGACAATAGAGGGGGCGGGCGCCGATGGCGCGATAGTCCGGGAGGCGGAATTTCTCCGGCACGAGGCACCAGTCGTAATGGGGGGAAATTTCGCGCACGAGATGGAACTGGTGGGCGGCGTTGCAGTACCAGTTGACCGTGGTGATGCCCAGGGCGCGGATGGCGTCCAGGGTTTCGGGCAGGACGCAGGCGTCGAAAAAGTAGGAGAAGAAGAGGTCGAGGGGCTGGCGGGCGTGGGCGGTTTGGATTTGGGCCAGCAGGGCGGCGGAGGCGCGGGGGCGGCTGGCGCGGATGAAGTCCGCCTGCCGGGGGTTGGCGGGGTCGAGATTGCGAAAGACGGGGGTGAGGTCGTAGTCGAAGGGGACGAGGTCGTGGCCCATGGCGACGAGGGTCTGGTAGAGATTGGCGTACCAGAGGATGGAGTGGACGCCCTGGAACCAGGGGTTGGGGGTGGAATCGGAGGCGTAGAAAATACGCAGCGGGCGCAAGGTGGAATCCTCACGAGAAGAACGGCTTGTGGCCGATAAAAACGGCACAGGTCCGCTTGTTTATCGGTTCCGCGGGGCCGGGTGGATCAATCTGTCTGGGTGGCATGGCGCATGGATCGACAACGCAACAGCACGGGGCGGGAGCGGGGAGGCGTGGAGATTCTGGCGCATCGCGGGTGGTGGGAGCGGGCGGCGGAGCGGAACACGCTGGCGGCGCTGGAGCGGGCGTTTGCGGCGGGGCTGGGTGTGGAGACGGATGTGCGCGACTGCGCGGGGGAGATTGTGATTTCGCATGACCCCCCCGCCGGGGTGGGCGCGGGCATGGGGTTGCGCGGGATGCTGGCGAGCTATGTGAACGCGGGGCGGCCGGGAAGTTTGGCGCTGAATGTGAAGGCGGATGGTTTGCAGGGGATGGTGATGGGGCTGCTGCGGGAGTTTGATATTCGGCGCGGATTTATGTTTGACATGTCGATTCCGGATACGCTGCAGTGGCTGGAGGCCGGGGCGCGGGTGTTTGTGCGGCAGAGCGAGTATGAGCCGGTGCCGGCGCTGTATGAGCGGGTGGCGGGGGTGTGGCTGGATGGATTGGCGGGGGATTGGTTTACGCGGGAAGTGATCGGCGGACACCTGGCGGCGGGGAAACAGGTGGCGGTGGTGTCGCCGGAGCTGCACGGGCGCGAGCCGGCGGCGGTGTGGGGGATGCTGGCAAGTTTTGAGCAGGATGGAATTTTGCTCTGCACGGATCGGGTGGCGGAGGCACGGAGGTTTTTTCATGGGCAAAATTGAGGCGGTTATTTTCGACATGGATGGCGTGCTGATCGACGCCAAGGACTGGCATTTTGAATCGCTGAACAAGGCCCTGGCGCTGTTCGGCTATTCGATCAGCCGGTTCGACCATCTGGTGACTTACGACGGGCTGCCGACGAAGAAGAAACTGGAGATGCTGTCGCGGGAGCGCGGCTTGCCGGCGAAACTGCATGAGTTCATCAACCGGCTGAAGCAGGACTATACCATGGAGATGATTTATACGCGGTGCAAGCCGATCTTTCAGCACGAGTATGCGCTGGCGCGGCTGCATGCGGAGGGGTATCGGCTGGCGGTGGCTTCGAATTCGATTCGCGCGACGGTGGAACTGATGATGGAGCGCGCGGCGCTTAAGCCGTACCTAGAGCTGCTGCTGTCGAACCAGGATGTGACCCGGGCCAAGCCCGATCCGGAGATGTATACGATCACCATTCAGCGGCTGGGCTTGCAGCCGGGGCAGTGCCTGGTGGTGGAGGACAACCAGAACGGCATCAAGGCTGCGGAGGCGGCCGGGGCGCATGTGATGGTGGTGGGTGACGTGATGGACGTGACGTATCCGAGCATCTGCGAGAATATTGCCCGGGCGCAAAGGAGTGCGGCATGAAAGTGCTTGTTCCCATGAGCGGGTCCGATGCGGCGTTTCGCGAGGCGGGTTATCCACGATGTAAGAGCCTTATCGAGATCAACGGCAAGGCGATTATTCAGCATATCTACGAGAACTTGCTAAGCCTAAAGCCGGAGCAGTTCATTTTTGTGATCCGCAAGGAAGATCATGCGCAGCATCATCTGTCGGATGTGCTGGGGCTGCTGGCGCCCGGGTGCCGGGTGATTGTGGCGGAGGGGAACACGGCCGGGGCGGCATGTACGGCGCTATTGGCGGTGGAGGCCATTGGGGCGGATGAGGAGTTGGTGATCGCCAATGCGGATCAGATCATCCGGGCCGACCTGTTTGCCATTATCCAGGGATTCCGCCAGCGCGGCTTGGATGGCGGGACCATAGCGTTTGATTCCATCCATCCGCGGTGGTCGTATGTGCGGGTGAACGAGGCGGGGCTGGTGACGGAGGCCGCGGAAAAACGGCCCATTTCGCGGCACGCGACTGCGGGGTTCTATTATTTTCGGAAGGGCGGGGATTTTGCGACGGCGGCGATGGGCATGATCCGCAAGGCGGCGCATGTCAACAATGTCTATTATGTGTGTCCGACATTTAATGAGATGATTCTGCGGCAGGCGAAGATTGGGGTGCATGAGATTCGTCCCGAGCAGTATTTCTCGCTGGCGACGCCGCAGGATGTACAGCGCTATGAGGAGCGGCTCAGCCGCCAGTGCGCGGAGGTGGTGCATGCGTAAGGCGCGGCTGGAAGATATGAAGGCCGGATGGTTCGTCGGGGCCTTTTCGCCGACGGCACTAAAAACGGATGCTGCGGAAGTAGCGGTGAAGCATTATGCCGCGGGGCAGGGTGAGAAGCGACACTATCACAAGGTGGCCACGGAGGTGACGGTGATCGTTGCCGGCGAAGTGGAGATGAACGGCGTGCGCTATGGAGCGGGGCAGATTATCGTGATTGAGCCGGGCGAGGTCACCGATTTTAAGGCCGTGACGGCGGCGACGACGGCGGTTGTGAAGATACCCGGTGCGCTGAATGACAAATATATGGAGACCGCATGCTCAACATCGTGATGCCGATGGCGGGTCGCGGCAAGCGCTTTATCGACGCGGGTTTTACGACACCCAAGCCGCTGATACCGGTGTATGGCCAGCCGATGACGAAGTTGGTGATCGACAACCTGCGCCCAGCGCGGCCGCATCGATTTATTTTTCTGATTTTGCAGGAGCATATCGACGCGTTTGGGTTCGACCAGCATTTGCGAACGTGGGAGCCCGGGTGCGTCATCGTGCCGGTGAGGGAAGTGACGCAGGGGGCCGCATGCACCGTGCTGTTGGCGCGGGAGCATATAGATAGCGAGATGCCGCTGATGATCGCAAATTGCGATCAATGGGTGGATGTGGATATTGACGAGTACCTGTCGCGGATGGACCAGCAGGGAGCGGAGGGGCTGATCATGACGATGTCGTCGGATGATCCGAAGTGGTCGTATTGCCGATTTGACGATGCGGGGCGTATGGTGGAAGTAGTGGAGAAGCAGGTGGTGTCGAACGAGGCGACGGTGGGTATTTACAACTATCGGCGGGGGAAGGATTTTGTCGCGGCGGCGGAGGCGATGATCGCATCGAACCTGCGGGTAAACAATGAGTATTATGTGGCGCCGGCGTATAACCAACTTATCGCGCAAGGACAGAAGATCGCTTATTTCAACGTGGGCCGCGAGTATGATGGCATGTATGGGCTGGGCATTCCCCAGGATCTGGAGATATTCAACAAACTGGCGGATCGCCTGGTGACGCGCCTCATGCGGATGGCCAAGATTGAGGGGCGAGCGGCGATTTTGAATCGTTTGGCGACGGCCGTGGGGCAGAGCCGCAACACGAAGGTGACATTCCACGAGCGGCCGATTTACGCGGACCAGATCGGCACTTTGTCCGATCCAATGCGCGAACCCATGCGTGCGGGGATTGTGCTGCAGGGGCCGATCCGGCGGGAGGAGGATTTCACGCTGAATACGGTGCGGTTGTATCGGCGGCACTTTCCGCAGGCGGCGATTGTGGTTTCGACGTGGGACAGCGAAGATGGGGCGGCACTGGAGCAGATGCGCGGCGCCGGGGCGACCATTTTGACGAGCGCGCTGCCGGCCGTGCGCGGGCCGGGTAATGTGAATTGCCAGATTGTCTCGACTTTTGCGGGGGTCAACTGGTGCCGGGGGCAGGGGGTGTTTCACATTTTGAAGACACGCACGGATCAGAGGCTGTACGCACCGAATGCATTGGATTTCATGCGGGCGACGCTGGAGGCATTCCCGCTGAGGCCGGGGTTGACGCAGCGGGCGCGCATACTGGGCATCAGCCATGATAGTTTCAAGTTCCGGCTATATGGATTGGGCGATCATCTGCTGTTCGGCACGACCGACGATATGCAGGCGTTCTGGTCCGTCGCCCAGGATATGCGACCGTTCAATGATCCGGTGAATCCGACGTGGAATGAGGCTTCGCTGCGGAACGTAGTGGAAACGTATCTGGTGAGCGAATACCTCAAGAAGATCGGCAGGCCGGTGTTGTGGACTTTGGCCGACAGCCTGGCGGCGTATGCGGAGAATTTCTGCATCATCGACCAGGAGGATATCGATTGGTACTGGCCGAAATATGATGCCCACAAGGAGCATCGCATGCTGGCGTATGATGCGGTCAAAAACACACAGGAGTTGACATTTCGCGACTGGCTGCTGTTGCAGCGCGGGTGCGTGGATGTGAGCATGATGCCCGAGGCGGGTTTGCACGTGCCGTATGGCGGGCGGATGTATTGATTATTTATACCACTTGTGAACATCGGGTTATCCATGGCACTTAGCCTGAACTTTTTTCATATGGGAATGAGCAACGAGGATGTTGCGCTGCGCTTTATGGGGATATACGAGGCGCAATTCCGGGGACTGGAGCGGGCCGGGGCGAGGGTGCGATTTTCGATGGATCGGCCGGATTCCACGGCGGATTGCGTGGTGGCCACCGCCAGCGAGGCGGATATTCGTCGCGCCGCGCGGGAAACGGACCGGCCGCTCATTTTGTATGTGCCGCAGGTGGATCAGTGGTGGGCGCGGGAGCTGTTAGCCGAGTTGCGAAACCGTATAGTGTTTGTTTACGGGCCGGCTATGTCGGAGGTGACAGCGGCGGCTTATCTTGAGGTTGGACTAACGTATCATTACCTGCCGTTTGGCGCCGATCCGGATTTGATGCGCCCGCTGCATGTGCCGGCGCAGTATGATGTGGTGTTTTTAGGCGGTCTGCGGCATCGGAGCGGCTATCAACCCTATGTGGAACCGCTGCTGCAGAAGATTGACGCCAAGCGGATGCTGATCATAGGCGGCGGATGGGAGAAGTATGGCCTTGCGGCGAAATCGGTGGCGTATGGGCCTTTGGTCAACACCCTGTACAATTCAGGTCGTGTGTGCATCAATTTTCACGCGCCGGAGCAGTGCCGGGGGGTGGAGACGCAACTCGATTTGAACAACCGCGTGTTTGACCTGGCGATGGCGGGGTGCGTGCAGGTGTGCGACAATCCGGAGGCGGTGCTGCGGCATTTTGGGGCGGGGGAGGTGTTTGCCGAGGCGACGCCGGAGGCGTGGGTCGCGCGGGTGCTGGAATGCCTGGCGATGCCGGAGGAACAGCTAGAGGTGTATCGCAAAGCGGCGCGAGCACGGGCGTTGACGGAGCATACTTGGGAAGAACGCGGACGGACAATGCTTTCATGGATCACGCGACATTTGAAGGTATGATAGTGTATGCAGACGCCGGCGCAAGAGCTATTTTCACCAGATTGCCAGCGAATATTCGCCGGGTGGGGCATTATGCCAAGCGAATTGGAGCTTGGCATCCACCGCGCACTCAGCTCACGGACACTCAAGCCGGATGACAACCATCTACGGGCGGCGGCGGCATGGTTGCACCGGCTCATGGCACATCATCTTGCTCATTCGCGTTATGAGGGATGGACGCTGGCGGAAGTGCTGGGCGAGAAGACGGCATTGGTGCTGCGGATGGCTTATCAGCATGTGCCGGCGTTGGCGGCGGAGCTGGAGCTGCCGGATTCACCGCTGCATGCCATTGAAGCGGCGGCACGGTTTTTACCCCCCTATCCACCGGCACCTTCCCGGCATCTCGAGGCGCTGCGCCAGGCGGTTGCCGCCATCGACCTGCCGGTGGAGACGCCAGCAGGCGCCGACCCAACGTGGCATGCCAATCGGCGGCGTCTGCAGCAATTGGTATTGCAGGACAATCCGGCGCGATTCTTGTCGTGGCCGGTGGTGATGAACAGCATGTTCATGAATAATGCGGGAGTCGCCGGGCCGGAACTGGCGGCGCTCCAGGCGCGGGCGGATTATGCGATGCGGTGGCTGCCGGCGCTGCGGGAGGATGCACTGGGCGCGCCGGCGCGAACGCCGCTGCATGTGGAATCCTCCAACAATTTGATCCATCATGCGTACAACCTATTACAACTGGAACTGCATGCGGGCATTCCAGTGGAACGGCTGGCGTCCATTTTGGAATTTGGCGGCGGATATGGATCGTCGGCGCGGCTGGCGTTCCGGCTGGGATTTCGGGGGCAATATGTGATATTTGATTTGCCAGAGTTCTCGGCATTGCAGCGGTTCTATCTAGGATCGCTGGGTTTTCCAGTTGAGGAGAGCGGCATAACCAATGGATGCATCCGGTGCCTGACCGCGCTTGACGACTTGCGGAACACGCTGCCGGTGCCGGATTTGTTCCTGGCCACGTGGTCATTGAGCGAAACACCGGTCGCGTTTCGCGACCACATTCTACCCTTTGTGATGCACGCACGGCATGTACTTGTGGCGTATCAGGAGCGCTTTGGCGAGGCGGACAATGTCGCGCATTTTGCGGATGTGGCCCGGCAATTGGCGCCGTGCATGTGCAAGGATTATGCAATACCGCATTTGCCGGGGAATCGTTATCTGGTGGCGCATCCAATGTTATAATTGATCCGGATGCCAAAGTCCGCGCGGCACAGAGCGTATCCCAAGTTCCACAGGCATGCTTTTGACGCTGATATTGCATGCGATGCGGCGTACATGACCGGATATACAATTGGAAAGCCACCCGCCCTCACCGCGTCAAAAGCATGGCACCCCGCGAGGGAAACTGGATGACGCGATCATTCAGCCAATGTTGGTGGCGATATGGTGGATGAAATCCCGCCAGCGGGCGTCGTAGCTCAGGTCGCGCAGCAGCACCTGGCGAATGCCCGCGGCGGCCCGGTCACGGGCGCTGTCGGAACCGATATATTCATCGGCCAGCCGCGCAAATGCCGCGGCATCGTTGAACATGATCTGCTCCAGGCCGGGGATGAGCACCGGCGCGGGCACCAGGGTGCGCCAGATGCGGAAACCGGGGAAGACGCGGGTGCGGTCAAAAGCCGCGTATTCCGGGGCGATTTCCCGCCATAATTCATGCAGTTCCGGGCCGGCGCGCGCCAAGTCGGCGAGGGTGACGATGCCTTCCGCGGCGGCCAGTTGGCCCATGCGATAATGATGTTGAATGCGGACCTCATCCTGCGTGCGGTGCGCCTGGCGGATGAGGAAGAAACCGCCGGCCGCCCAGCCATCGAGCAGGCGCGAGTGCAGCACACCGGTCTCGATGATCTGCAGGTTGATGCGGCTGGCGCGATACACGGCCTGGGCCTGCTCGCCGGGCAGCGCGGCACCGGCGGCCCAGGGGCCCAGGGTCGGGTGGGCGGCCCAGCCGTTGCCCCAGAGCTTGAGCTTTTTGCCGCGGGAGGCGCACCAACGTGCCACCCAGCCGAGCGTTTCGTGGCGAAACACGCGATCCACCAGCAGCCGCAGATCGGCCAGCAGCGCGTTGACCACCGGCGGCGGCGCGTTTTTGCCGATGCCCGTGCGGCGGATCAAGTCCTGGAGTTCGAGGAATTCCCAGGCGCGGCCGCCGCGCGTGGCGGAGATCACTTCCTGGCAGGTGGCGTCAAAGAGGGGGAGAAAGTCGGTAGCGCCCCGCCACTTGATGCGCAGGTTGTCGCGCAGTTGTTCGGGCGTGCCGGAGGCGTGTGAGACGTAGCTGACATCGCCGCCGAAGCGGGCGATTTCTTCCGGCGTCGCCGGTCCCGGCTGATAGCGGTGGGTCATGCCCGCCGGGTGGCAGAAGATGCATGCCGAGATCGGCCAGTTCAAGTGAAATGAGCCGAAGATCGCCCCGTGCCCCGCCACGAAGGTCAGGCCCTTCATGTCCGCCAAGGCCCCGGGATCGCGCATGCACTGGAGGTTGTCCTGGTCCCAGCACAGGGCCGGGATGTTGCGCGGCAGGTCAGGAATCTCGTAGCGCATGCGCGAGATCGACACGAGTAAATCCGGCTTGAGGCGGTCGATCATCCCCACGTAATCCTTTTCGAGGGATTGGTCGTCAGGCTCCATACAGATGTCCATCTGTATGTTCATTCCCCCGGCCTGGGCCACCGCCTGTAGTTCCTCCATCGAGTACCGGAGCACCGTCGAATAGCGCGTGGTGATGCCCAGCACGCGCAGCGGCGAGCCGACGCCCGCGGCGGCATCCGCGAAGCGCTGGCGCCATGCGGCCGCGTCGATGCCGGCATAATGGGCCGTGATGCGTTCCCGTGTCCGGCAGCGCTCCTCCGCACGCGCGGCACAGAGCGCCTCAACTCCGGCCTGCAAGTTCAATGCCGCGCGCGGGCGCAGGGGATCGACCACGAACGTCGTGGGTGGCGTCCACCCCGGTGTGTCCCGCAGCGCCGCGAAAAACCGCCCCCCCGCGTCCGCACCAATGAACATCCGCAGCCGCGGGCCGGCCAGCCAATTCTGCCAGTTATGCAGATGCAGCACCATGCACACCGCCGCCAGGTTCGGCTCCACGATATACAGCGGCGGGGAGTAGTTCAGATATGAATGATCGCTGACCGCCAGAATGTGGGGGATCAGCCACCCGTACCCCAATCCATCGAAGGCCAGCGGCCCGCGCAACTGCCCCTGGAAGCCCTCAGCGGAGATGCCGGCCGCGGCCCCCTTGAAATTCTGCAAGCCGCCGAGCCAAGCCTTGCAGGGGCTGGCGTGCGTGGTGTCAAAAATGTGGAAGTTGCCGTCGCCGGCCTGATGCAATTCGTAGCGCGCGGCATGGTTCTGCTCGGGGCTTTCCCAGGCCGCCAGCAGCGGCGCGGTGGCGATGCCGCGCTGTTCGAGCGCCCGCAGATTCGCCTGAAACCGCCGGCGCCGGCTGGACCAGGGGACCAAACCCGCCGGCAGGCGTTCGAGAGTCTGCCGCAGACCGTCCTGGGCATCTGTTTTTTCCGGCGTGCCGAGCAGCGCCATCATGCGCCGCGCCGCCGCGCCCATCTCCAGCGCCGCCAGCGCCCGCACATAATTCAATCCGGCAAGCGCATCGCCCTGGTCCAATTCCCACAGGCCCGCAGCCGCCTCCGCCACGGCATAAGGATCCTGCCGCACGTTCGCCACCTCCAGCAATTTTCGCAACGTTTCGCGTGCAACCATAGGCGTGTCCAAAATCATGTGATGTGCCCATCCATTATCGGTGCGCGCCGGCAATCCCGTACACCCAGGGGAATGGAATCAGACCGGGCGGGAAGCCGGCGCGGTGCGCGTCAGGAGCATGCCGCCGAGGCCCAGGAACATTTCGACGAGGAGCTGGAAGATGCGTTGGAGGATGGCGATGGCGGTGCCCAGGAGGATGGCCCGGGAGTGATCCACGCCCAGGGCGGTGAATTGGAGCGCGGCGGCAGCGCCAAGGGCGGCTTCGCGGATGCCCGCGCCGCCGGGGAGGAGGCTGGCCATGCCAATGATGACGGAGAGGGCGAACGCCCCGGCGAACCACCAGCAGTCGAGGAGGGGCACGAGATGGACACACTGACAGGATCCCCACATGGCCAGCCCGCCAAAGAGCCAGCAGGGGATGAAGGCCAGGACTGCCAGGGCGAGGGTGCCGGCGGCGAGGCGGTCCTGGGGCGGGACTTCGGCTTTTTTCATCTTGCGGAGCAGGCGGTTGACCAGGCCGTAGAAGACGGGAGGAGCGCAGGCGGCGCTGAGGAGCGCGACTCCGGCGATGGTGACGGGCCAGAGCAGGACGCGGTATTTGGGGTCCACTTCATCGGCGATGCGGACAATGGCGAGCATGCCGGCCAGACCGCCGCTGATCATGTAGAGGGCGTTTTCGAGGAGGGTGGAGAGGGTGCAAGTGGCGGGGTCCATGCCGAAGCGGGAGGTGCGTTCGATGCGCATGAGCAGCAGGATCACCTTGCCGGGGATGTATTTGCCCATCTGGCTGTAGGTGTAGGAGGCCAGCAGGGGCAGGGCGGGTGAGCGGTCGCCCATCTTGCGCGCGAGCCAGCGCCACACGAGGGCGCTGGTGAGCATGCTGCCGGAGAAGCCGGCGAGGGCGACGGCACCCCAGAGCCATTGAATGTCCAGGTGCATGTCATCAACCTTGCGCCAGGCGGCATGGAGCTGATGGGCGACGATGGCGGCGACAGCCAGGAGGATGACGACCTTAAGCCAGAAAACCCATTTGCCTTTCATGCGTTCCTCCCGCCGGTCGCAAGCAAGCGCCGCGCCACTTGGGGAACAATCAGCAGGGGACTGGTGCGCCGATACCAGGCCTCAAACGCCTGGCGCGCCCCCGTGCGCAACAGGGCCAGTTTCGCCGGATCGTCCAGCAGCGCCAGTTTTCGCTGCAGGTCATCGACGTCCCCGCTGCGGAACAGCGCGCCGCCGTGCCCCGCGCGGACCACGCCGCAGGCGGCCCCCACGACATCACTGGCGAGCACGGGGGTGCCGGCGGCGAGGGCCTCGCCGACGACGATGCCATGAGGTTCGTAGCGGGAAGGCAATACGAACAAATCCGCGTGCGCCATGAGGGCGAGATTTTCGGAAGGCTGCTGAAAACCCAGCAGGAATATGCTCGTGCCGGCCGCGTCGCCCGCCAGAGACCGCAGTTCGGCCTCCATCGGCCCGGTGCCGGCGATCACATATTTCCACCCGCGGTCGGCGCAGCGGCCGGCGCGGAAGGCGCGGATCATCAGGTCCAACCCCTTCACGGGCACGAGCCGGGCGGACGAATACACCATGTGGTCCGCGCTGCCCAGGCCCGCCTGGGCCAGGATCTCGGCACGCGGCCGGCGACGGGCCTCTTCGATGCGGGGGTAATCCGAGTAGCAGGCGCTGACGACGATTTTGGCGCGGGCCGGGGGGCCGCCGTAGTAGCGCCAATAGGCGACGCCGCGGGAGTTGGCGGTGAGGAGGCAATCGACCTGGGCGGCGAGTTTTTTGAGGAGGAGGCGTTTCAGGCAGCGTTTGACGCGGATACGCAGGCCGCGGCCGCGATCGGCACGGAGATTCGAGTCGCTCCACATGGCGACGGGAACGCCTCGGGCGTGGCCTTCGGCGATCAATTCGCGAAAGGTGCGCTGGCCGTAGCCCGAGACGATGATGGCGTCGGGGCCCAGGGGGCCGTCGCCCAGGGCGCGGAGGTCGGCGCGCCAGTCCACGTGGTATTGCTCGCGCATGGTTGGGGGGCGGTTCTCCTTCCCGGGGAGAACGCGGAGGAAAAGGGTTTGGGCGGCGGCGGGAAGGGCATTTTGGGCGTAGGTGCCGGGGCCGCGGTGGGCGAAACCGGCGATCCAGTCGAACTCATCGGAGTGGGCGGCGGTCATGCCGGGGAGGAAGTAGCCGGTGCCGCCGGCGAGGTCGTCGA
>CAIPTQ010000155.1 GCA_903868035.1 uncultured Phycisphaerales bacterium
CCGGCGCGTGACTTTTGGGCGGAGGCGGGTACAATACTGGGCAGATGGACAACGGGATTGGAACCACGAACAGATTTTTAATTTAGTCCTTCTCCCACGGGCCGTTCGCTGCACCCTCTGCACGGACGGCCCGCTTTTTTTTGGGTTCATCTCCCATTGCCGGGGGATTCATCACCCGGTTGGCGAGCGATGTGGAACCCTTACAGGGTTCACCATATCCGTACACCATGCTACCGGGGGCGGCGCTCGCGTGGCCCTGCGGGCCACACATCGCTCTGCCCCCGGCTACAGATGTTTCAGGCCTTCGGCCTGTATTCCTATGCCGGTCTTCGGCCTGTATTCCCGTGCCGAATATTTGTATTCCTACGCCGCAGCGCTGCCCGGGAATTGGAGAAGAACCGTTCATTTTGCCCGACGATGGCGCTCAGCGAATGGTTTCCCAGACGAGGTGGGAGAGTTCGGGGAGGATGAGCCTGGTCATGGCGAGTTCGACGGCATTGGGGGAGCCGGGGATGGAGAAGACGACGAGGGGGCGGGGATCGGGGGGCGGGGAGACGATGATGCCGGCGGTGGCGCGGGAGAGGAGCGCGCCCGAGCCGATGGCCTGGTAGGAGAGGAAGCGGAAGAGTTCACCGAAGCCGGGGAGGGTTTTGGTGAGGCAGGCGGAGACGGCATCGAATGTGTTGTCGCGGCGGGAGACGCCGGTGCCGCCGTTAAGGATGATGGCCTGGATGTCCGGGCGGGCGGCGAGCTGGGCGAGGAGGGCGCGGATGGCGGCGGGGTCGTCCGGGGAGATGGCGTGGAAGGGATGGGTGTGGCCGTGGGATTCGAGGAGGGTGCGGATGAGGAGGCCGGATTCGTCGTTTTCATGGGTGCGGGTGTCGGAGCAGGTGATGACGGCGCAGGCGACGGGACGATGGCCGGCCTGGGCTTGGTGATCCTGGTAACCCATGGGCGCTCCGATGGCTCCGTTGGACAAGAATAAAGGACGAGGCTTCCACATTCTAGCGTCTTGGTATAGAACATGCCCATGCGGATCGCACTGCTTACCTCGCAATGGCCCGGCGTCCGGCTGGGCGGCATTGGCGCGTACACATTTTACTGCGCCCGCGGCCTGGCCGGAGCGGGGCTGGACGTACACATCTTTACGCTGAACTTGCCGCAGGATGCCGCCGTGCCGGAGGGGGTCAGGGTACACCAGGTGGCGGGCCTGGCGGAACTGGGGATTGCGGGCAAGATGCCGGCGGCGTGGGCTGATGCGATCCGCGATGGCGGGGAACCGCTGTACCGCCTGCTCACCGGCACGCTGCTGTGCGAGGCGCTGCGCAGCGCCCATGCCGCCACGCCGTTCGACATTATCGAGGCCCCTGAATATGAGGCTTTGGGCCTGCCGCTGATCCGGCAACCGCTGGAAAACGTTCCTTTGGTCACGCAACTTCACTCGGGCACCGCGGTGGCGCGGCTGTTTTCGCAAACGCTGGTGGCGGGCAATCTGTACGAACGGCTGGAACTGGCGCAGATCCTTGAATCCAGTGCGCTGTGTACTCCCAGCCAGGCGGTCTGCCGGGATACCGCCAATGCATACTCCGATCCCGACGTGTACTCTCCTTCCCCGGCACTGCCGCAACCCACGATCATTGGCCTGCCCTTCGATGCGCCCGATATACCCTTCACCCCCCCACCGCCCGGCGGGCCCATTTTGTACATCGGGCGACTGGAGAGTCTCAAGGGCGCCGACACGTTTGCCGAAGGCACGGCGCGGTTTTTGAAGAACCACCCGTTAGCCCGCGCCCGCATCATCGGACCCGACAGCATGAACAACTATGGGAAAACATCCATGCAGGCGCAGATGGTCGAAATTTTCAAAAGAGCCGGCGACGGAGTTTTGCGGCAGGTCACGTTCACCGGCGAACGCACCCGCGCGCAGATCGATGCGGAACTTGAGGGCTGTTCCTTGGTCGTGGTCCCCAGCCGCTGCGAAAGCTACTCGTATGTCTGCTGCGAAGCCCTGGCCGCGGGCAGGCCCGTCATTGTCAGCGCCGACATTGGCGCCGCTGAAGTGGTGGGCAACGCGGGGGTCGCATTCCCGTTTGAACCTTTCGCCCAAGCGCTCACTAACGCCATCACCACGCTCTGGAACAACCCCGCCGAAATCACCCGTCTGGCCCGCATGGCCTACGACCGGGCCCGGAACGAACTTTCCACCACAACCTCCATCACCCGGAGAATCGCCTTCTACAAAGAATGCATCGCGCGCCGACAAACTAATCCTTCCCGTCTTGATGAGAACACCCGGCGTGCCGTCAAGGAGTGTTTTCAGGCGATCTCCGGTGAAGTTCCGTTTCCGGCCACCCAAGGGCCGCCCTCGCCGGGCATGCGTCTGACCAACATTCTCAAGCGCTACGGCACGGCGGTCGAATTCCACCTGTACGGCGCGGGGCGCCACACGCTTCGCCTCATGGCCGAACGCACACTGTGGGAAACCCTGGGGCACCGGGCTATCGGGATCATTGACGACCACCCGCGTTTTTCTGGTTCCCATGCGGGCAGTTCCCTCGACCTGCCGGTGCGGTCTCTGGCCGTCGCCGAAGCGCAACTGGTTGCCGGGGAAGTCGTTATCCTGAGCACAGATGCGTTTGAGGAGCAATTCTGGCGGAAGACGGAGGGGCTGCGGGGCAAGGGGGTGGTGGTGTACCGGCTGTATGGGTGAGCCACAAACTGAGCAGGATGCAACTTGTGGGGCATTGACGCGTGTCACTTTGTAATGTAAAGTGGATGGCATCCAAATGCCGATAGGGTGCGTAGCATCTTGGGAATCGCCGGGATTCATGCAGGAATGGGCCATGGAATTACGCGAAGCGCTGCTGCAGATTGCCGAGATACGCCAGCAGATGGCGGTGGGGACGATGTTCCGGGGGTATCGGGCGGCGACGACGGCATTTTCGGGGGTGGTGGCGATTGCCACGGGGATCATTCAGTGTTTTCTGATTCCCGGCGGGGGTGACAATTGCGGGCCGACTTTTGTTTTGCTGTGGGTGGGGGCGGCGGTGGTTAGTTTGATGGTGGTGGGGATGGAAATGGCGATACGGTCGCGCCGGTGGGCGTCGCAAGTCCAGCGGCAGCTTACACTTCTGGCGGTGGAGCAGTTTACGCCGAGCCTGGTGGCGGGGGGGTTGCTGGCGTGGGTGTTTTATGATTATTTGCCGGCGGAGATTTGGATGCTGCCGGGGTTGTGGATGATTTTGTATGCATTGGGGGTTTTCGCATCGGCGCGGCTTTTGCCGCGGGCGGTGTTTGGGGTGGCGGCGTATTATTTGCTGGCGGGGATCTTGGTGCTGTTGCTAAGTCATTATGCCAGCGGGGGTTGGCGGCTTTCGCCGTGGCTGATGGCGGGGACGTTTGGCGGGGGGCAGATGGCGACGGCGCTCATTTTGTACCTGAAACTGGAGCGGCGCCATGAGTGAAAAAAGCGAAGGGCGATTTGCGTATGAGGGGATCGACCGGGTGATCCATGAGAAGGCCCGGCTGTCGATTGTGGCGTCGCTGGCGGCGCATGCGGACGGGCTCATGTTCAATGATCTCAAGGACTTATGCACGCTGACCGACGGCAACCTGAGCCGGCATCTGGGGGTTTTGCAGGAGGCAGGGGTGGTGGAGGTGAAGAAGAGTTTTCAGAACAACCGGCCGCAGACGACGTGCAGGCTGACGGCGGTGGGGAGGAGACGCTTTAACGAATATGTGACGGAGCTTGAACGGGTGGTTGCGGATGCGGTGCGGCGGGAAACGCGTCACGGCGCGGCGCTGCGACCGACGTAAAACAGCGTAAAATAGCATAAAAGATGGCGTTATTTTTTACATCTTGGACTTGTTGGCGGATAAACGGCGAAATCGGAATTCACAAAAGGAGCGGTATCCGGGATTGTAAGTAGAGAACAGACCCAAGGCGCGGAAGCGCCCTTTTTTAGGCGTTGTTGCTTTGTGGTGCAAAGTTATTGGCGTTACAGAATGAGAGGTGTGCGATGCGGGTGATTGAGGCGGATGCGATGGGAATTTGTTTTGGCGTGCGCGACGCGCTGGCGACGATGCGCGCCCTGGAACAGCCGGCGCAGGTGACGGTGTTCGGGCAACTGGTACACAATCCGGTGGTGCTGGATGAGATGGAGCGGCGTGGATATGTGCGGGTGGAAGAGGCGGAACAGCGGGCGGCGGAATCGGTGGCGACGCGGCGGGTGCTGATCACGGCACACGGGGTGTCGGATCGGGAACGGGCGGTGCTGGCGGCGGGCGGGCGGGGGGGGCGGGAGTTCATTGATACGACGTGCCCGCTGGTGCGCAAGGCGCACCAGGCGGCGGTGGCGCTGGCGCGGGCGGGGTTTTTTGTGGTGGTGATCGGGAAGCCGGGGCATGTGGAGGTGCGGGGGCTGACGGGGGATTTGCCGGAGGGGAGTTTTGCGGTGGTGGAGACGCAGATGGGCGTGCGGTGTTACGGTGCGGCGCGAATTGGCGTGATGGCGCAGACGACGATGGTGGAGCGGGAGGCGCGGGGGATCGTGGAACGGGTGCGGGAGATGAACCCCCCGCCGGGGGCGGAGGTGCGGTTTGTGAATACGATATGCATGCCGACGCGGGAGCGGCAGGCGGCTCTGGAGCGGCTGCTTACGCAGGTGGATGTGCTGGTGGTGGTGGGGGGACGGGAATCGAATAACACGCGGCAGTTGGCGGGGCGGGCGCGGGAGGCGGGGGTGCGAGCGGTACACGTGGAGGAGGCGGGGGAATTGACCCCGGAAATGTTCGGCCCCGAGGAAATCGTCGGCCTCACGGCGGGGACGAGTACGCTGCCGGAGACGGTGGCGGGGGTGAAGGAGAGATTGGCGGCGATCGAATTTTACCACGAAGACACGAAGACACGAAGAATTTTCACCACGGAGACACGGAGACACGGAGGACGTACAGAGACGGCCGTGAGGAATTTGAGATTTGAGATTTGAGATTTGAGATTTGAGCCATTTGGTCGGGAAAACAAGGGAGTCAGACATGGTGAGGCATGTTCATTGGGTGTTCCGCAGCAAGACGTTTGTCTGGCTGGCCTGTGCGGGGCTGGCGGCTCTGTTTGATGGCCTATTCTGGGGGCATCCGCTGGGCTGGTCGGCGGTGATATTTGCGGGGGTGGTGGTGGCGGTACATCTGGGGCGGGCGCCGGGGCTCTGGAGGTTTGGTTGGGGACGAGTGATGGCGGTGCTGGCGGCGGGGTTGGTTCTGGCGCTGGTGGAAGAGCCTTCGCCGTTGGCGTTGCTGGTGGTGTTTGCCGGGCTGGGGACGCTGGTACTGGTGGCGCAGCGCGAGATGGCGCTGGCGGACCGCGTGAGCGCGTGGATGCGGAATTGGATCCTTCTGCTGGCGACGATCCCGGTGCGCATTCTATTAGACAACGTGATTGTGGTGCGGTGGCTGCGGCGGCATCCGCAGGCGGCGGGGCGGATCGCGCGGGCGGCTACTTTTATCGCGTGGTGGGTGCTGCCGGTGATTGCGGGGGCGGTGTTTGTCGGGCTGTTTGCGCTGGCCAATCCGATCATTGAGCGATGGCTGCGCGACGGGTTGGAGAATGCATGGCGGTTGCTGGATGGGCTGGCGTTTCTGAATGTGACGCGAGTGTTGCTGTGGATTGTGGTGGCGGTAGGGGCGTATGGACTGCTGCGATATCGGCGGATGCGGGTGCGGCGGCGGGAGGCCGGAGTAGTGCGTGCCGAGCCAGTGATGGCGCGGGCGGCATGGATACAGACGCTTTCGGGGCCGGGGATGATCATACGCTGCCTGGTGGTGTTCAACGCGGTGTTCGTGGTGCAGAGCGGGCTGGACCTGGTGTATCTGTTCGGCGGGGCGAAGCTGCCGGCGGGGATGACGTATGCACACTATGCGCATCGGGGGGCGTATCCGCTGGTGTTCACGGCACTACTGGCGGGGTGGTTCGTGCTGCTGGCGTTCAAGACGGGCGGGGCGGGGCAGCGGTCGGCGTGGTCGCGGCGGCTGGTGTATGCGTGGATCGGGCAGAACGTGTTTCTGTTGGTTTCGACGATCTGGCGTTTGTGGCTGTATGTGGACGCCTACAGCCTGACGCGCCTGCGCGTGGCGGCGATGATCTGGATTACGCTGGTGGGCCTGGGCTTTTTCTGGATCGCGGGGCGCATCATCCGGGCGCGGAGCAATGCGTGGTTGTGGCGGATGAACGCGGTGACGTTGTTGGGGGTGCTGTATGTGTGTGCGTTCGTCAACTTTGACGGACTGATAGCGGATTTCAACGTGCGGCACTGCCGGGAGGTGACAGGTGTGGGGGTGGCCATTGATATTGGGTATTTGGAGAGGCTGGGGCCGGAAGCGTTGCCGGCGCTGGCGTGGCTGGGGGCGCGGGATGCGGGGCAGGGGGCGGAGATTGAGCGGGCGCGGCAGGCGCTGCTGGCGGAGTTGAGGGCGGAATTGCAGGATTGGCGCGGGTGGACGTATCGGCGGTGGCGCGCGGCGCCGGCGGAGGTGAGGGGGGAGGTGGCGCGGAATCGGAATTAACCACGAAGACGCGAAGACACGAAGAATATGACGTAGAGATAGCAGAGTTAAGAGTTAAGAGTTAAGAATGTGCTGGTGGCAGCAGGTGGATTTTATGACAGATACGTACATACATAGGCGCGTGCGCAGTTTTGGGTATGCCTGCGCCGGGGTGGTTTATCTGGTGAAGACGCAGCCGCATGCGCGGATTCATCTGGCGGCTTCGGCGGTGGTGGTGGGGGCGGGGGTGGCGTTGCGGGTGACGGCGCAGGAGTGGTGCTGGCTGATTGCGGCGATGGGGATGGTGTGGGTGGCGGAGGCGCTGAACACGGCGGTGGAACTGCTGGCGGATGCGGTGTGCCCGGAGCGGCATCCGCTGGTGGGGCGGGCGAAGGATGTGGCGGCGGGGGCGGTGCTGGTGGCGGCGGGATGCGCGGCGGCGATTGGGGGGTGCGTGTTTTGGGGGCGGATGGGGTGGTGAGTGACGAATGACGAATGACGAATCAAATTTCA
>CAIPTQ010000156.1 GCA_903868035.1 uncultured Phycisphaerales bacterium
GATAGGCCGGGGCGTCTGCCTTGCCGGGCGGGGCGGCGGCAGGCGGGATGCTGGCGGGTGGGGCGGCGGGGCGCGCGACAGTCGAACCGCCCGTGCCGCTGGTGTCGATGCGCGCGATGATGTCGCCCACTTTCACGGTATCGCCCTTGTTGAACAGCGGTTTGAACACCCCGGCCTGGGGTGCCGGCAGCTCGACCGCGGCCTTGTCCGTCTCCAACTCGGCCACGATCTCGTCCGCCTTGACCGCCTCGCCGTCAGCCTTGAGCCATCTGGCGATGGTCGCCTCGGTGACGGATTCGCCCAGGGACGGAATGATGATATCGATGAACTCAGGCATGTGTGTTCCTTTGAGAATCAAGAAGCAAGAAGTAAGAATAACACTAGATGCTTCTTGTTTCTTTCTTCTTGCTTCTATTTACCTTCCTTGCTCACGGTTACCTCGACATTCTCCGCCGCCGCGGCCTGGGCGTCCATGCTGCGCGGCCGCGGGCCGGTGCCCTCCAGGGGCCGCCCGTCGCGGATGTCCTTGGTCGTAAAACTCGTGCCCAACGCGCGCGAGATAATGTCCCGCTGCTCGTGGACGTGCTGCTCGTGGCTGCCGGCGGCGGGGCTGGCCGAAGGCTTGCGGCCGATGTAGAACAGCTTGCGCATGCCGATCCAGTGATAGTGGAGCTTGGCCCCGATGAAGGGATAAACGCCGTTGTTGCGCGGTTCTTCCTGGACCCAGGCGATCTCCACATCCTTGGCGTAGCCCCGGGAAATCTCCGTGAGGCGCTCGGCATTGAAGGGATAGATTTGTTCGAGGCGGATGATGGCCACGTCCGTCACTTTCTGCGCCCGGCGTTCCTCGAGAAGATCGTAATAGATTTTGCCCGAACAGAGCAGCACGCGGCGGATCTTGGCCTTGTCCAGCGGGTCGGTTTCGTCGAGCCAGTCCTGGAAGCCCGCGTCGGACTGGAACTCATCCAGCGTGCTCACGCACAGGGGATTGCGCAGCATGCTCTTGGGGCTCATGGCGATCAGCGGACGGCGGTAGCGGCGATGCACCTGCCGGCGGAGCAGGTGGAAAAGCTGCGCCGGCGTCGTGGGATAGCACACCTGCATGTTGTCCTCGGCACAAAGCTGGAGGAAGCGTTCGAGGCGGGCGTGGGAGTGCTCGGGGCCCTGGCCTTCGTAGCCGTGGGGGAGGAGGATGACGATGCCGGAGTATTTGCCCCACTTGCTTTCGCTGGAGCTGATGAACTGGTCGATGATGGGCTGGGCCATGTTGACAAAGTCGCCGAACTGGGCCTCCCAGATGATCAGCGTGTGCGGATCGGTCGAGGAAAAGCCGTACTCAAAACCGAGCACGGCAAATTCGCTCAGCATCGAATTGACCACCACAAAGTGGGTGCCCTTGAACGCCTCGGCCAGCGGGTTGAAGGGGCGGCCGGTCTGGTTGTCGAACCAGACGGCGTTGCGGTGGCTGAATGTGCCCCGCGCCACGTCCTGGCCCGTCAGGCGGATGCGGGTGCCCTCGTTGAGCAGCGAGCCGTAGGCCAGCATCTCGCCGCAGCCCCAGTCGATGCCCTTTTCCTCGGTGACGGCCTTGAGGCGGTGCTCCATCATGCGGGCGACGGTCTTGTGGATGTTGAATCCGGGCGGCGCCTGGGTGGCGATGCGCGCGAGGGACTTGAGGGTTTCCTTGTCCACGCCGGTGCGCGCCCCCCAGTCGTTGCCCTTGGGCAGCTTCGTGAAATTGGCCCACGGGCCGTAGATCGGCGGGGGATTGTCGGAGGGCTTGTACGTCTGGGCGTAGGCCAGGGCGTGTTCCAGCTTGGCTTTGATTTCCTCGGTGAGCTGGTCATGCCGGGCCTGGTCGATGACGCCCCCTTCGATGAGGCGCTGGGCGTAAAGCTCGCGGACGGTTCGGTGGGCGAGGATCTCGCGGGCCATCACCGGCTGGGTGACCGACGCGTCGTCGCTTTCGTTATGCCCGCGCCGGCGGTAGCAGACCAGGTCGATGATCACGTCGGACTTGAACTTCTGGCGGAATTCCATCGCCAGGCGCGCCGCGTGTACCACCGCCTCGGGATCGTCCCCGTTCACGTGGAACACCGGGGCCTGGATCGACTTGGCGATGTCGGTCGGATACCGGGTGAAGCGCCCGTCGGAGGGGTTGGTGGTGAAGCCGATCTGGTTGTTGATGATGAGGTGGATCGTGCCGCCGGCGCGGTACACCTCCAACTCCGACATGAAGAGCGTCTCGGCCACGATGCCCTGCCCGGTGAAGGAGGCGTCGCCGTGCATGAGCAGCGCGATGGTGCTCTCACGGGCGACATCGCCCTTGCGGTTCTGCTTGGCCCGGACCATGCCCTGCACGATGGGGTCGATGATTTCCAGGTGGCTCGGATTGGCCGCCAGCGACAGGTGGACGCGCTGGCCGTCGCGCGTGACATGATCGGTCGCATAGCCCAGGTGGTATTTGACGTCCCCGTCGCCGGGGGCCTTGATGGTGGGCCGGCCGATGACCTCGCTCATGACCATTTCATAGGGCTTGCGGAGAATGTGGACCAGCACGTTCAGGCGGCCCCGGTGGGCCATGCCGATGACCATTTCGTTCATGGTGAGCGCCGCGCCGCGCTCCACCAGGGCGTCCACCAGCGGAATCAGCGCGTCGCCCCCCTCGTTGCTGAAGCGCTTGACGGTGGGAAACTTGCGCTGCAGGAACTGCTCGAATTCCTCCGCGGCAATCAGCCGCTCCAGGATGAACTTGCGGTCGCCGTCATCCAGCGCGGGCTTGTTGAGCGCGGGCTCCATCTTCTCGATGAGCCACGCGCGATGCTCGGGGTCGCGGATGTCCATGAACTCCACGGCAAACGTGCCGCAGTAGGTCTGCTTGAGCTGGCTGACAATCTCCCCCACCGGCGCCCGCATGCCGCCGCGGAAGCCTTCGGCCGAGACCACGCGGCCCAGGTCGGCCTCGTGAATGTTGAATTCGGAAAGATCGAGCAGCGGATGTTGGACCATGTTGTGGCCCAACGGATCTAGGTTGGCGATGAGGTGGCCCATCTCGCGGTAGGAGTGGACCAGGTCGCCGATTTGCATGAACTTGCCGGGGGATTTCTGGAGTTCGCCGGCCTGCGGCGAGACCGAGGCGACGGTGAGCGGCGATTGGCCCGCCAGTTCAAAGCCGGCGAAAAAATACGCCCACTGCGGATCCACGCTGTTTTTGTCGCGCTTGTAGGCGGCATACTGCTGCTCGATGAAATCCAGGTTGCCGGCATTGACGGCGTCCATCGGTACATTGGCCGGGTTTTGCGGGGTGCTCACGTTGGTCTCCAGCACGGATGCCGTGGAACCTGTATCTATCGGTGCGGGCGCGAAAAGGTCTATACTCGGTCTTGTATGGTATGCAGCCAGGGAATGGATGCCAACTGGATCGGCAGGTATAAATTCGGTTTTAGGTATAGTGTTGTGGATAAAGTGGTTACGGAGTTAACATAGAGCCATGAACCAGCAGGTGATGGTATCAGTGGAGGTGGCGAAGATTTTCGCGACGGCGGATGTTGACATTGCCGCGCGGAAGCCGGTTTGTATGGCTTCGGGGAGGTGCTGTCATTTTGAGGAGTGGGGGCAGTTATTGTATGTGACGGAGGTGGAATTGATGCATTTTGCGCAGGTGCATGAAACGCAAAATATCCTGTGTTTACCGCAGTTTTTTGCACAAGATATGCCGCAGGGGTGTCCGTTTCAGGCGGGGAAAATGTGTACGGTGCGGGCGGGGCGGCCTTTGGGATGCCGGGTTTACTTTTGCGATGTGGATGCAAAGGCTTGGCAGAACGAGGTTTATGAGAAGTATCATGCACAGTTGCTTGCGGTGCATGAGCGGTTCGGAGTGCCGTACCGCTATCTGGAATGGCGCGAAGCTTTGCGGGGCATGTTGCCTTAAGTCCTTTGTGCCGATACACTTAATTGTTGTTTGCCGCGGCCTTGGGGTATCGCCAACCGCTGCAACCGTCGCCCCTATTTTCGACGGTTCCAGCGCTTCGCGCTTCCTGTGACGGGGTCCGCGGCAGTCTTGCCGCAGGAGTTTGAATGGAAGCGCCGCGCTATTTTGAACCACTTTTTGACACCGTAAAACCCACCTCGGAGCCAACCAACGCGACTGCCGCGCCGGTGCCGCTCCACTTAACCAGCGCGCCGACAGCGCCTGACGCCACTCCCGCTCCACTTTTAAGCCCGATGGAGGAACTGGCGGCGACGTGTGAAGCGATGCTCGACTATCGCTTTCGCGATCACGAGTTGCTCAAGGAGGCGCTCACACATGCGTCGATTGCCGATGACCGGTTGGAGTCGAACGAGCGTTTGGAATTTTTAGGCGATGCGGTGCTGGGGCTGGTGGTGTGCCACCGGCTGTTTGAGATTTATCCGGAGTACCTCGAGGGCGACCTGACGAAATTAAAATCGGCGGTGGTCTCGCGGACCACCTGCGCGGCGGTGTCCAACGGCATCGGGCTGACGGAACTGATTTTTGTGGGCAAGGGGATGTCCGGGCGGAGCGGGGCGGCGCAGCGGCCGTCGTCGCTGGCGGCGGGGGTGTTTGAATCGATCATCGCAGCGATATATCTAGATGGTGGATTGGAACCGGCGCGGGCGTTTATCCTCCGGCACATGGAGGAACACATCGAAGAGTTCGCCTCGACGACGCACCAGCAGAATTACAAGAGCCTGCTCCAACAGCATGCGCAGAAGGCGATGGCGGCGACGCCGGTGTATGAACTGCTGGATGAAAAAGGCCCGGACCATTCAAAATGTTTTGAGGTGCGGGTGCTGATCGGGAGCCGGACGTTCGGCAGCGCGTGGGGCCCGGCGAAGAAGCCGGCGGAACAGCGGGCGGCGCAGATTGCGCTGGAGGAGTTGGGGGTGCTGGCGCGCGAGGAGGAGGCGCCAGCGGCGGAGGGCGAGGCGGCGGGGGAGCGGGGGGAGTCGGAGGAGGAGGATGCGGGGCCGGCGGCGGCAAGCCAGGGGGCGGCGAGCGAGGGCGGCCGCGATGGACGAATGGACGCCGACGCGCCGACGCGCAGTGATGGGCTGGACATGTCGCGGCACACGTGGTAACAATGCAAAAACATCGCTTCGCAACTCACACCGCACAGGATCATCATGGCCGCGCCCAGGTCGGGAAATCAGCCGGACGATGAAACGGAGGTTCCCCGGGGAGAACCTCCGTCCCCACCGGAAACGCAAGACCGCGACCGGACCCGCACGCTGCGCCCCGAGAATATCCCCGACGCCGCGCCCGGCAAGCCCCGTGAAAGTCCCGCCGAATTTCCCACCATTAAAGACTATACCATCCTCAGAAAAATCGCCGAAGGCGGCCAGGGCGCCGTCTTTGAAGCCCTGCAGAAGTCGCCGCACCGCAAAGTAGCCATCAAGGTGCTGCTGGCCAGCCCCTACGCCTCGCGGGCCGCCCAGCATCGTTTCGCACGCGAAATCGAACTCGTCGCCACCCTGCGCCATCCGAACATCGTCGCCGTTTTCGACACCGGACAAACCGCCGACGGCCACCTCTACTATGCCATGGATTATGTCCAGGGCACATCCCTCACCCAATACGTCCGCCAGCATCGGCTGCCCCTCGACAAGATCCTGGAGCTTTGCGCCATCACCTGTGAAGCCGTCAATCACGCCCATCAAAAGGGCGTGATGCACCGCGACCTCAAACCCGCCAACATCCTCGTCGATGAGGACGGCAATCTGCGCGTGCTCGATTTCGGATTGGCCAAACAACTCTCCGCGGCGCCCGGCTCGCTGATTTCCCTCACCGGCCAGATCATGGGCACGCTGCCGTATATGTCGCCCGAACAAGCCCAGGGGAATCCCGACCAGCTCGACATACGGACGGATGTTTACGCCTTGGGCGTCATTCTGTACGAACTGCTCACCGGCGCCTATCCCTATCCGGTCATCGGCGCCATGGTGGATGTGCTCCGGCACATCGCCGAAACCGCCCCCGCGCCGCTGACCAAATCCTGGACCCGGGGCGGCGGCGTCGCCCCGGCCACGCGCCGCCGCCGCAGCCGCCTGAAATGCCCCATCGACGACGAAGTCGAAACCATCACGCTCAAGGCCCTCTCCAAGGAGCGCGAACGCCGCTACCAGAGCGCCGGTGAACTCGGACGGGATCTGCGGCACTATCTGCGGCACGAGCCCATCGAAGCCAAACGGGACAGCGGGATTTATCTATTCAAGCGCATGCTCGCCCGCTATCGCGTCGCCGCGGGGATCGTCCTGCTGTTCATGCTGCTGCTGGCGGCCTCTTCCGTCACGTTCTGGATGCTGCGCAACGAGGCCGCGCGGCAGCGCGACCTGGCGCAGGCGGCTTCGATCCTCGCCACCAACCGCCTCGCCGAAGTCACCCGGGAACGGGATCGCGCGGATCAACAGGCGCGCATCTCGGCGGCGGTGCGCGACTTCCTCCAGAAGGATATCCTCGCGCAGGCCGGCAGCGAATTCCAAATCGGCAGCGGCTTCAAGGCGGATCCCAATTTGACCGTGAAGCACGCTTTGGATCGTGCGGCCGTGGGTATCGGCGCGCGCTTCCAGGACCAGCCCCTGGTCGAAGCGGAGATTCGCATCACCCTCGGGGGAGCTTACACTTCCATTGACGCACCGAGTTTGGCAATCCAGCATTTAACGCGCGCCCGGGCGCTGCGGGAAGCACTGCTGGGCGCGGATCATCCCGACACGCTGGACGCAATGCATAAACTCGCCTCGGCCTACATCGTTGCCTATGACCTCGCACGGGCCGTTCCGCTGTTGGAAGAAACCGTGGCCCGGCAGAAGGAGATACTTGGACCTGGCCATCCCGGCACGCTGGCCTCAATCAACTCGCTCGCCGTTGCCTATACTGCCGCCGGGAACCTCGCCCAGACCGTGGCGCTGTTGGAAGAAACCTTGGCCACGTGTCAGGAGAAGCTCGGCCCCGACCACCTCACCACGCTCCATGTAATGTTCAACCTTGGCAGCGTCTATGTCATAACCGAACAATTCGCCAAGTCCGTGTCACTGTTGGAAGAAACCGTGGCTAGGCTGAAGGGTAAATACGGACCGGACCATCCTGATACGCTGCTGGTAACGTCCAACCTCGGCACCGCTTATTGCAAAGCCGGGCAATTCACCCAGGCCGTTTCACTGTTGGAAGCAAACATGGCCCGGTTGAAGGAGATACTCGGACCTGACCATCCCAACACACTCTTATCAATGGGCGCTCTCGCTCGGGCCTATCACGGTGCCGGGAATCTCGCCCAGGCCGTCCCGCTGTTTGTGGAAACCTTGGCCCAGTTTAAGGCGAAACTCGGTCCCGACCATCCCGATACGCTGGGCGTGATGGGCGACCTCGCCGAAGCTTACCATGATGCCGGGAACCTTGAAAAGGCCGTTCCTCTGTTGGAAGAAACCTTGGCCCGACGGAAGGCGAAACTCGGCCCTGATCATCCCGACACGCTCTACTCCATGAACGTTCTCGCCCTGGCCTACAATGATGCCGGGAACCTCGCTAAGGCCGTTCCTCTGCTGGAAGAAACCCTGGCCCGGAGCAAGGCGAAGCTCGGCCCCGACCACCTCACCACGCTCCGCGTGATGAGCAACCTCGCCTTAACTTACAATGATGCCGGGTAATTGTTTAGCGTCCTACCCGCTGGGCTGGGGCAAAGGCGGGCTGAGAATCTGCGGTGAACGAAGCTGGCGGCTCATGTAACCCAAGACGCTGTGGGCGTTCTTGCGGGCCGTGAATAGAACCGTCATCAAGATTGCC
>CAIPTQ010000157.1 GCA_903868035.1 uncultured Phycisphaerales bacterium
ATGAGCAGCGAGCCCGGTTCCGGTACTATTTCCACCACCCCATAAACCGGGGGGTTACCGGCCCACGTATGCAGGTCGTTGGGGGCATCGTTCCATAGGCGTGGAAGCTGATCGGGCTTCGTACTACTCCGATTCCACATCATGACATATTGCTCATTGAGGCTGATGTTGTTTGGTTCGCCGGTTTCCCAGTTCGTATAACTGATCGGGGTGCCATCAATCCAGCGGAAATTGTTCCGGTGTGTGGTGCCGGTGCCGTCATTTGCCACCGGATCACGCATGCCGATCCACAGGTTCAGATCCCCGCCATTGTAACCGTTGAACGTGTCGAACACCCAGTTGTTCTCCGCCGCCGTGTCGATGGTCACCAGATGGCCGCCCAAGGCGACTGCGGCACTCTCGGAATTCGTCCAAGTATCATGGTCCAACAGGTAATAGCTATGCCCGTTGTCGGGATTGATTACCGGACCCGTCAGTTCAGCAGCACGCGACGAAGCGGCCGATAACACCAATGCCGCCAGACCAAGCCCAAGCAGATGACGCATAAAATATCCTTCCGAGTTGTGTAAGAATGTCGATGCATGAGTAACCTGCCCATGCCGCTCGACAGTGAATCCTTTGGTTGGGGAATGCCCTTCCCAATTGGATGCCAACATATAATGCCACCGATTTGTCGTTAGTCAAGAACTTTTCCGGTAAAAATGCCGATTGAATAATATTGCGGCCTGAAACATGATGAATTATGAGACATGCACGCCGGATATTTATCGGCAACTTGCAGTTTTTGAAATCACAAAAAGGATTTTCTATGGTCGCATATATGTTTGCTTGTGCAATTCTCTGCGACGTCCCAGAATAAACCCCATCGATTATGGCAGTAATCATAATTATCAGACTTGTACGCCTGCCTCGCCTTTCCACTCCCCCTACGCGTTTTGCGTCTTGCGTCTGCCTTCACCTGGCCACTGGCTGCATCTGACGTATGCCGCGCGTCGGTTCATGGTAGCCACAGCGTGCTGGCAGCACTTTATTCATCTTGCCGGAAACGCCCTTTACACCGCCCTCCTGGCGCCGGTTATCTTCTGGTTTTTGTTCCGCTTCCTCAAACTCCTCAGTTTCACGGCCCACGGGGCGCGAAAACGTGCTTATAAAAAAGGTGTAATTTGGTGCTAACTTCATGCATAATCGCCGTCTTTGGTTAAACTTCGTCATTTTGGTGGCGGCGCATTTGCCACGCCAGGAACACCTCCGGGTGAAAAGTGCCGCCGGCATCACGTCTGGGTGGCGCGAACAAACATCACTTTCAACCTACTGCGAATGGATGGTTACCGTGATGGCCACCATTGGAACCGCCAGTGGGGTGACGTGCCCTAAAGTCGTTGCGTATCAGACGCGCAATGTGGCGGAGAATTTTTGGGTGAGCAGGTCGACGGCGGTTTTTACCTGGGCATCCACTTCTTCGCCGGTGAGGGTGCGTTCCGGGGCGCGGAAGTGGAGGGTGAGGGTGAGGGATTTTTTCCCCGGGCCGATTTGGGCGTTGCGGAAGGTGGTGACGAATTCGATGCCGTCGTCGGGGTCGAGGGTGGGGAGTTGGGCGGAGTGGAGGGCGGAGCGGAGGTCGGCCCAGCGGGTGGCTTCGGCGAGGACGAGGGAGAGGTCGCGGGTGATGCCGGGGAAGCGGGGGACGGGGGCGGCGCGGCGGATGGGGTTGAAGAGGGCGAGGAGGGATTCGAGATCGAGTTCCAGGCCGGCGGCGGGGTGGCGGAGGTCGTACTTTTTCTGGAGGTCGGGGGAGAAGAGGCCGAGGTTGCCGATGGGGGTGGCGGGGGTTGTGCCGGGGATTTGGAGGAGGACTTGGGCGGCGGCACCGCGGACGTAGAAGGGGAAATCGGCGGGGAGGGTGGCGACGGTGGCCTGGGGGTTTAGGCGCTGGATGAGCAAGTGGGCCAGGCCGGTGAGGGTGGAGACGTCGCCGGCGATGGCGGCGAGGGTGCGGCGTTCGAGGGGGGGTTGTTGCGTGGTGTCGGGTTGGAGGAAGGTGGAAGCGGTTTCGAAGAGGTGGGCGTCGGGGATGCCGGCGTATTGGTTGGTGCGGCGTGCGGCCAGGAGGCTCGGGAGGAGGCTGGGGCGGAGGACGTCGGATTTCCAGCCGGCGTGCTGGGGATGGATGAGTGTGGCACCGGCGTTGAAGGGGGCGGCAAGGTCTTCGGGGATGAAAGTGAGGGTGACGGCTTCGCTGAAGCCGGCTTCAACGAGGGCGGCGCGGAGGGTGCGGAGGGCTTTTTCGCGGACGGATTCGGGGGTGACGGCGTGGGTGACGCGGTCGAGGGTGGGGACGTGGTGATAGCCATGGACGCGGGCGACTTCTTCGATGAGGTCGATTTCGCGAGTGACATCCAGGCGGTGAGGGGGGACGCGGACAGTGAGATTTTCGATTTTCAATTTTTGATTTTCGATTGTCGGAGAAGCGGTTGCCGGGGTGAAGCCGAGGGCGGTGAGGATAGTACTGGCGCGGTCGGCGGAGACGGAGATGCCGACGATTTCCTGGAAGCGTTTGAGGCGCAGGGAGATTTCGAGGGATCGCGTGCGGACGGAGCCAGCGGAGACGACGCCGGTGGCCAGTTCTCCGCCGGCGAGTTGGAGGATGAGTTGGGCGGCGCGGCGGGAGGAGGCCTCGGCCATGGTGGGGTCGAGGCCGCGCTCGAAGCGGAAGGAGGCGTCGGATTTCAGGCCGAGGGCGCGGGAGGTGGTGCGGATGGAGAGGGGTTCGAAGTGTGCGGATTCGAGGAGGATATTGGTCGTGCGCTCGGTGACTTCGGTGAGTTTGCCGCCCATGACGCCGGCGATGGCGACGGGGTCGCGGGCGTCGGCGATGACGAGCATGTGGGGTTCGAGGGGGTACTCCTTGCCGTCGATGGCGAGGATTTTTTCGCCCCCCCCGACACTGGTGGCGCGGCGGACGACGATGCGGTTTTCGGCCAATTTGTCATAGTCAAAAGCGTGCAGCGGCTGGCCAAGTTCCATCATCACGTAGTTGGTGACATCGACGACGTTGTTGATGGGGCGCAGGCCGATGGCTTCGAGGCGGCGCTGGAGCCATGCCGGTGAGGGGCCGACTTTGACGTTGCGGAGGATGCGGGCGGAGTAGTAGGGGCAGCCGGCGAGGTCGTGGATGTCCACGCGGGTGAGGGAGGAGGCGGGGGTGGAAAACCGCACGGCCCTGGATGTCA
>CAIPTQ010000158.1 GCA_903868035.1 uncultured Phycisphaerales bacterium
CGCCGCCGACGCGCCCACCGCCAACCCGATCCCCCTGCCCGAAATCGTTCCCGACCCCGCCCCCCTCCTCCCGGACCCCCCACCCCAAGGCTACGAATACGGCGCGCGGGGCTCCCATCTAGCGTCCGCGGCCATCATCGCGAGCCTCGACATACAGGGCGATGCCGCCGCCGGCCAGTTCGCACGCATCACCATCCGCAAAGGCCCCGATTATGCCGCCAACGATCCCGACCAGTACGGCTACCCCGGCTGCACCCTGCTGGCGGCGCTCACCGGCGGTTTCTTCGAGGACATGGACTCCGCCCAAGTCGTGCTCCGCTGGAAAGACCGCCGCAACCAGACGCACGTCGCCGACAACCTCGTCGCCGGCCCCACGCTGGGCCGCAAGCAGGCCGCCAACTGGGAATGGCTCGACGACACCAGCCCGGATGCCGCCTGCGTCCGCCTCCCCATCGGCGCCGATGCCGTGGAGCTGACCGTGCTGGTCGTCTACACCGATGTCCTGTACGTCTATGAAGACATTGATGCCGGACCCGAGGATGGCCCGGCCGTCATCGGTTCCTGGGATGCCACCCGCACCGGCGGCAACTGGCGCGTGGCGCCCCGGGATGAGGTCGGCCTGGGCGCCATCCCCGGCATGGACCAGCCCGCACGCGAACAGGCCGCCACCCAGGTCCGCGACTTGATCGAATCCCGCACCGCCGGCCGCTACACCCTCCAGGCACGCTACAACATCGGCCAAGCCGACCCCGCCAACCCCGCCTACCTCATCGAATACGACAGCGGATTCGACATCGTCCCCGCCGCCGCGCCTCAGCCATAACCCTGCTGCGGAACCATACCATGACCATTCTGGCCCTCATGACCACCAACAAGGACGATTGGGGCGGCATCGCCTGGCGGCCCGGCATCGGCGACCCGAACTTCTTCGGTTGGTTCACCGTCGCCGGCTATGCCCTGGCCGCACTCCTCTGTTATGCGGCATGGAAGTCCGAGCGCCGTCGGCCCATGCCGGCCAAACCGCGCTTCTGGTTCGCCCTCACCGTCGCACTGGTGCTCTTGGGCATCAACAAACAACTCGACATCCAAACGTTATTCACGGAAGTCGGGCGGATTGTGCTTCGGCATCAGGGATGGCTGAACCAAAAGCGGGAATTCCAACTGGCCTTCATCGCCGCCGTCGCCGCCGCGGCACTCCTGCTCGTCCTGGCCCTCGCTTGGTGGCTCCGCGGCCTCTGGCGCCGCTGCGGCGTGGCGCTGGTCGGCTTTGACCTCCTGGCGGCCTTCGTCGTGATCCGCGCCGCCTCCTTCCATCACATCGATCAGTTCCTCGGCCAGCAAGTCTGGATTCTCAAGGTGAACCACATCCTGGAACTCGGGGCGCTCGCCCTCGTGTGCGCGGGGGCGGGCTGGGCGCTAAAAAGCCGTTGAGGCGCCGTGTCCCAACTGCGCGGGTATGTTCATGGGACGCACTTGCGGCGGGCGCGGAGTTTCTTGTAGTCGTAGTCGTCGCGGTAGTCGATCTTGCCGAAAAGTTCGATGAGCGATGCTTGTCCATGGCGCTGGATGTATTCACGCAGTGCCGCATTGACGGCCTCGCGCTTGGTCTTGAATTTCCCGAGATCCTGTACCTGCCGAATGAGTCGGTCATCCAGGTGGAGATTGGTGGTCATCTTGTGCTGCCTCCCCAAACTTAATTCGCCGACGAAAACG
>CAIPTQ010000159.1 GCA_903868035.1 uncultured Phycisphaerales bacterium
CCAAAGGCGAATAAAACTGTCGAAATTAGCCTCCCATGGCCGATATCCACAAATAAGGAGGCCCGTTGGCGGCCTCCAATCACAACACCCCCCCCCCACACCTCTTTTCATGGAGACCACACATGGCCCAAGACTATCTTCCCTCCCCCGATGGCGACTTCCTTCTTTGGGAACAGACCTTCCTCACCTACGCGTCGGCCAACCTCGTGGCGCTGGGGCTGGTGGCGGGGGACCTCACCCCCATCGCGATCGCGCGGGATGCCTGGGAGGCGGCCTATATGGACAACGACGCCAAGCAGGCCGCCGCGCGGGCCGCGCGACAGGCGAAGGATGACCAACGCGCGACGTTCGAGGCGGGTATCCGGGCGCTGGTGCGGCGGCTCCAGGCCAGCCCGGCGGTCAGCGATACGGAACGCAAGGCGCTGGGCATCACCGTCCGCGACGGCACGCTGACCCCCGCCGCCGCCGCCGCGACCCGGCCCGTGGGCGTGGTCTCCACCGCCCAGCGGCTGCGTCACGAAATCCGCTTCTTCGATGAGGCCACCCCCACCCGCAAGGCCAAGCCCGCGGGCGTGCTGGGCTGCGAAATCTGGGTCAAAGTGGGCGGTGCCGCCCCCGCGGACGAACGCGAATGCGCGTTCCTGACCCTCGACACCGCCAGCCCCTACGTCGTCGAGTACACCGGCGCGGACGCCAACAAGATCGCCTACTACATGCTCCGCTGGGCCACCCCCCGCGGCGACAAGGGGCCGTGGAGCGAAACTATCGCGGCGACCATCACGGGGTAGCCCCCCCCGCCCCCGGGCGGACGACCGTGGAATAACGTGGATGCTCGGGCGTTGGGAACGGTATAGCGCCGTGGCGAGTCGCGAGTCTGCATGTAGTTGTGTGCGTGCAGGTGAGCATTCGCCACGGCGTTGTTCATGCGCGCCGTCGAATGCTGTAAAGGGGACCCGCCCGAAGGCCGGGGAGGCGAATCGGGCGGGTTGGGAGAAGGACAAATGGAAAAGTCGAGCCGCATTGTACGCGCTGGCAGTTCACTACGCACGCGTAGTCGGTCGCGGATGCGGTCCTTGCCCGATGGTGCCGACGATTCGATGGTAGAGCTTGGTTCGCAATTCCTCGGGCGTCTTCCACAAGACGTGATTGAGTTGCTGGGTATCGAAGTGCGCATTCTTAAAGTCGTCTTCACGGCAGGTATGAATCACTGGAATTCCCAATCCGCGTGCGAATCCAGCCTCGAGGTATACGCCGTTGCGGTTGCCCGTAAAATCAGCGACGACGAAAGGCGCAAGGCGAATGTCGCCCAGCACCTTATCCATAATCCAGTCATTGTGTTCTGCGAGGTCCACGCGAGTCGCGCGATAGCCGGCTTGCTCAACGGCCGGATGTATTGCCTTATGGAATGCCTCGCTCATCTTCAACTTCTCCTCTTCTGTGCCGCCGAACCACATCGCGACGAATACGGGATTCTCCGGGGCGCTCGCGCCAGACGTCAATTCTTCAAAACGCGCCCAACCATCCGCAGTCAGAGTAGAGTTTGAAGGTGAATGGCTTATGCCAAAATCGTCCCCATCCAACAAGCCGTAATGCTTAAGGGCGTCGATGTGGAACATTGCCTCTTCCTCTGTCACGGCGAAGAACATCGCCGTGTCCTTGGGATCCAGACCCATGCGATGCCCGCCTGTCGGCGATAGCCTCGCCAAGTTGCACAAAGTCCGATCGATACGCTCCGGCACTGTACGTGGCCAGCGCGTTAGCAATTCGTCCAGATCGATGGGCGCGAGGTCCGTTCGCTCCAGCGGGCCATATGGGGCCATGGCGTACTGGAGCCAGAACTTGGGCAAGGGACGGATGGCCTGCTCGCGCAGCAACGCAGAGAGATGAGCCGGGTTCCACTTGCTCCGTAAACGCGGGCTCTTTAGGTTCACATCGTCCATGTGTGTAACGACGAATTCACCACACGCTGAGCAATTGATACAAAACCCATCGTCACAATTCTCCTTGGTGTTCGCGAGTGGCACGGCCGATTTGACTTCATGCCTCGTGGCGTCACTTCGAAGACAAACCGGGCATACAGTATCGGTTGTTGTCATGATTCACTCCTTGGCGAGCGACGTCATTTCGTCGCCTTACATCTTCTGCACATGCTGCTCGTCCAGAATTTCCTGGACGGTGATGAGTTTGATGATGCGTCCGGTGCGTTTGTGGAAACGGGCGCATTCCTGTTCGGCGTCGGCGGAGTAGGAGAAGGCGACGAAGAAGCCGCGCTGCCGCCCGCCCTCGCCTTCGCGCTCCATGACGGCTTCAAACTGGTCGATGAACGGACGGCCCACCTTTTCCATCTGCTTGGCCTGAATCGGGAACCAGTCTTCGGAGAACATCGCGCCGCCCTTCGTATCCGGCTTGGTGCCCACGGGGAAGATGCGGCCGTCAATGCCCATATCGCCGACTTGGACGACGTTGGGCGTGCCGCCGAGGGCGATGACGGCCCAGTTCTCAAACTCAAACGGCGGGAGGGCCTTGAGTTTGGCAATGGTCCAAGGAAGATCGCGGACGACAAAGCCGCGGCCGGCGAGCCAGAGCTTTTCGTTCTCGGGGAGTTTGCACACATCGCGGAGGCGCTTGGCCATCACGCGGCAGGCGGTGGGCGAAATGTCGATGCCAATCCATTGGCGATTGAGATTATGCGCGGCAACGAGTGCCGTGCCGCAGCCGCAGAATGCGTCGAGAATGATGTCGTTGGGGCGGCTGCTAGTATTGAGGATGCGCTCAAGAAGCGGCAGAGGCTTCTGCGTGGGATAACCAAGTGCTTCTTTCGCCTGCGAGTTGATCGGGTTGATATCATCCCACACGCTGCCGATGGGAAGCCCTTTGGATTCGTCGAGGTAGCGCTTGTAGCGGGGCGTGCTTCCCTTGGGCGGGATGGCTACGCGTCCCTCAGCGATGAGTTGCTTCATCTTCTCTTCTTTGAACCGCCAATATCCTTTGACGCCCAAGACCTCATAATACGGATTGCCTTTGCTCGCGCCTCCGGGGCCCGTAACGTTGTCCCACATGTAACGTCTGCCGTCCTCATCGACGTTGCGGTAGTGGGATTCGATGTAGCTGAGATCATGGGTAATGTACTGCTGGTTCCAGACACAGTTATCTGGGTCGCGAGCGTAGAAGAAGAGACTATCATGGATGCGACCGTAGTGCTTGCTGCCCTGCTTCGCATCGCCGTGACTGGTCGTACGTTTCCAGATAATCTCGTTGACGAAGTTGTTCTCGCCGAAGATCGTGTCGAGCATGCACTTTACGTAATGCGAGGCGTGCCAGTCGCAGTGGTAGTAGAAGCTGCCGGTTTTCTTGAGCACGCGGTGGAGCGCCTGGCAGCGCGGGCGCATGTAGTCGATGTAGGCGCGGGTGGATTCGTGGCGGTCCTCAAAGGCCCGCTTCTCCTTGGTCTCACCCCAGAAGACTTCGTAATTGCGGTTGGAGTTAAATGGCGGGTCGATGTAGATCAAATCTACGCACGCGGGCGGGAATTTGGCCAATTGCTCCAAGTTGTCGCAGCAGTAGATCAGGCGAGTGTCGACGAGCGCGGATGGTTTGGCGGTCTTTCTCATAGCCCGAAGGATACCGCAAGGGCGCTGAGGAGGGAAGGTGGGGCCTGGAAGATGGAAGTGGGAAGACCGACGCCTTTTCCAATTATCCCACCTGTCGCCCGCGCAACCCGGCTAAAGCCGGTACTCCAAACAGTCCCCCCATTTGGCACTTCCCGAGTTTCAAAGCACTTCCTTACCCGTGAGGCGGAGCGTGTTTTGGCGTGCGACCTTCATGACCAGATCGGCGTTGGCTTCCATCCAATGCTTCATTTGGGCGAGGTACTTGCCCTTGGTGGCGCCAGACCCGTGCCTCGCACGCCCCAAGAGTCGCCAAATCCGGAACTTATTCCGCGCCCGTCCCAAAGCAATGAAAGATCGTCCCCCTCCCCGCGGCCCTCACTTATCCCGGCCCAGCGGCATTTTCAACGTCACTTGCTCGCCCTTCCGCACGACGATCAGCGGCACTTCCCCGGAGCGCGTGACCAGGTCCAACTGCAACTGGATCAGGCCCGGCAACACGGACCCATCGGCGGCGACCAGATCGGACATGGGCCGGTTGTCGATCTCCAGCAGGATATCCCCCACCTCCAGCCGGGCGCGTTCCGCCAGCGAGTCGTGAGTCAACGCGCTCACCTGCACCGCGCGGTGGTCGCCGATCACCTTGGTGTTCGCCTCCCAGGCCGCCCTGGCTTTTTCATACGCGGCCTTCACCGCCGGCGACGCCCGCGGATTGGGCGCATCGCCCGGCGGCACCGGGGCGGTGAACGCGACGCCCAGGGCGCGCGGCTCGAGATCCTTGCCTTCCTTGAGAATGTAGGCGATGTCCCGCTGCATGCGGGTGGCGCTGAGGGCGAACCGCTCGCCGGCCCATCCGCCGCCGGTGGTGACCACCGCCGCCAGATGGCCTTCGAGGTCGAACATGAAGGCCCCGTAACGCTCGAAGCGCGGATTGGCCTGCTCGTCGGCGGGCAGCCGGTCCTCCGAGAACTGCTCGCCCAGGCGCGCCTGCACGTGTACCGTGGGCACAAAACTCTGCCCCAGGGTCACCGGCAGCAGCATCTGCCCCTGGCGGAGCTGTTCCTTGGACCAGGCGGTCGGCGTCACATCCTTGAGATTGCCGATCTTGATGACCGTGTAGCCCGCATATAGATTGGCGCCGACGAACGTCGCTTCGCCGTGCGTGCCGTCGGGCAGAATGACCGCCATGGGTTTGGCCCCCGGCGCCTGCTGGGCTTCCTTGAAGACGCCGCCGAGAAGGAGCGCGTGTCCCTCGGCGTCGAGCACCGAGGCGAGCATCTCGCCCTGGAATCCGCCGGGATTGACCTGCACGCGGAGGGCCTGGCCGCGGAGGATCGCCGCCAGATTGTCATTGCCGGCTTTTTGCGCCTGATCGGCCTCATCGCGGAGGAAGTTGCGGACCTGGTTCGAGATTGAGTTGCCACCGCCCCGTCCCCCGAAATCGCCGCCAAATACACCCGACCCCCCGGGTCCACCACGGCCAAATCCGCCGCCACCACCGCCACCACCACCGCCACCACTAGGCCCACTGCCGCCGCCACCGGGACCGCCGCCGCCACCACCACCACCGGTCCCGCCGCCACCTGGGCCGCCGCCACCGCCACCGGGACCACCTGCGCCGCGGCGGCCGGATCGCCCCTGATCCAAATTGGCTTTATAGGCTTCAAACTTGTCGTTCAGTCCCAACTTTTGCACGATCGCCAGCGCGCTTTGCGCGACCGTAACGCGCACCACCGAGTGGCTCGCCTGTTGATAAATTTTCTGAAATTCCTTATCCAGCGCCGCCAGGGATGACGGGGCCTGCTGCGCCTGGAGCATCCCCGCCGCCGCCAATACTCCCGCCGCCACTACGAAACTTAGTATGCGCTGCGCCCGCACCCTGTTCTCCGCTTAGAGTTGTCCGGGCATGGTGATGTCGGCCACGGCGATGCCCGACGCGCCGCCCTGTTCCAGTTCCTGCACGAATTTGTTGCGGTCATCCATCGTCGCAAAATCCTTCATCCGCTGGATGCCGCCCACGGTGTACACCACATTATACACCGTCCGCGTCTCCACGATAGGCACCAATTGTGGCGTGGCCGTCATCCGGCCGGCCGTGAAGGTGCCGGTGACGATCATGATGGCCGCGGCCACCGCGGCCCCGCGCCGCACCCAGTAACCGATGCGGCCCACGGGAAGGTCATACGCCTGGGACAACAAGCGCTGCGCCAGCGACCGGGTTTCACCCGGGGTTGGCAGGTAGCTGTCATACGCGGCATGGCGCAAGGCGCGCCGGGCCTTGACGCCCGCGAGCAGTTTTGCGGCCGCCGGATCTTCGGCCAGTTGGGCCTCCAATGCCAGGCGCTCCGCGGGTTCCAGACCGCCGTCCAGATACGCGTCCATTCTTTCACGCAACATCTTCCACCTCTTTCTTCCTGCCGTGATGCCCGGCGTTATTCGCCGGGCGGCTCACGGTAACTCCTTTTATCATCTTCGGCCATCTGGGCGAGCAACCTTGCGCGGGCCCGATGCAGCCAAGTTTTCACCTGCGCCTCGCTGGCGCCCAGCAATTCCGCGATATCCTTATAGGCCAGTCCCTGCTGCTCGCGGAGCACCAGGGCCTGCCGCCACGAATCCGGGAGGGCTTCGATCCGCGCCCGCATCAGCAAGGTCGTTTCCTCGTTGATGATGCGTTCGGCGGGGTCTGACACCGCGCCCAGAGAGTCACTGAGCGCCTCGTCCCCGTCCAGCGACTGGCCCAATTTCCGCCGGCGGCAACTGATCACGTTGCGGGCCACCGACTTGGCCATCAGGCTCCAGCCGCCATCGGACCAGTCGTAGGAGTAGCGCTGCCGGAACAACTTCAGGAGCGCATCCTGGACCAAATCCTCGGGGCTCTTGGAATCCCTGGTGGGAACCCCAAGCATGGCGCGGGCCAAAGCGACCAAACGGCCCATGTTGGCGTTGACCGCGGCCTCGAAAAGTTTGTCTGCCGGCTGGCCAGCCATTATGTACCCTTGGCCTTGCATTCGATAAACGCTCGGCGTCGATCCAAGTTACATCCTCGGAATACCTCAAAACCGACCGGCCTTCCAACCTCTCTGCGTATAATAACGCCGAATTTCAACTTCGGTGGTATTTATCCTCCGATAATCGAAGAATTGCTGGCATCCTGGACCGACGCCGGAATGCTCTCTTCGAGGGTTTTGCCGTTAGTGCTTGTCAATGCAGGACTTCTATTCGTTGGCCGCTGATGTTTCCGCGTCCCATTCAGCGCCGCATCTATTTGCCGGAGCGCCTGCTTAATCCTCTGTTCATTTTCCACGAGTGCGATTCTAACGAATCCCTCGCCATTGTCGCCAAAACCTTTTCCGGGGGCAATCGCCACATCGGCATCTTCCAGCAGGCGGAAGCAGAAATCGAGGGTGCCCTGGCCCGCCAGGTGGCGCTCGGCGACCTTGGCCCACACAAACATGCTGGCCCGCGGCGTTTCGACGTCCCACCCGATTTTACGGAGGCCCTTGACGAGGATATCGCGGCGTTTTTCGTAAATTTTGCATTGCTCGGTGACGAAATCGTCGCCGTGCCGCAGCGCCATGATGCTGGCGATCTGGATGGGGGCGAAATGGCCGTAGTCGTAGTAACCCTTGATGGTGCTGAGGGCCCGGACCATTTCGTGATTGCCGCAGCAGAATCCGATGCGCCAGCCGGCCATGTTGTAGGGCTTGGACATGGTGGAAAATTCCACGCCGACATCCTTGGAGCCGGGGGCGGCGAGGAAACTGGGCGCCTGGTAGCCGTCGAAGCAGGTCTCGCCGTAGGCGAAATCGGAGATCACCAGCACGTTGTATTTTTTGGCCAAAGCGACGGCTTTTTCCCAGAAATCCGGTTCAATGGTGATGGCGGCGGGATTATGCGGGTAGTTGAAGATGATGAGCTTGGGCCGGGGCTGCAAGCCGCGGAGCACGTGCTCGATGCGGTTGAGGAAGGCCTCATCGTTGCCCAGCGGCACGCTCATGACGCTGCCGCCGGCGAGGGTGATGGCGTACATGTGAATGGGGTAGGCGGGATCGCCGACGACGACGGTGTCGCCGGCGGAGAGCAGGGCGAGCATGAGATGGGAGAAGCCTTCCTTGGAGCCGATGGTGGCGACGACCTCGCGATCGGGATCGAGCTCCACGCCATAGCGGCGTTTGTACTTGAGGGCGACCTCGCGGCGGAGATTGTAGAGGCCGATGGAGACCGAATAGCGGTGATTGCGCGCGTCCTTGGCGGCCTCGGCGAGCTTGGCGATGACGAACTCGGGGGAGGGATCGATGGGATTGCCCATGCCCAGGTCGATGACATCGGCCCCCGCGCGGCGCTTTTCGGCCTTCAGTGCGTTGAGGCGCGCGAAGAGATACGGCGGCAGGCGCCGCAGACGCGTGGAGACGTCAATGGTAAAGGGTTCGCTCGATCCGCCGGCCATGAGAAGTCCTTTCGTCAGTGGTCAGTTGTCCGTGGGCAGTGGTCAGTGGTCAGTTTTTCACACGTCCTGTCCAGTGTCCACTAAAATAAACCGAGCCCCCGGAACTTCCAAGCTCCGGGGGCTCGTAATTTGCGGAACTGGAATCCAAGTTTAAATGCCGCCGCGCCCGGGCAGCGCCGGCATAGACGCCGGGCGCGCCGGCGCGCTCGCCGGCGGGAGCGCGGGCATCGAAGTGGTGCCGCCGCCGGGCTGGGTCTTGGCCGCCTCGGCGGCGC
>CAIPTQ010000160.1 GCA_903868035.1 uncultured Phycisphaerales bacterium
AGCCATTGGATCATGGGGGACCGGCGTGGGGCCGCGCCGCGGCCAAGCATGACGCTCCGGGTTCATGAAATTGACGGAACCGTCCGATAAAATATAGCTGGTACAGAGCAAGTGATACACAACAAGTGGGGACTGAATTGGAGTTAACATGGCGCGCGGCGCGAAGATTTCACGGAAGACCAAGGAAACGGACATCACGCTGGAACTGAACCTGGACGGGTCGGGGCAGGCGGCGATTGGGACGGGGGTGGGTTTTTTTGACCACATGCTGACGCATCTGGCGAAGCATGCGCTGCTGGACCTGACGGTGACGGCGAAGGGGGATACGCACATTGACGACCACCACACGGTGGAGGACATTTCGCTGGTGCTGGGTGCGGCGCTGGACAAGGCGCTGGGGGACAAGGCGGGGATATTCCGGTATGGGTGGGCGTCGGTGCCGATGGAGGACACGCTGGCGAACGTGGCGCTGGATTTGTCGGGGCGGCCGGCGTTTGTGTTCAACGTGGCGTTTCCGTCGAAGAAGATCAAGACGTTTGACGTGGAACTGATTGCCGAGGCGCTGCGGTCGCTGGCGAACGCGGCGAAGATGAACCTGCACGTGAACGTGCCGTACGGGAGCAATTCGCATCACATGGCGGAGGCGATATTCAAGGCGGTGGCGAAGGCGCTGCGGCAGGCGGTGGCGGTGGACAAGCGGGCGGGGGGGAAGGTGCCGAGCACGAAGGGGACGTTGACGGAGTAAGGGTGGCGAATTTTCACCACGGAGACTCGGAGACACGGAGGAGGTAATTGGTAATTGGTAATTGGGTTTGGGTTTGGGTGAAGTAGCGTCTGCTTGGCTACTTGGCGTCTTTGATGAGGCTTGACGTCAGCGCGTCCACGTTGTTCTTGGGGTCGCGGTAGTCGACGAATTTCTGCGGGTCGGTGCCGTTGAGGTATTCTTCGAGGTTGGTGTAGCCGTCCTTGTCGGGGTCGGCGTTGGCGTCGGCGGGGTCGTTGGGGTTGAGGCCGTGGGAGATTTCCCAGGCGTCGGGCATGCCGTCCTTGTCGGTGTCGGCGGGTGCGGGTTGGGATTTGAGCTCCGGCCAGCCGCCGACCTCGTCCTGGGAGTTGATGATTTTGCCGGCACCTTTGCGGACTTCCTCGACGATGCGGGCGTCGGCCTTGTCACGGGCGGGGAGGCAGGCACCGACGGCGGCGAGGACGTGCTTGTAGGCGTCGGCGGCGGAGGTCGTGTTGACGGGGACGAGGGGGAAGGGATCGGGGAAGGGTTTATCGACGGTCTTGGCGACGGGCTTGCCGGCGAGTTCGAGGTTGTCGATGAATTTGGAGTTGTCCTTGGTGAAGTCGTCGTGGCCTTCGAAGATGTTTTTTTCAAGGAAGAAATTGATGGTGGAATCGGGGCCCATGTGGATGGGGGTTTTGCCGGTGGAGCTGGGGCCGGGCTTGATGTAGTTGCCGACGTAATTGGCGTTGAAGAAGCCCTGGGTGAGGCCGGAGGCGATGGAGCCAAAGTCGTAGATGACGTTGTTGCGGACATCGAACTGGGGGTGGGTGCCGGTATTGTATTGGTCGCCGAGGCGGGGGTTGCGGGAGTTGTTATGTGCCCAGAGGTTGTGGAGCCAGGAGACGGGGCCGTTGGCGCGGGCGAGGGAGCCGTAGCCGTGGTCGCCCTTGGTGTGGAGGGAGTGGTTAAGACCCTCGGCGATGAGGCACCATTGGATGGTGAGGTTGGCGTCGTCGCCGGAGGTGGAGAGGCATTCATCGACGGACCAGGTGGCGGAGCAGTGGTCGAAGATGATGTCGTGGCAGCCGTTGTTGATGTCGAGGGAATCGGATTCCTGGGACATTTGGTCGCCCAGGCGGCAGCGGATGAAGCGGACGATGACGTCGTGGGTGTTTTGGACGCCGAAGGTGTAGTAGCGGGTGCAGATGCCGTC
Organism: uncultured Phycisphaerales bacterium; assembly: GCA_903868035.1. The sequence continues at coordinate 1,944 of CAIPTQ010000160.1, forward strand.
GCCGGGGGCGGATTGGCCGGCGATGGTGATGTTGGGCTGGGTGATGAGGAGATTGGATTTGAGGTCGATGGTGCCGGAGACGGCGAAGACGACGGTGCGTTTGGGCTTGGAGACGGCATCACGGAGGGAGCCGGGGCCGGAGTCGTTGAGGTTGGTGACGATGTAGGTTTCGCCGCCGCGGCCGCCGGGGGTGCGGGAGCCGAAGCCCTCGGCACCGGGGAAGGCGGGCAGCGGCGGCACGGGGGCGGTGGCAGGCGCGGTGGTAGTGGTTTGGGCGGCGAGGGTGGCGGCGAGGGCGAGGATGACCGGGAGAGTGATGCGTGTGATTCGCATTGGGAACCTCCGTTGTGGACGGTGCGGATTGAGGGCGATCAGTTGGGACGCGTTGCGGGTTGAGCGGCGGTGATGGCGGGCGCGGATGTGGTGGGGGCCTTTGGATTCCAGCGGTCGGTGCCGCCGAGGACGGCGTCGATGGTGATTTTGTCGGCTTGTTCCTTGGTGAGTTGTTTGGTCCAGTCGAGGCGCTTGCCGGGATTGGCTCCGGGGCCGGTGGAATTATACTCGGCATAGCGCGCGGTGAGGTGGTTCTGGTTGCCGACCCAGATGCTCCAGCCATCGGGCTTGATGTGGTCGCCGAGTTCGCAGTTGATGAAGGTGACGGAGGCGTAGGGGCGCCAGGGGCGGCCGAGGTCGGTCATCACGGGTTTGGCGACGGCAGGGGCGGGTGCCGTGGCGGGCGCGGAGGTGAGGGCGGGTTGGGTGGCGTTGGGGTCGATCCAGGGGGCGGGGTCGCCGGTGAGTTTGCAGTCGAAGAAGACGAAGCCGAAGGGTTGATTCTGGGGGGTGGAGGCGGCGGTGATGTGGCCGCCGTTTTTGCTGCGGATTTCGCAGTGGTCGAAGACGGCGGCGGCGGCACCGTAGATGAAATCGACGCGGCCTTCGATGTAGCAGTGGTCGAGATACTGGCGGCCGCTGTTGAGCAGGAGGGTGTCCTGCCAGCCGAGCAGGCGGCAGTTTTTGAGGATGGAGCGTTCGGCATCGATGCGGAGGGCCTGGGCCTGGCCGTGGTTGCCGGAGGTGTTCTCGAAGGTGACATTTTCGGCGCGGAAGTCGGCGCCGAGGATGACCACGCCGGTGCCGGGGTAGCGGTTGACGCCGGTGATGGCTGGGTCGCGTTCGTTCTGGTTCCAGGCGTAGGTGAGGATGGTTTTTTCGGCGAGGTCGCCCTGGAACGTGACGTTGATTTTGGTGGCGGGGAGGATCATTTGGCCGTGGTAGGTGCCGGGCTTGATGTGGATGATGGTGCGGTCGGGGCTGCGGTCGGGGATGGCGGCGATGGCTTCCTGCAGGGTTTTGCAGTCGGCGGGGCCATCGGGGGAGACGGTGATGGTTTTGGTGTCGGCCAGGCCAAGACGGGCGGTGCAAAGGAGCAGGGCGAGGGAGGCGAGGCGCTTCATGGGCAGCTCCAGTCTGGCGCCGGATAGCGGCTTGAGGGCGATATCAGCGGATCAGGGTTTGATGGCGGGCCGGGCCGATGGAGACGATCTTGATGGGCACGCCGATGTGGTGTTCGAGGCGGGCGAGGTAGTTTTGGGCGTTTTGGGGGAGTTGGTCGAAGGCGGTGACGTGATCGAGGGGTTCGTGCCAGCCGGTGAGGGTTTCGTAGATGGGGGTGACGTGATCGAGTTCGAGGGCGTCGGCGGGGAACCAGTCGGTTTTTTGGCCGCGGAGCTCGTAGTGGGTGCAGATGCGGAGTTCGTCGAAGCCGGAGAGGACGTCCAGGAGCATGATGCACAGGCCGGTGGCACCGGAGATGGCGGCGGTGTAGCGGAGGGCGACGCTGTCGATCCAGCCGCAACGGCGCGGGCGGCCGGTGGTGGTGCCGTACTCGTGGCCGCGTTCGCGGATTTGGTCGCCGGTGGGATTGTTCTGTTCGGTGGGGAAGGGTCCGCCGCCGACGCGGGTGGAGTAGGCCTTGACGATGCCCAGGGTTGATTGCACGGCCGCGCCGGGCAGGCCGGTGCCCACGGAAAGGCCGGTGCCGCAGTTGGAGGAGGTGACGAAGGGGAAGGTGCCATGGTCCACATCCAAGAGGACGGCATTGGCGCCTTCAAAGAGGAGGCGCTGGCCGGCCTTCCAGGCCTGATGGAGCAGGTGGGTGGTGTCGGTGATGAAGGGGCGGAGTTGTTCGCCGCAGGCGCGGTATTGCTCGAACATGGGCTGCCAGTCGAGCGGCGGGGCGTTGTAGAGCGCGTGGAAGATGGTGTTCTTGAGCGCCACGATGCGCTGCAGCTTGTCCTTGAGCCGGGCGTCATCCAGCAGATCGCAGAGGCGGATGGCGGTGGTGCGGTTGGCCTTGTCGGCATAGCAGGGGCCGATGCCCCGGCCGGTGGTGCCGATCTTGCCGCCGCCACCGGCACCGGCGGCGGCGGTTTCGGAAAGCTGGTCCTGGAGCTTGTGGTAGGGCAGCACGATGTGGGCGTGGGCGGAGATGCGAAGGTTATCCTCGATTTTCACGCCCTGGCCGATGAGGGTGTCGATTTCCTCGAGGAGTTTGAGGGGGTCGATGACGACGCCGTTGGCGATGACCGAGACGCACTCGGGGCGGAGGATGCCCGAAGGGATTGAGGTGGAAGGCGTATTTTTTGTCGCCGACCTTGACGCTGTGGCCGGCATTGGAGCCGCCGTTCCAGCGGATGGCGTAGTCGAAATGGGCGGTGAGGAGATCGACGATTTTGCCCTTGCCCTCGTCGCCCCACTGCAGGCCGACGATGGAGGTATTGCCAAGCGCAAAGGGGAGCGGGGCGGGGCGCGGGGATTCGACGGGGGCAGGCATGAGACGCTCGTTTCCGGAAAAAGGGTGAAGGACGGAACAGGAGATTACAGGTGCCGGGGCGAGTATGCAAGGAAAAGTGGGGCGTTGCGTACTGGCGGTGTTCGCGGGTATTATCCGACCGTCAATTATGGCCTTATTTTGCAGGAGATGCACATGCGTTATTCACGCCGGTGGGCGATATGTTCGATGCTGGTGGTGCTGGGCGGGGCGGGCAGCGTGCGGGCGGCGGCACCGGCGGGAGCGGGGGTAGCGGGCGGAAGCACGGCGTCGCCCTATTATGATGTGCGGACGTATGGGGCCAAGGGGGATGGAAAGACGCTCGACACGGCCGCGATCAACGCCGCGATCGACGCGGCGGCGGCGGCCGGCGGGGGCACGGTGTTCTTCCGCGCCGGGACGTATGCGTCATTCTCCATCCATCTCAAGAGCAATATCACGCTGTACCTGGATCAGGGGGCGGTTTTGCAGGCCGCCGGGCCGACCTTGGGCGGGTATCCCGGGCCGGGGATACGCAACGGCGGGTTCGGCGGGGCGATGACGCAGGCGGCGTTGCCGCCGGGCGTACCCGCGCCGGCGTTCGATGCGCCGGAGGAGAATCCCCATGCCCGCAGCCCGCTGGGCCCCAACCAGGACTTCGGGCACTCGCACTGGCAGAATTCACTAATCTGGGGGGAGAACCTCCACGACATCACGATCGCCGGCCCCGGCATGATCGACGGCAACGGGCTGGCGTACAATCCCCCGGAAAATGCGCCGGTGGGCGTGGGCAACAAGGCCCTGGCGCTCAAGCTGTGCCGAAATGTCACGCTGCGGGACTTCACGTTTTTCCGGGGCGGGCATTTCTGCATCCTGGCGACGGCGGTGGACAATTTCACGATTGACGCCGTGAAATTCGACACCAACCGCGACGCCATCGACGTGGTCTCGTGCAAGAATGTGCGCATCTCCAATTGTTACGTGAATTCGCCGATTGACGACGGCATCTGCCTCAAGGCCGACTACTCGCTGGGCAAGCCGCGGGACTGCGAGAACATCACGATCACCAACTGCCAGGTCTCGGGCTACCGCATGGGCACGCTGCTGGACGGCACGATGGACCGCACAGTCGAAAAGCCCGTATCGTCGTCGTCGCCCCTCGGGCGGATCAAGTTCGGCACCGAATCCAACGGAGGCTTTAAGAATATCACCATTTCCAACATTGTGTTTGATCATTGCCGGGGGCTGGCGATTGAGTCGGTGGATGGCGGCGTGATCGAGGATGTGACGGTCAATAACATCACGATGCGGGAACTGACCCAGTCGCCGATCTTCATCCGGCTGGGGAACCGCCACCGCAGCCCGCTGGGGGATCAGACGCCGGTGGCCCAGATTCGGCGGATCAACATCAGCAACGTGAGCGCGTCGAGCGTGGATCCGCAGTATCCGGTGAACATTTCGGGGATACCGGGGCACCCGATCGAGGATTTGCGGCTGAGCAACATCCGCATCGCCTACAAGGGCGGCGGCACGGCCGCGGATGCGGCGCGCGCGATACCGGAGATGGAAACCGGCTATCCGGAGCCGAGCATGTTCGGGGTGCTGAACGCGTCGGCGTTTTTCATCCGGCATGTGAAGGGGCTGGAGATGCATCACATCGATGTGACCTTCGACAAGCCCGACGCGCGGCCGGCGTTCTGGATGAACGACGTGGCGGGCGCGGATTTCCAGCACATGAAGATTCAGCGGTTTGACGCGGTGCCGCTGTTTTCGCTGAACAAGGTAACGGATTTTTCGACGCAGTATGTGCGGAGCGTGGCGGATATGAAGCGGGATGCGGTGGAGAAGGAGCTGCTGGAGAAGTGAGGCGCTGGCAGGGATTCGCGCGGAAGCTGCGTTACTTGCCGGGTTTTTCCACGATTGTCGTGGCCCACAGGAAGCCGCCGACGGATTCCTGGGCGTTGACGGTCTTGCGGAAGTTGATGTACTGGGCGTAGCTGTTCTGCACGCCCAGGCCCTGGCAGGCGTTATAGATGTCCACCTGCCCCTGGTCGTTGATCTTGGCGTTATCGATGATGCCTTTGTAGCCGGCGGCGACGACCGGGGCGTATTCCGCCTTGCCGATGAGGCCCAGTTCGATGCCCTTTTGCAGGGAGTAGGTGAACATGGCGCTGCCGGAGTTGTCTGTCCAGTTGTCGGGCAGGTTGCCCTTGTCCACCACCTGAAACCAGCGGCCGGTCTTGGGATCCTGCACCTTCTTCAGCCCTGCGGCCAGTTTCCGATAAATGTCCTCCACCGCCGGGCGCTGGGCGTGGTCCTTGGGGAGCACCTCGAGGGTTTCGACGAGGATCAGGGCATACCAGCCCAAGCCCTCGCTCCAGACCTCCGGCGAGAGGCCAGTGGTCTTGTCGGCCCAGGCGGTGACCTGTGGCTGCTCGCTCCAGGCATGATAGAACAGACCGGAGTCGCCCTTGGCACCGTGCTTGGCGAAGAGCGTGATCTGCTTGGTTGCCTCATCCCAGGCGTACTGGTTGTCGCCGATGGACTTGCCGTAGCGGGTGAGGAACATCTGGCCCATAAAAACGCCGTCGATCCACATTTGGCCGCGCATCGAGGCGTTATGCCAGAAGCCGCCGTCGGTGTTGCGGGGGTAGCTGTCGAGGGACTTACGGATGACGCCCGCGGCGGTTTTGTATTTTTCGTCATGGGTTTCTTCGTAGACGGCGATCAGGCAGTTGCCCATCATCATGTTGTCGAGGTTGGTGAAACTGATGGGCCGGGGGGTGCCGCCGGCGGCGGCGGGGATTTGGAGGGCGCCCTGGGCATCCACGTAGCGATCGACCTGCTGGCGGAGGAAATCCCAGTATTTTTTGTCGCCGGTGGCGCGATAGAGCTTTTCAAAACCGCACAAGATGTAGCCGTTGGCGTAGCCCCAGGAACGGAAGGGGTTTTTGGTGAAATCCGGGTTCCGCTGAATGAGGCTGTCGGCCATCGCCACCGACCAGTACCGGGGCGCGGGAGCCGTGGCGGGCACGGTGGCGGGCGCGGCGGCATAGGCCAGACCGCAGTGCAGTCCCGCCAGAAACGTCAGCAGTGACATCATCTTCATTAGGAACACCTGTAAACACGCGCCCAATGTGTGGGACAGCATACTTCCTATCGTTCACCTTTCAAGCGGTGGAACCTTGCATACGGACATCAGGAAACCCCCCGGAAAATGCCGCGTGTTTGGCGGCATGATAACCGACGCGGCTTCCATTCATGCAATCTCCCATTTCGATCCGATGAAACCGGCAGGTTCATTGGCGGATTTCACATGACACTATTCAGCCCCCCACACGTGCGGTTTCCCCTGATCGGGTGGAACCGCTTCGCGCATGACCACCACCAAACGCCCGCCACGCGCACCCTGACCTGCCCCTACTGCGGGGAGCAACTGCGCGTGCCCTGCCGGGCGATCAACACGCGCTGCACGGCGTGCCACAAGCACCTGCAACTGGAAGACGTGGTCATCCGGGGCGACTCGGTGCGCAAGGACGTACTGACGTGCGGGACGATTCTGGTGGAACCCACGGCGCGGTTCGCGGGGGTGCTCCAGGGGTCGGAGGTGGTCATCGCGGGGCGGGTGATGGGGACGGTGATCGGGACGGAACGGGTGGAGGTCACGGCCACGGGCAAGGTGGCCGGGACGATCGCCACGCGGACGCTGCAATCGCATACGCTGGCGCTGATCGACGGGGAGATCAACATCTTAAACCCGGATAATACGGTGTCCACCAGCCCGGTCCGGGCGTAACTTCAAGATTCGGCGGTGGCAGAAGCGGGAAATTCAAGGCCGCGGTAGACTTCGGCCAAAGGGAGGACGAGGCCGAGGGAGTGGAGTTTGGCGCTGGCGGCGGTGCCGGAGGTGGTGGAGATGAGCCAGGTGCGTTCGGCGGTGGCGATGCCGGGGGCGCGGTAGAAGGTTTCGATGCGCGGGGTGGTGAGGGAGACCAGGACGTATTCCTCGAGGGAATCGAGCAGGCGGTAGCGGGCGAACTTTTCGCCACGATCGTAGGCTTCGGTGCTGGGCGAGAGAACTTCGACGATGAGCTTGGGGTTGGTGACGGTTTCGCCGGTGTTGTCATTGGGATCGAGGATGCGGGGGCCGCAGATGACGGTGGCGTCGGGATAGGTGTAGAGGATGGTGCGCGGGATGCGGACGCGGAGATTGGAGTCGTAGACGTGGCAGGGCTTGCCTTTGAGAATGCTTCGCAGTTCACCGCCAACGTTGAGGGTGACCAGACTGTGGTCGGCGGTGCCGCCGGCCATGAGGAGAATCTCGCCGTCGCGGTATTCGTGCTTATCCCGTGAATCACGCTCGTGGAGGAGATAGTCGGCGATGGAGAAGTGATGTTGTTGGGCTTCGACGGTCATGTAATGAGTATATCAGGGCTTGGCCTGAGACCCAAGCCCCGGGGTGGGTGGGCGCCAATCCCGGCAAAAAGAGCGAAGGCCCGGCAGGGGGCCGGGCCTTCGATTCGTGGGGGAAAGGAAAGGAGAACGTTGGGAAAATCAGCCTTTGGTATTGACTTCGTTACGGGCGGTGTTCTCGCGTTTGGACTGCCAGATCGCCCAGCCGATCAGGATGACGGTGACGATGATGGCGCCGATGCGGAGGCCGTCGAACGAGACATAATCCAGCGTCTTGGCGAGATTGAACTTGTCCGTCGGATTGGCGATGTTGTAATCCTTCACGGCGCCGTTGACGGTTTTCACGACGAGTTCGTCGTAGGCGATCATGAGGGGGACGGAGAGGACGGCGACCATGTTCATGACCTTGAGGAGGGGGTTGACGGCGGGGCCGGCGGTGTCCTTGAGGGGATCGCCCACGGTGTCGCCGGTGACGGAGGCCTTGTGCTTCTCGGAGCCCTTGCCGGTGTTGGCGGCGGGGTTGCGCGGTTCGTCCTCGACCATCTTCTTGGCGTTATCCCAGGCACCGCCGGCATTGCACATGAAGCTGGCCAGGAGCTGGCCGACCACAATCGATCCGGCGAGGAAGCCCGCCAAGCCGATGGGGCCCAGGAGGAAGCCGACCAGAAGCGGGGTAAACACGCCGAGGATGGCCGGGCCGACGAGTTCCTTTTGGGCGGCGCCGGTGCAGATGGAGACGACGCGACCGTAGTCGGGTTTCTTGGTGCCGGCCCAGATTTCCTTGTCGCGGAACTGGATGCGGCATTCCTTGACGATAAGGAAGGCGGCGCGGCCGACGGCGCGAATGAGCATGGAGGAGAAGAGGAAGGGAACGCAGCCGCCGATGATCATGCCGATGAGGAGTTTGGGCGAGGAGACGGTGAGGAGGGCGGCGGTCTTCTGGAAGATATCCAGGGGTAGCTGCTTGGACTCGCCGCCGCCGCCGGAACCGATGACGGTGATGAAGGAGGCATAGAGGGAGACGGCGGCGATGACGGCCGAGCCGATGGCGACGCCCTTGGTGACGGCCTTGGTGGTGTTGCCGACGGCGTCGAGGTCGGAAAGTATCTGACGGGATTCCTTGAGGTGGGCTTCGTCCTTGATGAGTTTGCCATCGACTTCGAAGCCCATTTCGGCGATGCCATTGGCGTTGTCGGCGATGGGTCCGAAGACGTCCATGGAGACGGTGTTGCCGGTGAGGGTGAGCATACCGATGCCGCACATGGCCACACCGTAGGCGATGAAAATGGGGTTCATGATTTCCATGGTGGACGAGTAGATGAGGACGGAGCCGAAGATGGCCACGCAGAGGACAAGGCCGGTCCAGACGGCGGACTCATAACCGACGGCAAAGCCTTCGATGATGGTGGTGCCGTGGCCGGTTTCGGTGCTGGTCTTGATGCCCTTGACGGGGCTGTACTCGGTGCCGGTGAAGTATTCGGTGACTTTGTTGAGGACGACGCAGAGGATGATGCCGATGAAGCAGGTCCAGGCGGGGCGCATATCCAGGCCGGGTTGGCCGAAATTGGCCCAGGGCGGGAGGTCGTTGATGTTCTTGAGCACCTCGGCGCTGGCGTTATGGGCGTCGAAGCGGAGGTAGAACCAGCCCAGGACAATGAAGCCGAGGACGGAGATGGCCGAGCCGATCATGAAACCCTTGTTGATCTGCTTCATGGCTTCGGCAACCGAACCCTTGGCCTTGGCCCGGACGGTGTAGGTGGAGATGATCGAGCCGATGACGCCGATGGCCCGGACGAGGATGGGGAACATGACGCCCTTGTGGCCGAAGGAGGCCCAGCCCAGGATCATGGCGGCGACGATGGTGACTTCGTAGGACTCAAAGATATCCGCGGCCATGCCGGCACAGTCGCCGACGTTGTCACCGACGTTATCCGCGATGGTGGCGGCGTTGCGGGGATCATCCTCGGGGATGTCCTGTTCGATCTTGCCGACGAGGTCGGCGCCGACGTCGGCGGCCTTGGTGTAGATGCCGCCGCCGACACGCATGAAGAGGGCCAGCAGCGTTCCGCCGAAGCCGAAGCCCAGCAAGGCTTCGTATGCGTGTTCGCCATACATCATGAAGATGAGGGTTCCGCCGAGGAGGCCCAGGCCGTCGGTCATCATGCCGGTGATGGTGCCGGAGCGATAACCAAACATGAGGGCGCGGCCGAAGCCGACGGGAGCGGCGGCAGCAACGCGGAGGTTGCCGATGGTGGCCATGCGCATCCCGACGAGGCCGACGGTGGCGGAGAAGACGGCACCCATGAGGAAGGCCCAGGCGCGGCCGATGGCGAAGTGGATGTTCAGGCCGGTCTTGTCGGCGGAGTCGTACTTGGAAAAGAATAGTACGACGACCAGAACGACGATAAGCCCGCCGACGACTTTAAGCTGGCGGGCGAGGTAGGCGTTGGCCCCTTCGCGGACGGCGGCGGCGATCTCCTGCATCTTCTTGGTGCCCTGGTCGGCGGTGATGACCTGCTTGACGAGCATGCCGGCATAAGCCAGGGCCATGAGCGCGACGGCGAGGGAACCGAAAAGGGCGAGACGTTCGCCGGAGGTGAACTTATTGTTGGGATCGGAGGTATCCAGGAAGGAGAAATACTTGAAGGCGACAGTGGCCTCCTTCGTAGCCCCACCCACGGCACTGTTAGCCGTGTTCGCGGCAGGCACCGGTGCCGGCGCCGAAGCCGCAGCCCAGGCATTGATGCCGACCATGGCGACGAGTAGGAGAAGTGCGATACCGATAAACAAACGACCGTTCTTGGAGAAAGAGCGGCCGAGCCGAGAGGGAACAGATAAGAGGGAGCGCATGAATATTCCTTTGCAAGAAGCTCCGGGCGAGTCCGAATTCTTGACCTTTTACTCTTTTATTCGCAAATTGTCTAGTCGTTGGGGTGTGAATTGCGGCACAAAGCGCGCAAGGACATCGTTATCAAGGACTTATGGAGATTTGGGCGAGGCGGGGCCCATGCTGCGGGGGTGACGACGGAGCGGGGGCGGGCGTTGCCTGGGACCGATAAATACGTGCATTTTCAGTGGGACGTGTTCCGCGAAAAGGCAAGCCGGATCGAGCGCAAACCCGCGCAGGCACGCCCGGCGTTTGAACCATGCTCCAGGGTCAAGGATGACAGACCGTTCACCCATGCGGACGCGACGGGTTTCGTTTTGCCGCCGCCCGTGTATGATATGGACCCGTACCAGTCTGGTAGTTGATGCCTTTTGTGAGATCGGGAGCATGATGCCATGGCGATTCTGCTGATTGAAGATGATCCCGCCGTACAGGAACTGGTGACCACGCTGCTGAGTTCCGCGGGATTCACCGTGGATACGGCGGGCGATGGGGCCACGGGGCACCGGATGTGTGGGTCGGATAAGTATGAGGTGATCATCCTGGATCTGGGATTGCCGGACATGGATGGTCTGGATTTGCTGCGGCAAATGCGGGCGGAGGGCATTACGACGCATGTGCTGATTCTGACGGCCAAGGACGACCCGCAGGACCGGGTGCTGGGCCTGGACACGGGGGCGGACGATTATTTGAGCAAGCCGTGCGTGCTGCCGGAGCTCGAGGCGCGGGTGCGGGCGCTGCTGCGGCGGAAATACAACGCGAAGAATCCGATCCTGACGGTGGGCGATTTGCGGATCAATTCGGCGACGCGGTCGGCCACCCACGGGGGCAAGAGCGTGCCGCTGACGCCGCGGGAGTATGCGCTGCTGGAGTATCTGGCGCGGAAGGCGGGGCAGATCGTGACGCGGGCGGAGATTTGGGAGAACCTGTATGCGATGGATTCCTCGACGACGTCGAACGTGGTGGACGTATACATCGGGTATTTGCGGAAGAAGCTGGACGTGCCGGGGAAGCCGCAGTTGATTCACACGCGGCGGGGCTCGGGGTTCATCATGGGCGAGCAGGTTTGATACGCCGGCAGGCAATTTTCTCAAACCCACCCCTCATTTTCCGAACTGGCATGCTCCGCCCAACCGAAATACAATACGTGCATCCCCTTCAGGAGTCCCCGCATGAACCGCCCCCTTCTCCCCGCCCTGGCCGCCCTGGCC
>CAIPTQ010000161.1 GCA_903868035.1 uncultured Phycisphaerales bacterium
GATCAGCGAGGCGGTCACGCACGGCAACGCCCGCGTGGAAATCGTCATGACCCTGCGCCGGACCGACTCCAAGTTCGGCCGGCTGGTGCGCAACCTGGCGCGCGACGGTCTCGCGCACGTTTTCGACGGCACGCTGGGCAACGCCCGCAACAAGATTGACCTCGCCCCCGCCCTCGCCTGCGTAGCCAAACTGTTGAAGCTGTAAGCGCGGCGCTACGTGCGGCCCGCGGCCGGTTCGACCCACCAGCGCCGCTGGAGACGCTCCGCCACCGTGACAAGCCCGATCATCACCGGCACCTCGACCAGCGGCCCGATCACGGCTGCAAACGCCGCGCCGTGGTTGATGCCAAACACGCCGACCGCCACCGCGATCGCCAGCTCAAAGTTGTTGCTCGCCGCCGTGAACGAGAGCGTCGCGGATTTCTCGTAATTCGCGCCGGCTTTGGCGCTCATCCAGAAACTCACCAGGAACATCGTCACGAAATAGATCAGGAGCGGAATCGCGATCCGCATCACGTCGCCCGGTCTGGCGATAATCCTCTGCCCCTGCATCGCGAACAGTACGACAATGGTGAACAGCAACGCGATAAGCGTGATGGGCGAAATCCGCGGGATGAATCGGGCGTGATACCACTCCCGGCCCTTGACCTTCACCAGCGCCAGGCGCGTCAGCATGCCAGCCAGGAACGGGATGCCGAGGTAGACGAAGACGCTTGCCGCGATCTGCCGGATCGTCACGTCCACCACCGCGCCCTTGAGTCCCAGCAGCGGCGGCAGCTTGGTCACGAACAACCAGGCATACACACTGTAGAAAAGCACCTGAAAAATCGAGTTGAACGCCACCAGCCCGGCGCAATATTCCGTGTCGCCCTTGGCCAGATCGTTCCAGACGATCACCATGGCGATGCACCGCGCCAGGCCGATCAGAATCAGCCCGATCATGAACTCCGGTTGCCCGCGCAGGAACAGGATCGCCAACGTCGTCATCAGGATCGGCCCGATCACCCAGTTCTGCGCCAGGCTCAACCCCAGCACCTTCACGTCACGAAAGACGTCGCCCAACTCTTCATACTTCACCTTTGCCAGCGGCGGGTACATCATGAGAATCAGACCGGCGGCGATCGGGATGCTCGTCTGCGTGCCGGCCAGCCGCAGACTTCCAATCCAGCCGCCGAAACCCGGCGCAACATGGCCCAGAAAAACGCCGGTCCCCATGGCCAGAAAAATCCACAGCGTCAGATACCGGTCCAGGAACGACAACCGTCTCCTCCTATGCTCGCTCATCTTTGCATTCTCCCTTGTGGCCCTTTGCGGCAAACCTCCCTCGGCCACGAATGGCTCGCTATCCCGGCAGATTCCCCGGCAGCCCTTCCACAAACTTCCGGATCTCGTCCCGCACGCGCCGGTAGTGCGCCAGCGCCTCCTCCTCCGTGCCGGCGTTTCGCGCCAGTGCCGGCGGATCGTCGAAACCGACATGCGCCACTTTCGCCCGGCCCTTGAGCCACATCGGGCACGACTCGTTCGCGTGTCCGCAGACCGTCACCACATAGTCGAATGTGGCGGCCCCCAGTTCGTCCACCGTCTTGGACTTCTGTCCCGAGATATCCACGCCCGCCTCAGCCATGACTCGGACCGCCCGCGGGTTCAACCCGTGTTTCTCGATCCCGGCGGAATCCGCCTCGATGACGCCGCCCTTCAGGGCCCGCGCCCAGCCCTCGGCCATCTGGCTCCGGCACGAATTGCCCGTGCAGAGAAAAAGCACTCTCATTTTTCGGGACACGCCATCTCCTCCAGAATCTCCGCCGCCTCCTTCACCATTTTCGGGCAGACCGTGCCGAAGAGCCCCTGTTTTCTGGCTTGTTCCATTCCGCCCGGCAGGGAGATGTCGCAGCCCAGCAACTCACGGCACTCGACCGATCCGTTTTGCCGGCGAAACCGCGCCGCGAAATCCCGGACCTGCCGGTAGGTATTTTCCTTTGCCGCCTTATCGTCGCCCGACACGGCGCCGTGCCGGAGACCGAGAATCAGGTACGCGCCGGTCACGGCCCCGCAGGTGCCGGCCAGGCACCCCATGCCGCCGCCGAACCCGCTCGCCAGCCTGGCGGCTGTGGCGGAGTCGAGTTCGTCTCCGGCAAACGCCTGCACCACCGCTTGTGCGCAGTTGAATCCGCTCCCGAAGAGCGCCACCGCCTGTTCCGTTCGTGTCATCGCATTCTCCTTCCCGTCGATTTCCGTGCTTCGACGTCGAGGCTGGTCGCGTATCCACACACCTTCGTCACCTTATCGCGCCGTGTAAATCAGGTACAATCCGCCTGCCAGCACCAGCGCCCCGCAGCCCCGCTTCAGGATCGCCGCCCCCCTGGACTTTTCGTTCCAATCCAGGTAGTGCTGCACGACCTCCGTAAACGTCCCCGCCAATACGATCACGCCGCAATGTCCTAACCCGTAGGACAACAGCAAGAGAATGCCATAGGGCAGATTCGTCGCCGCCAGTTTGAACGTCGCCGCCAGCATCGGCGCCATGTACGCGAACGTGCACGGCCCTAGGGCAATCCCGAAGACCAGGCCCAGAATAAACGCGGCCAGAAACCCTCTCCGCTTCATCATTCCCGGTTGTGCCGCACCGGGCATGGGCAACCGGATTGCATCTAACAGATGGAGACCCACCACAAAAAAGATCGCCGCCACGAAGTAATTGCCCCAGCGTCCCACATCTCCCAGCATCCGGCCGGCAGCCGCCGTGAGGGCCCCGATCATGGCGATCATCGTCAAGATCCCCACCGCGAACAGCAGCGCCATGCCGAACGCCCGGCGCACGGTCATCCGGTCCTGCCCGCCAATGATCCCCACGATCAGCGGAATGCTCGCCAGGTGGCAGGGGCTCAGGAGGATGCTGCACACCCCCCAGCCGAAGGCCGCGGCCAGCGCGATCCCGGCCGACCCTTCAACCGCATGCGACAAGGTTGTAAAGAGCCACTCCATGTGTCCGCCTCAACGCGCCGGCGTCGCATTCGTGGCGCCCAGCGCAAATCCCAGTTCTTTCCACTTCGCCAGGATGTCCTCGCGCGAGAGAAACCCCTCGTGTCGAAACATCTCTTTCCCGCCAGGGTCGAAGAAAATCTGGGTGGGGATGATCTGGATCCCGTACTTGGGCGCCTCGTCAGGATTCACCCACACGTCAATGAACTGGACGTCCAGCTTCCCGGCGTACGTCTTCTTCAATTCCTCCAAAATCGGCGCCATCATCTTGCACGGGATACATTTCCCAGCACCGAGATCAACCAGCCGCGGCAACTTCTCCGCCGGACCCGGTGCAACAGCCGCTGCGACGGTCGCCGCCACCGGACCCGCGTTGCGGGCGACTACGGCCGGCGGCAACGCGCAGCCACTCGCCCCGCAACACGGCGCACCCCCCTGCTTCGACCACCGAACAACAACAACCGCGCCGATCACCAGTGCCAGCAAGATCCATTTCGCCTTGCACCCGCACCTGCCGCCCCCGCATCCGCAGGAACCCTCATTCTCCTTCTGTCCGCTTTCTTCCGCCATGCGCTTCTCCTATAAAACCGCGTTGAACAGATATCCCACGGCCAGGATTCCCACCGTCACGATGCCGAAGA
>CAIPTQ010000162.1 GCA_903868035.1 uncultured Phycisphaerales bacterium
GACTCAAATTGCGCTGCCAGCACCATGTAAATCACGATCACCGACAGGATCATCGTCTCCACCAGGTACCCGAACGACTCGTTCATGATCTGCGCCTGCCCCGTCCATTCCGTCGCATATCCCGCCGGCTTGGCCCCCGCCATGAACCCGTCAATCTCCGTCTGCGCCTCCCCCAGCACCTTCCCCGGCGCCAGGTTCGCATACACCACGATCTCCCGCTGCCGGTTGTAACGGTTGATCTGCACCGGCACCTCCGACCCCACCGCCACCGCAAAATTCCGCAGCTCCTGCGGCGGACCCTTCATCGACGGCACCCACAAATCATTCAATAACTCCATCCGGTTCCGCCCGTGCTCCAGGAACCGCACCGCAATGTCATACCGCTCCCCCTCGCTCTTGAACTTCGCCACGTTCATCCCCCCCACCGCCGCCGACACTGTGTCCGCCACGTCCATCGGCGACACCCCCAGCCGCTCCGCCTGCTGCCGGTTGATCGTGATCGCCGCCTCCGGCTTGCCGGATTCATAACTCGTGTCCAGATCCTTGTACCCGTTGCCCGCGCGCAGTTTCGTCAACAGCCCCTGCGCCATCCCGTCGAGCGTCTTGAGGTCCGGCCCCAGAATTTCGTACTGGATCGTCTGGCTCTTCATCCCCGCCGAACTCCCCACCGCGTCAAAGAGCTGCACCGAAATCACCGCGTCCTTGATGCTCGCCAGATCGCCGCGCAGATCGTTCATGACCATTTCCTGCGTCCGTCCCTTGGTCTTCTTCCGTTCGCTCTTGGACTTGAGCTTCACATACATCTGCCCCTCGTTGACCTTCTCCATCTGGTCCGATCCAATCGAATAGAATACATAATCCACCTCCGGCTGTTTCTGAAGCTGCGCCTGCACCGTATCCAGGATGCCCCGCGTCCGCTCCAGCGATGAGCCCACCGGCGACCGCACCGCCACCAGAAATTCGCCCCGGTCCTCCGTCGGTGTGAATTCAAACTTGATGTACTTGGCGAACGCAAAACTCCCCACAAACAGCCCCAGCGCCACCGCCAGCACCGTCCAGCGCCACCGCAGCGCCACGCCCAGCATCTTCGCATACGCCTTCTCCATCATCTCAAACACCCATTCAAACCCCCGGAATATCGGATTGAGCTTCCCGTGCTTCTTCAGCAGCCGCGACGACAGCATCGGATCCAGCGTGAACGACACGAACACCGACACCAGCACCGCCGCCGAAATCGTCATCCCGAACGGAAAGAAAAACCGCCCGATGATCCCCTTCGTCAACGCCGTCGGCAGGAACACCGCCACCACCGACAGCGCCGTCGCCAGCACCGCCAGCCCGATTTCCTTGGTCGCAAAATCCGCCGCGAACCGCGCCGACTTGCCCGCCTGCACGTGCCGCGAAATGTTCTCCTGCACCACGATCGAGTCGTCGATCAGCAGGCCCACCGCCAGCGTCAACGCCATCAGCGTCATCATGTTCAGCGTGAACCCCGCCAGTGCCAGCATCATGAACGTCGCCAATATCGACGTCGGCAGCACCAGCGCGCAGATGAACGTCGACCGGAAGTTCAGCAGGAAGATCAGCACCGTCACCACCGCCAGGCCCCCGCCCACCAGCAGGTGCTCCTTGACCTGGTCCAGCGATTGTTCAATGTACGTCGAGGTGTCCATCGCCAACTGCAGGGTCACACCGCGTGGCGCCAGTTCAATCCGCAGCTTCTCGATCTCCGCCTTCACATCCTGCGCCACCTGCACCGTGTTCGTCCCCGACTGCCGCCGGATTTGCAAAGCCAACCCCGGCTTGTCCTGCAACTGCGCGTACGACCGCTGCTCCTCCAGGCCGTCCTCCGTGAATCCCACGTCCTTCAACCGGACGATGTCCTCGCCGTTCTGCCGCAGAATCATCTCATCGAATTCCGCCGCGCTCTGGAATTCCGCCTTCGTCCGCGTCACCAGTTCCATTTTCCCCGTCTCGATGCGCCCGCCTGGGATTTCCACGTGCTGCCGCGCCAGCGCCAGCCGCACGTCCTGCACCGTCAGCATGCTCTGCTTGAGCTTCTCGGGATCCAGCCACAGCCATATCTTCCGGTCCTGCCCGCCCACGATCTTCACCGAGCCCACGTTGGGCACCCGCTGCAAACGCTCCTTGATCCCCTTGTCCGCCAGCTTGTACATCTCCCGCGGCGACAGGTCGCCCGCCAC
>CAIPTQ010000163.1 GCA_903868035.1 uncultured Phycisphaerales bacterium
GGTACACAAGAATGCGGTTAGCACGCAGACGCTCGGAAATCACGGCAATTCCGTCCGGGTCCAACGGCTTTTCCCATAAAGATGCAATTTTGGCAAGTGCTGGTGTCAGACTTTCCAAAGCTGGCGCGAAAGGTGGGTCATAGCGAACGTTGCCCATGCAACCAAGAGGACGGGCATCGAATCTGCTGGGCGGACCGGCCAAACGATCAATAAAGATACCATTGAGCATTGCATTAAGGCTAAATTCTCGCCTTATTACAAAATGGTAACTGCATTCACCAGAAAGTAGAAACTGCTTGTAAACACCATGTAGGAAGCGCTCGGCGCGCGTGCGCGTCAACGGTTGGACTGGCTCTCCCCGCTTTGACGTGAGTCCCGTCAGGATAAGGAAATCTCGACCGTTATGTGAGAGGGCGTGGCTTTGGCCATCGTAATCTTCAAAATAAAGGCTGAGCCTGTAAAGCCCTTCGGGCAAATAAATATCAAATTGCAGGTTGGGACCTTCCCAACTTGATGAATAGGACTCCCCATGGTCATCCCACATCGACTGACGACGATCGCCAATAAATGGATCCCACAATGCGCTTGGGTCATCAGATCTTAGTCCTTCGAGCCAATTTCTTTTACCATCGTTTATATTGGCGTGTGGACCAATGGCTGGCTTGAGCGATATTTTCTGGTCTGCCATTCCAACCGCGATCACATCGTCAACTGGGCTGTTGGCCGCACACAAGTTCGCATATTGCCGGCCATACCTTCCGACCCAATCTCCGCCCGTGATATGATCCTCCAATAGAAACGCAACCGGCGTTTTGGTGTCTTGAGCGTCTTCGTTTTTCCGTCGACCGAGTGCCTCGAGAGACGCGACCGCGTTGTGGCCTGAGGGGAAAATTGACACTTGTTGGATGGTGTGTGAAGCTTGAAGCGATTCTAATATTGTGATGCCGGAACCATACGAGGCGACCAGCGTAGGGCCATGGTCGCCGATAATAGCAGCGGTGACCTTGCCGAGGACATGCTTGGAAAGAAGATCAGGTGTGACGAAGGGCATGATTCCTAGACTGCGATAACCGATCCAGATTTCGCCGCCGGTATCCTGGGCAATCGAGGAACAGTAATCTTCGCTCAAGGCGGCGGGCGAAGGGGTCCAGCCAGAAGGCGGGCCATTGGCGCTATCGAGAACCTTGGCAGCATAATCCTTGCCGCGGACATATTTCCAAGACATGCCACGATCAAGGCTCCACGCCAATCCCGCCGTAGTGGCGGCGTAGACGGTGCCGTCTTTGGCGACGAGGATGTCATTCAGCAGATTCGTTGGCAAGCCGATGCCCGTGGGGGTGGCGGACAGTTCGTCGCTAAGCGGCCCATCGACGCTGCCATTGGCACGGCGCGCAACCTGCTTCCACGATTTGTAGCCATCCTTGGGGCTGGCGATGGCGATGCCGTCGCATTGGGTGGCGAGGTAGGCGGTGCCGTCGGGGGCGAAGGCCAGGGAGTTGGCTTGGTCGCTGGGCAAGCCATCGGCGCGAGTGAGGTAGGACCAGGTGTCGGTGGAGGGGAAATAGATGGAGAGGCCGGCGGAGGTACACATCCAGACGGAGCCGGAGAGGTCGCTGACCTTGCCAGTCAGTGGATCACGAAACACCGCCGAGGACGGCGGTGCCACGACCGGCGCGACGGTGATATGGAAGATTCTTTCGCCGAGGGGGCCGTTGAGGGTGCCGGGCTTGGAGAGGCCGGCTACGACTTCGTAGGTTTGCCATTTTTGACCGTTGAAGACGGAGATGCCGTGGTTGAGGTGGCCGGCCCAGATTCGGCCTTGGAGGTCGCAGGCGAGGGCGTAGGCGTTGTCGTCGCCGAGGCCGCCTTGCACGGAGTTGCGGGCCATTTTTTTGGCGGATTCATCGGAGAGGTATTGGGTGAAGGCTTCGAGCGGGGGTCTGGAGGGGTCGAAGCATTGGACGCCGCCGGTGCCGTCGCCGGGGGTGGTATTTTCGGAGCCGATCCAGATGCGGCCCTGGAGGTCAGTACACATGGACATGACGAAGGCGCGGGCTTTTTCGAGGCGGACGGCTTCGGCGTAGGGGTCTTGGGGGCCGGCGGGCTTGGGTGCGGGCGGACGGCCGACGAGGGCGTCGGCACCACTGGGATCGGCGGAGAGGGAGACGGTGCCGATGGTTTTGGCGAGGCGGGTGGGGTCGGCGAAGCGGGAGGGATGGAAGGCGAATTCGAGGGGGTCGGCCTGGTCGTGGGTGCCGACGGTTAAAGAAGAGGGGGCGATGGAGGTGGGCACGGGCGGGGGGATTTTGCCGCCGGGGGGAGTGCGAAGGGTGATGGGGCCGGGGGGCTTGGCAGCACGTGCGGGGGCATTATCTGGCAACCCGCCTAAAGGCGGTACTACGAACGGTGGAGGGGTGACGGACTCAGGGGGAATTTGGTCGAGCATGGCCTGGCGCTGGGCCTGGGTGTCCTTATCGAGGGGATAGCCGTGGTAGGGCGCGTGATGGATGGTGGGGTCGGGGATGGCGTGCCAGGCGAGAATGCCGCCGCCGATGAACACGACCGCGGCGGTTGATAAAATAGCCACGCGGACCTTGAGGGAAGGGCCTTCGGGCGGGGAGGATGGCGGTTGGCGTTTCACGGGCACTCCGCGTGGGAGACGCGATGCCTGAATGAATGGCGGAGTCCATGGTAGCCGTTGGGCCGGGGAATGCAAGCAGAAAATATCAATATTTGCATGAATCTGGATGAGTCGATACAGAATGGCGCTAAAATCCGGCCACAATTATCTATACTTTGGGAAATGTTCGTGTCATAATTCGCATCGTCATGCGTTGATCTTTCGGGCTTTCCCCGAGCACGGTTTATTTTCGGGAGTGACAACATGCGTAATAAATGGTTGTGGTATGGCGTGGTTTGGGCGTTGCTGCCGGCGGCGAGCGCGCTGGCGCAGAAGGCCCCGGCGCAGGCGGAGCGGGACAAGGCGAACGCCGACATCGCGGGCACGGATGCGGGGCTGCAGACGGCGGCGGTGCAAAAGATAGAAGGGTGGATCAAAGGGGGATGGGTGTCGCAGGATGTGTGGCGGCGGTGGGTGCCGGCGCTGGTGAAGGCGGGGCGGCAGCAGGAGGTCTTGGAGATAGCGACGCTGGCGATAAACATCAGCCCGGGGCATGACGGCATCATCGCGTTGCAGGAGGCGCGGATGCGGGCGCTGCTGGCGCTGGGGAAGAATGAGGAGGCGCTGCAGGCGGCGAAGGGATATTACAACGTGGCGGACATCAAGGGGACGGCGGCGGCGGTGGAATTCGTGGGGCTATGCCTGGCGAAGGCGCATCCGGAGGATGGGGAGATTGTGCGGCGGTTCCGGAACGAGCAGGCGCAGGCGAGCCAGGTTCCCCCGATCGTGCCGGAGAAGGCGATGTTGAAGGATGTAGTTATTAATACGTTGCCATATGATACGGGGCTGAACACATTCAAGGGGAAGCCGAAGTTCGCGGATCGGGTGGGATATGGCTATCTGCTGCTGGTGACGGACAAGGGGGACGAGGCGGAGAAGCTGTTCCGGGAGCTGTTTCAAATGGCGGTGACGCAGGATGAATTGACGCAGGCGACGGAGGGGATTGCGCGGGCGCTGCGGGCGGAGGATGGGCATGTGGCGCGGGCGAACGCGTGGCTGGTGAAAGTGGGGCAGAGCGCGACGGCACCGGCCACGCAGGGCAAGCCGGCGGCGGCGGCTGCGGCGACGAAGGATGCGGTGATGCCGTAGGATTGGGGTGGGGTAGCTGGCGCGGGCGCTGCGGGCGGAGGATGGGCATGTGGCGCGGGCGAGAAGGCGGGGGACAACACGGTCGCTCCCTGACGGTCGCGGCTCTGAAAGTCAAAGGCAATCGCCCCGGGGGCGGAAGGGCACGGTTGCCAAGCGCCAAGTTTCATAGATAATGCTGGGCGGTGTGCGACATTTAGCAGGCGCGGCCAGCGCGTCCGATTTTGGAGGATTGTCCATGAAATTTGAAACGCTCATCGCCCAGCTTCAGGGCGCCGGCCTGCAGGCCGTCGTCATTCCCACGTGCCGCGGCGGCAAGATCGTGGTGACGCCGCATGGGGGGCGCGTGCTGGGGCTGTTCACGCACGAACATGCGGGCAACGCGTTCTGGGTCAACCCCGAACTGGCCGATGCCGCAACGGCCAAGCAGTTTTTGGCCGGCGAACACGTGCTGGGGGGCGACCGGGTGTGGATTGCGCCGGAACGGGGGCTGTTTTTCAAGGGGAACAAGCTGTCGGACGGGGTGGCGACGCAGGCCGCCATCGACCCGGGGAACTGGGTGGTGGGCAAGCTGACGGAGAAATCGATCCACCTGACGAACGATTTCACGGCGACCTATTTTCACACGCCGGGGTCGCGGGTGCGGGGCGTTGTGGAGCGGTCGATCCGGCAGATTTGCGCGCCGCTGCCGGAGAAGTTCGAGCACGTGCATTATGCGGGCTACGAGATCGCCTCGCGGTTTGACCTGTTGGAAGCGCCGCACGACGACCTGCACTTTGGCATGTGGTTCCTGATTCAGTTGGTCACGCCGGCGGGGGGATATCTGTACGCCCCAACCGCCGGGAAGGCGGTGGTCACGGGGGATTATTATGAGCCGACCGGGGCGGATTACCTCAAGGTGACCAGCACGCATGTGCGCTTCAAGCTGGACTCGATCGACCGGCACAAGATCGGCATCCGCACGAATGAGGTTCTGGGGCGCGCGGGGTTCCTGTCCAAAGCGGCCGCCAGCGGCCAGGCCACGCTGGTGGTGCGCAACTTCCTGAACAACCCCTCGGCCCGGTACTCGGATGTGCCGCTGCACACGCCGGAGGGTACGCAGGACTCGATCCAGTCGTACAACCACAACAGCGGCCCGTCGGGCTTTGGCGAGTTGGAATATCATACGCCGGGGATCAAGCGGGCGATGGCCGAGCCGGTGGTGACGGATGTCAACCAAGTGTGGGTGTTCAACGGCAAGCGCAAGGACCTGGTGCCCATCGCCAGCAGGCTGCTGAATTTGTCCGCGAAGACGTTTGCGCCTTAACCCGGCGTGGGCAATGCTTGACGCACATCCGCACTTGCGCGAAACTACTCCCCATGCGGTGGCCCAATAGGGCCTCCGGATCATTTCCTGAATACCGCTTCGGGAGCGGCCGGCAGGCATAGCGATGCCACGACACTCACGGCGCGGCCAATGCGATCGCCCTTGGCATCAGACCGTAGTCTGTTTTTTTGGGAGGCGTTCCATGGCAAGCATGTGGTACTACCAGCAAGGCGGCCAGCGGATGGGTCCGATTCCGGCCGAGGCGCTCAAGGCGCTCGCCGCCGCCGGCCAGATTCGACCCACGGACCCGATCATGCGGGACGACATGACGACCTGGGTGCCCGCCAACCAGGTGCGGGGGCTTTTTGGCGCCGCGGCACCCAATGCGGCCGCCGGATACGCGGCTCCGGCCTCAGCGGCATATGCCACGCCGGCGGGTGTGGCGATGGAGGAGATGCCCGCGGCGCCGGCACACTATCCGGCCACCGCCCGGGCAAGCTTCACATCCGCGCAGAAGACCCGCCGCATCCTGCTGATCGTCGCGGCGGCCATCATCTTCATTTGTTTCTTCACGCCGGAATTCTACGCCTCGGTCGCCCCCAAAACACCCTCCCCCTCCAACGCGGGCATGGGTTTTAACCGCGGGGCCGGCATGCGCACGCCCACCCCCAGTTCCGAACCCGCCGATTCCTGGTTCTTCTTCGGATGGGAAACCTGGTGGGGCATGGTCAGTTTCTTTGTCGGCATCGCCGCCCTGGGCGGCGCCATCACGGATCTGGCCACCTCCTCCGTCGCGATCATGCGAAAAATTTTCAAGTGGGTACACCTGGCCACCTTCAGCGTCATCGCCCTCATCGGCCTGGTGGGGACCATCCTGGGCGTCTTTGCCGTCGGCCTGCAAGTCAGCGCCTTCCCCGGCAGCAATATCTGGATACCCATATCGTCGGCGAAACAAGAAGGCTTAAGCGTCCACTGCTTCCCCATCACCGCCGTTCTGCTGGTCGCCGCCGCGGTCATGGGAGCCATCGTCGCGCTCAACATCGTCGCCAAAGACAAGGCGTAAGGTGAGAGGCGTTCCATGGGAAACATGTGGTACTACCAGCAAGGCAGCCAGCGGATGGGCCCCATTCCGGCCGAGGCGCTCAAAGCGCTCGCCGCCGCCGGCCAGATTCAACCCTCCGACCCCATTATGCGCGACGACATGACCACCTGGGTTCCCGCCAACCAGGTGCGCGGGCTTTTTGCGGATGCGGCGTCCACGGTCCCCGCTCCCGCCCCCCTCCCCACATCCGAATTTTCCGCGCCAGCGGCCATGGAAGACATGTCCATCCAGCCCGCACCCTACCCGGCCGCCCGAGCCAGCTTCACGTCCGCGCAGAAGACCCGCCGCATTCTCCTGATCGTCGCCGCGGCCATCATCTTCGTGTGCTACTTCACGCCTGAGTTCTACACCTCCGTCTCCCGCACAAGAGCCGCCACCCCCAGATTTGGCATGGATTTCAACCCCACCCCCGGTGCCGAACAATCCGAAACCTATTTCATCTTCGGGTGGGAATCCTGGTGGGGCATGGTCAGCTTCTTTGTCAGCATCGCCGCATTGGGCGGCGCCATCACCGACCTGGCCACCGCCTCCCTGGCCATCATGCGCACCATCCTCAAGTGGGTACACCTGGCCACCTTCGGCATCATCACCCTCGTCAGCCTCGTCGGGACCATCCTCGGGGTCTTCGGCATCGGCCTGAAAGTTTACGGGGTGTCTCTGGCAGCCGCCAAACACGCAGGCTACACCGTTTACGGCATCCCCATCACCGCCGCCCTCCTTGTCGGCGCGGCCGTCATGGGAGTCATCGTGGCGCTTCATATTGTTGTCAAAGACAAGGCGTGAGGCCGCGTTGGGAAAATCAGGGGAAGGGGGCGGGGGGGGACGGGGTGTTCCGCGAAAAGGCAAGCCCAATCGAGCGTCAACCTGCGAAAGAACGCCCCAGGCGTTTGAGAAATGCTTCCAGGTCCGGCGCAGCGGCACGCGGGCGCGGTTGAATATCCTTGCCCCGCCGGGCTTTCACCGTATGATGTTTCTTTTCCTCCCGGATTGTTGTGAGTCCACGCGCATGCCCCAGATCCACCCCACCGCCATCGTGTCCGCCCAGGCCCAGCTTGCCGACGACGTCACCGTCGGGCCGTACGCCGTCATCGACGGCCCCGTCAGCGTGGGCGCGGGTAGCGTCATCCACGCCCATGCCCGCCTCATCGGCCCGTTGACGATGGGCGCGCGGACGGCGGTGCATTCGGGCGCGGTCATCGGCGGGGGGCCGCAGGACCGCAAGTACAAGAATGAGCATTCGGACCTCATCATCGGCGAGGACAACATCTTCCGGGAGTGCGTCACCATCCACCGGGGCACGGGCCACAACACCCGCACGGTGATCGGCGACCGCTGCTTTTTCATGGTCAGCTCGCACGTGGGCCACAATGCCGTGGTGGGCAATGATGTCACGCTGGTGAACGGCGCGGTGATGGCGGGGCATACGGTCATCGGGGACCGGGCGATCCTCGGGGCGTATTGCGCGCTGCACCAGTTCTGCCGCATCGGGCGGCTGGCGATGCTCTCGAACTGCGTGCTGAACGTCGATTTTCCGCCCTTCTTCCTGACCATGGCGACCAACACGGTCAACCAGCTCAACGCCATCGGGCTGCGGCGCTCGGGGATGCCCCGCAGCACCATCGACGCCCTGCGGCGCATGTTTCAACTGGCGTTCCGCGAGCAGCACAAGCGGCCGCTGCGGGTGGCGCTGGCGGCGCTGCCCCGCGAAGTATTGGCGGTCCCCGAGGTGCAGGAGGTCATCGCCTTTTGCAACGCGTCGAAGCGCGGCGTGGCGCGGTTCGTGCCCTGGTCCCGGCGTAAGAACGTTTTGCATGTGGATGCGCCGGAAGAGGATTGAGCAGGGGTCAGGGGTCAGTGGTCAGTGGTCAGGGGTCAGTGGTCAGGGCGACAGGGGGCAAGGGGCGGTAATATTCGCGTAACTGGGACTCAACCCATCCTTCCTTCCGTCCGATATTTTCAAACCTACGGCTGTCGTATACACTCCCGTTGCCCATATTTGGAGGGTGGCGGAAGGTGTGTCATCAAAGGAGTGAGAATGCCCACGATTCGTCGCTTTGTTGTCGTTCCCGCAGTCCCCGAGAAATTGCAGGGCCTCAACGAATTGGCCTATAATCTCTGGACGCTTTGGAATTACGACGCCTCGGGCCTGTTCCGCCGCCTGGATCCGGAACTCTGGGAAGCCAACCACCACAATCCCGTACGCCTGCTTTCCCTCATCAGCCAGGATAAATTGGCCGCCGCGGCCGCGGACGAGGGCTTTCTGGCCCACATGAACCGCATCCTGACCGATTTCCATCATTACATGAACACCCCCACCTGGTATCAGCAGACCTACCCCGCAAACAAGGCGAAAATTGCATATTTTTCAGCGGAATACGGGCTGCACGAGTCGCTGTCGATTTATTCCGGCGGGTTGGGGATTTTGTCCGGCGACCACATGAAATCCGCGTCGGATCTGGGCCTGCCGCTGGTGGGCGTGGGGCTGCTGTACCGTTTCGGGTATTTCCGGCAAAGCCTGAATTCGGACGGCTGGCAGCAGGAGAATTACCCGGAGAACGATTTTTTCACCATGCCGCTGATCCAGGAAATGGACCGCAAGAATCAGCCGCTGACGATCGACGTGCAGTATCCGGAGGGCGTGGTCAAGGCGTACATCTGGCGGATCAACGTCGGGCGCATCAAGCTGTACCTGCTGGACGCCAACGTGCCGTCCAACCGGCCGGAGGATCGCGAGATCACGGCGCGGCTGTACGGCGGGGACCAGGACATGCGGGTGCGGCAGGAAGTGCTGCTGGGGATCGGGGGCATGCGGGCGCTGACGGCGCTGAACTACATGCCGACGGTCTGCCACATGAACGAAGGGCACTCGGCGTTTCTGTCGGTGGAGCGCGTGCGGGTGCTGATGGACGAGGAGAAGCTGACGTTTGACGAAGCGCTGGAGCTGGTCTCCGCGTCGAACGTGTTCACCACGCACACGCCGGTGCCGGCGGGGAACGACGC
Organism: uncultured Phycisphaerales bacterium; assembly: GCA_903868035.1. The sequence goes on from CAIPTQ010000163.1 coordinate 9,175, forward strand.
GTTTCATCCGGACATCATCGAGCGGTATCTGGGCTCGTACTATCCCAAGCTGGGCCTGACGCGCGACCAGTTTTTCGACCTCGGCAAGATCACGGCGGGCGATCCGCACGAGCATTTCGGCATGACGGTGCTGGCGCTGCGCACGGCGTGGCACTGCAACGGCGTGTCGGCGCTGCACGGGGAGGTGTCGCGCAAGATGTGGGCGCGGGTGTGGCCGGAAGTCCCCACGCCGGAAATCCCCATCAAGTCGATCACCAACGGCGTCCACACGCAGACGTGGCTTTCCGATGAATTCTCGAGCCTCTACCAGCGTTACCTGGGCGCCAACTGGTCCGACAAGCCCACGGATTACAAGATGTGGGACCGCGTGGACCGCATCCCGGATTCCGAGCTGTGGCGCTCGCACGAGCGGCGGCGCGAGCACCTGATCGCGTTTGTGCGCGAACGCCTGCACATCCAGTTTGACCGGCGGGGGCTGTCGTCGTCCGACAAGGGGCGCATCGATGAAATCCTCGATCCCGAGGCGCTGACGATCGGTTTTGCGCGCCGCTTCGCGACCTACAAGCGGGCCACGCTGCTGTTCCGCAACCAGGAGCGGCTCATCAAGCTGCTGACCAGCCGCGACCGGCCGATCCAGTTTGTATTCGCCGGCAAGTCGCATCCGCGCGACGACGGCGGCAAGCGCTTCATCCAGGACATCTTCCGCTTCTGCAAGCGCGAGGACGTGCGGAAGCGCATGGTGTTCATTGAAGACTACGACATGAACGTGGCGCGCTACCTGGTGCAGGGCGTGGACGTGTGGCTCAACACCCCGCGGCGGCCGATGGAGGCGTCGGGCACGTCGGGGATGAAAGGCCCGATCAACGGGGCGATCAACCTGTCGATCCTGGACGGCTGGTGGGTGGAGGCCTGCCAGATGAACCCCCAGGCCGGCTGGGCCATCGGGACGGATCAGGAACATCCCAACGACGAGTACCAGGACCACATGGATTCCGAGTCGCTCTTCGAGCTGCTGGAGAAGGAGGTGATACCGGAGTTCTACGAGCGCGGGGCGGACAACCTGCCGCGCAAGTGGACGGCGCGGATGAAGCAGTCGATGAAGACGTGCTGCGCATATTTCAACACCTCGCGGATGGTGCAGCAGTATGCCGAGACGTCGTACATGCCGGCGAGCAACATGTGCCTCAAGCTGCTGGGCGAACACGGGCAGGGGGCCAAGGACCTGGCCAAGTGGAAGGAGCGGGTGGGCGGCGACTGGGACAAGGTGTGGGTGTTCGACGTGAAGGCGAACAACGAGGAGCCGATGAAGGCCGGCTCGACGCTGGAAGTGGAGGCGAACGTGTCGCTGGGGCCGCTGAATCCGGAGGAAGTGACGGTGGAGCTGTACTACGGCCCGCTGGACGCCAGTGGGAGCATTGCGCCACCGATGCGGAATCCGATGACGAAGGTGCGGACGCAGGAGAAGGTGGCGCCGGCGTATCCGATCCACACGTATGCGACCAAGGTGATGCCGCAGGGCTCGGGGCAGCAAGGGTTTGCGATCCGGGTCTTGCCGCGGCATCCGAACGTGGAGCTGCGGATGGAGCCGGGGCTGATCCGGTGGAGCTGAGGGGAGTTTTGATTTTTGATTTTCGATTTTCGATTGGGGGGGATTTGCGCGCGGAGTAGCCCGCGCCTACGCGAAGAAACCGCCCGCCTGAAGGCATGCAGCTCGCCCTCGCCGCCCTCGCTGACGCTACGGGTTCCGTTGACCCATGGCATGGGGGGCGGGGAAATCGTAGGATGGGTGGAGGCATAGAGGGATCGTTGATGTTCGGGCTGAATTTTCTCGCCCCGTGGTGGGGGCTTCTGGGCTTGATCGCCGTGCCGATCATCCTGCTGTACATTCTGCGGCAGCGGCGTCCGGACCTGCCGGTCTCCTCCACCCTGCTCTGGTCCAAAACCCTCGCCGACATGCGGGCCAGCACGCCGTTTCAGCGCCTGCGCCGCAACCTGCTGCTGCTGCTGCAACTGCTGATCCTGGCGGCGCTGGTGTTCACGCTGATGCGCCCGGTGGTGCAGTCCCAGGCCTCCGCCACCGAGGCGGGGGTGATCGTCATCGACGCCACCGCCAGCATGCAGACCCGCGACGGCGGCGCGGAGGAGTGCCGGCTGGATCGCGCCAAGATCGAGGCCAAGGCCCTGGTGGACCGCATGCGTCCGGGGGACCGCTATATGTTGATCGCCGACGGCGGCGGCATGACGCAGGTGCGGAGCGGCTTTACCTCGAGCAAATCCGAACTCAAAAGCCTCATCGATTCGGTGGCCGCCTCCGACACGCCCGGGGATCTGTCCGAGTCGCTGCTTTTGGCGGCCACCAGCCTGCGGGCCATCGGGGCCGATGACAAAAGCGGCGCGAAAAACGACAACCTGACCGCGGGGCCGGTGTGGCTGTTCTCCGACGGCGCCGGCATCCGCGTGCCCGACGCGATGGGCGACAAAAACCAGATGCTCAACTTCGTGCAGATCGGCAGCAGCGATCACAGCGTGGGCATCACGCGGCTGTCGATCACGCCGGTGCCCAAACAGCCCGGCACCTACGAGGTGTTCGTCGGCCTGAAAAACGCTTGGCCGATCGACAAGAAAGTCGGCGTGACGCTGGCCACCGGCACGAAGGACAACTTTCTGCCCCAGCAGGCCAAGTTTGTCACGCTGCCCGCCCGGGGCGCCGGGGGCGTGGTCTTCGAGGGCGTCGTCGCCCCGCCCGGCAAGCTCTTCGCCCGCGTCGATGACACCGATGACGATTTTCTCCTCGACAACACGGCCTACGGCATCATCGAGCCGCCCCGGAAAGTCCGCGTCGTGCTGGTCACCAAGGGGAACGACTTCCTCGAACGCTTCGTGCAGACCGCCGTGAACGTCGGCACCGCCGATGGGCAAATCCTCGCGCCGGAGTTCTACAACCCCACCGTTCCCGCCGACCTGTTCATCCTTGACGGATTTCTGCCGCCGGGGGACAAACTGCCCAAGGTGGACACCATATTAGTGCGACCCATTGTGGCGGGCGGCGGCACCGTTGGCGGACCCGTGGATATGGCGGGCTTCCAGGTGGCGCACGAAATATCCAATCCCACCGTGTTGCGGTGGCGGCGGGAAGATCCGCTCATGCAGTACGTGGAATTGGGAGACTTGCGGATTTCCAAGGCGCTGCTGATGGACAAGGATCCCGGGGCGGTGGAACTGGTGAGCGCCCCGGAAGGGCCGCTGATCGCGTTCAAGGATTTCGGCGCCGTCCGGCGGTATTTCATCAGCTTCAGCCCCATGCTGGAAAGCAACTGGTGGCGGCTGCCGTCGCTCATCATCTTTATGCAGAATGCCATCGAGCAGACGCGCGTGCGGCATTTCATCGGCATGCCCCAGATGCTGGCGGCGGGGAACCCCGCCCGCTTGTGGGGCGGCGTGGGGGCCGGGTCGGAGGCGCGCGTGCGGGTGACCATGCCCGATGGCGAGGTGGTGGAGGTGAGCGCCAAGGACGGCGTCGCGGAGTTCGGCGACACCGATGCGCTGGGCTTTTATGAGGTGCGCTGGCCGGCGGACGGGGGCGAAAGGGTGAGCCTGTTTGCCGTCAATCTGCTCCATGCCGGCGAATCCGACATTCGCCCGCAATCGCTGCAAACCGGCACGGGCGGCAACGTGCAGGAAAGCACCAGCGTGGCCCGCGTCAACCGGGAAGTGTGGCGCTGGCTGGCGGTGGCGGCACTAGTGATATTGCTGCTGGAGTGGTGGGCGTATCACCGGCGGGTGGCGTGAAGTCAGGGGGCTTTCTCGGCGAATAATTTGCGTAGAGAAAGCGTGAAGCCGGGCAGCACCTGACCGCCATCCAGAATTTGATCCGATCCGAGAACGGTAAACTGCGCAGGTCCGGTGAATACGGTGACGGTGCGGGATTTGGGGTCAACGATCCAGACAAGCCGCACACCTGCGTCGAAATATTCGTCGGTTTTGCGGGCCATTTCGCGTTTGGTGTTGCTTTCGCTGAGGACTTCGACGGCCAAATCAGGCGCGAGCAAGGGAATCGGCGCTTGGGGAATTTTCCCGTCCGGAAAGCGCGCCCAGGACACAAATGCCACATCCGGTATGCGCACCTGGCCGGGGATGAGTTTCATCATTCCATCGGCACCCGCGACCACGCCCAAATTGCGTGCCTCTACCCAGATGCTCAGCGCGGTGAGAATTGCTCCAGCCAACAACGATTCACGAAAGCCCATGCCTTTCTCCACAAGGACGCCATCAATCAGTTCAAAGAGGCGATTTTCCCGAGCCTCGATCCGCACCACATCGGCCTCGGTGGCCGTGCCCGGCGCGGGGTGCATGCGCACGCGATTCGGCGGCACATCGCCGAGGCGCTCCAGAAGATCGGCGATAGTTTCGGGGGAATCCACCGCAGTGGACGTGGAAGTGGATGGCTCGGCGAGTGTTGTCATGATCAACCTCTGGAATATTGGAAATTGTATCCCATGTGCGGAAACGAAAGCAATGATGGTTGCATTCTAGGAACTGGCGTCTGGAATGTCTGGAAATTGTGTATAATTGCAGACGCTGCAGATTATTGGGGTTCGCTTATGAATAACAAATCTCGTTCACGCTGGGCGCGGGGAATTCTGGCATTGGCCGTCGCCGCCGCGGGCATTTCGTGCCTGCCGCCGGTCTGGGGCCAAGCCCAAGGAGGCGGGGGGGGCGGGGGGGGCGGGGCGGGCGCGGCCGATCAGCCGCCGGGGGAAACGCCCCCCGAGCAACTCGACCCGACGGACATCCGCAACGCCATCGGTAATTTGAATATGGTGCGCGGCTTGAAGGATCTCACCCCCCCGCCGCCCCCGGGAACCTGGCAGAAAATGGTGGACCGCCCGTACTATCCGCCCCCGGTCAAGGCCCAGAAGCTGCTCTTCCACGGCCAATACGCCCAGGCCGAGGCCGCCTACAACGCCTTGCTCAAGGACGCGCCGGCCAATCAGGAATACCTCGAAAACAACCTCGACGCCATCCTCCAGCAGGGCCGCGCTTCGGATATCCGGCGCTTCGCCGACAAGCTCAAGCCCCTGACCGACGCCCAGAAAGCCACCGCCAAAATGCAGCGCCTGCAGGCCGAGGCCCTGGCGGCCTCCGGCAAGAGCGCCGAAGCCCGCGCCGTCCTCAAGGCCTTCATCGAGGCCCACCCCAAGCCCGCCCTCGACGACGGCGAGGCGATCCAGGCGTACGTCGAATACGGCGGCCTGCTGGAGCGTGACGCGGAATATGCCGCCGCCGCGGGAATTTACGCCCAGGTCACCGCGCTGGTGGAAGGCAAGCTGCCCACCGATTCCCAGGCCGCCACGCAACTGGCGGTGGCGGTGTATCGCGCCGACATGCTCGCCGGCGATGGCCAGGGCCGGAACCGCTCCGTCATGTCCCAGTTGAAAAAGGTGCGCGATGACGACCTGACCTATTGGCCGGCGATGCTCCAGGAAGCCGAGATTCTCGTCTCCACCCACAGTGATCGCGATGCCGGGGCCGCCGTGGCCCAGGTGCTGGATTTGAATCCCAACGAACTCGAAACCCGCTATCTGTCGCTGGAGCGCGCCATCGACCAGTTCAACTTTGACGCCGCCGGCAAGCAGCTCACGGAGCTCAAGGCCCGCACCGACAGCCCCCGCGTGGCCGCGTTGGAAGGCCGGCTGTTCCTCAAGGAGCGCCTGCCGGAGAAGGCCCTGGTCCCGCTGCTGGATGCCGTCAAGCGCGATCCGCGCCTGGCCCCGGCCCGGGGCTGGCTGGCCGGCGCGTACTATCTGCTCAACGACGCGGCCAAAATGCAGGAGCAGCTCGCGGCGATCCAGGTAGGCGGGGCGGCGGGCAGCGGCAGCATGCATCCGGTGGCGCTTTTCGAGGCCGGGGAAATTCTGCGCGACGCCCGGCAGTTCACCACCGCCGAAACGCTCTATCTGCAGAGCCAGAAGGCCGCGGCGTGGTGGTCCGAGCCGCCGGCGGCGCTGGCGCAGCTCTACTTGGAAATGGGCGAGGAGACCAAGGCCCAGGCCGCCTACGAGCGCAGCTACAAGCTCGACCCTTTCAACATGCGGGCCGTCAACCAGCTCAAGCTGCTGGAAATTCTCCAAGGCTTTGGCCGCATGGAATCGGTCGCCCGGATGAAACCCGGCTCGGATCAGCCGGCGTTCATCGTGCGCTTTGCCAAGCAGGACGAAATTCTCGCCCGGCTCACGCTCGCCTGGATGGAAAAAGTCCGCCCGGAAATCTGGAGCTACTACCAGGTCACCGAGATGCCCGCCCCCACGATCATCGAATTCTTCCCCACGCATGATGAGTTTTCCGTGCGCACCACCGGCCTGCCCTGGATCGGCACGGTGGGCGCCTCGACGGGCCATGTGATCGCCATGGATGTGCCGCGGACGGGTGCCAGCAACCTGATGGGCACGTTCGACTGGGCCCGGGTCCTGCGCCATGAATACACGCACACCGTCACCCTGGCCATGACCAACAACCGCATCCCCCACTGGCTCACCGAGGCCTGTGCCGTGACGCAGGAGGAGTCCCCGCGCGACTGGGATAACTGCCAGCTCCTCTGCTCGAATTTCCGCGCCGGCACACTGTTCAAAATCGCCGACCTCAACTGGGGCTTCATCAAGCCCAAACGCTCCATCGACCGCCAACTGGCGTATTTCCAGTCGCAGTGGATTTACGACTATCTTCTGGCCACCTACGGCAAGCCCAAAATGCTCGATTTCCTCCACTGCTTCGGCGATGGCCTCACCGAGCCCCAGGCCTGGCAGAAAGCCTATGGCAAGACCATGGAGGACATCGACAAGGAGTTTATGCCCTGGGCCGCCAAGCAGATTGACTCCTGGGGCCTGCCCAGCGACCCCATGCCCAAACGCGCCGACGTGGAAGCCGCCCTCAAGAAAAACCCCGACGATGTGGCGGCGCTGTACCAGCTTGCGTACCTTCAGGCCAGCGGCGGCGACAACGCCGGGGCGCGCACGAACCTCGAAAAGCTCATCACGCTGGAGCCCAAGCATATCAAGGGCCGCGAGTTGCTCGGCGGCGTTCTCAACGGCCTCAAGCAAAAGGACCAGGCCAAGGCGTTGCTGGAAGCCGTCGTGCAGGACGATCCCAAGCTCCCCGTGGCTCTGCGGACGCTGGGCCTGATGGCCATGGACGCCAAGAATTATGATGACGCCGAAAAGTGGTTCCTGCGGATGCAGGCGGTGCGGCCGCTGGAGCAGACCAGCTATTCCTGCCTCGCCGGCGTCTATCTGGCCAAAAAACAGGATGACAAGGCCATCGGCCAACTCCTGGAACTCGAGCGCCACGAGCAGAAGGATGAGCGCATCCCGCGCAAGCTGGCGGACTTGTACGTGGCCGCCAAGCAACCCGCCGAAGCCGAGAGCGCCGCCTTCCGCGCCATCCGCATCAATCCCTTCAATGCCGTGAATCATGAACTGCTGGCGCAGATTCTGGTCGCGGAGAAAAAGCCCGAGCAGGCGGTGGAGTATTGGGAAAACGCCGCGGCCTTGCAGCCCAAGATCGCCGAGTTCTGGGAGGGCCTGGCCGACACCCGGGGCGCGCTGGGCGATGCCGCCGGCGCGGCGGCGGCGGCCAAGAAAGCCGTGGAAATCGCGCCGGAGTCGAAGGCGGCCAAGTGGATCAAATGAGTGAGTATTGCATGACACCGCTCCCCAAACGCCTGCCCAACGGCAATTATCCCGCCGTGGAATACGCCCGGGCCGTGACCGCACGCGACCTCATCACGTCACGCCGGCAGCTTGGCTTGTCCCAGGTGGAATTGGCGCGGCGCGCAGGCATCCGCGTTGAGACACTCAAGCGCATCGAACATGCGCGCATGTCGGCCAGCGTGGCGACCATGGAAATACTGGTTCGGGTGCTGTCGCGCGTTGAATTATAGGGGCCAAGAGTTATGCTGTAGGTGGTGATTTATGGTGACTGTGACAATTGATCTGCCGGCCGGTCTGGAGAAGGAGATGATGGCGTCCTCACGGGATGTGGCGAAGGATGTTCTGGAGGCCTACGCTTTGGCACTCTACCGTCAGGGACGGTTGGATATTTTTGAGCTCTCGCGGATGCTGGGGCTTGACCGGCTGGAAACCAGCGAACTCCTGCAGCGGCATAGGATTTATCGGGGTTCGCTCACGATGGAAGACCTTGAAGAGGACGAAAGAACACTCAACGCGGTAATGGGTAAGGTGATGTCGGAATGATCGTCATTGCTGACACCTCGCCGCTGGTGGTTCTCGTCAACCTGGAGTTGATCGACATTTTGCCGCGGCTTTTTGGGAAGGTTGTGATTCCGCCAGCGGTATTCGCTGAATTGAATTCCCCGAAACGCCCCGCCGTGGTCCGCACGTATTTTGCGACGGTGCCGCCTTGGTTGGTCGTTCGACCTCCTGCGATGCTCTTGGATTTTGGCGGTCTTGATATTGGGGAGACCCAAGCGCTGAGCCTCGCCGTTGAGTTGGGCGCGGACCTGGTCCTGATCGACGAGCGCTTGGCGCATCGTGTGGCCACGAATAGGCAGATTCCGGTAATCGGCACAATTCGTGTCTTGGAGAGGGCCGCGGAGGCCGGGTTGATTGACCTTAAGGACGCGTTCGCGCGGATTAGGCTAACGGATTTCTGGATTTCGCGCAGGCTATTGGACGAGCGCCTGAAACGGCATCTGGCAAAAAAAGGAAGAACCCCATGACCATCGCCGAATTCCAACTCCACATCCTCAACCGCTACGGCCAACGCGACGTCGAGCGCGGCACGTGGCCCACCTTCGGCTGGTTCATGGAGGAAGTCGGCGAACTCGCCTCCGCCCTCCACGCCGCCGACCCCGTCAACAAGCAGGACGAATTCGCCGACGTCTTCGCCTGGCTCATGACCCTCGCCAACATCCAGGGCGTCGACATGGAAGCCGCCATCCAACGCAAATACTTCAAGGACGGCGGGCCCAAGGGTCATAAGTGATGGCTCATCCCCGTTCTCTCGGTAATACTATCTTTCCGAATCTTGTTTTCCGTGCGCCGTGCCAAGGCGTTGTGTTTCCGTGGGTGTTCACACCCATAAGATAAGGAGATTTCCCGAAATGGACATTCCACGGATCTTCAACATCACCGAAAGTGCTCACCGCATCCATAACCCGTTCACACCCGAAAAGCTCGCCACTCTCGGCGCAGCGCTGCGTCTGGAAACGGGGACCCGAGTGCTCGACCTCGGCAGTGGTTCGGGGGAGATGCTATGCACCTGGGCACGCGATTACGGCATCATCGGCACCGGCATCGACATGAGCCAGTTGTTCACCGAGCAAGCGCAACTGCGTGCTGAAGAACTCGGCGTCGCCGATCAAGTCAAGTTCATTCATGGCGATGCTGCCGGCTATGTCTCTGTCGAGAAGGCCGGTGTGGCAGCCTGTGTCGGTGCCACTTGGATCGGCGGGGGAGTTGCCGGCACTATCGAGCTTCTGGCGCGCAGCCTGCGCACCGGAGGCATCATCCTCATCGGCGAGCCCTACTGGCGGCAGTTACCGCCGACGGAAGATGTTGCCAAGGAGTGTCATGCCAACTCAATCTCCGACTTTCTCATGCTTCCACAACTTCTCGCGTCTTTCGGCCACCTTGGCTGCGACGTCGTTGAAATGGTTCTGACTGGCCAAGACGGCTGGGACAGATACGAAGCCGCCAAATGGCTCACCATGCGCCGATGGCTTGAAGCCAATCCCGGCGACGTGTTCGCGAAAGAGGTTCGAGCCAAACTGACCTCGGAACCCGAGCGCTACGCCGCTTGCACGCGTGAATACCTGGGCTGGGGTGTGTTCGCGCTGATGCCGCGGTGATGAGGAAACGGAAAAGGAAACGGGGACGGGAAAAGGGGGGACGGGACCCTTTTCCTGCGTATTTCCAAGCATTCCGCCTCATTTCGCCTCCATATTCCACGCATCTACATCCTACTGCCGAAGCCTATGGTGTAGAGCGTCCTACAGGGGCTTGCCAAGGGTGCAGGCCGTCATACCCATAAGGACCGGCGAATCAATAACTGAACTGTCAAAAGTGGCAGGCACACTCCGTGTGCCGTTGCTCCGTTGTGGCAGGCATACTCCGTGTGCCGTTGCTCCGTTGTGGCAGGCATCCGGTACTCCGGGTCGCGACGAGCGGGAAGTGGAAACGGAGCCGGGCAGGGCTCGTGAGGCCCCGGCAGACGAAAGAGCCGAACGGATAGGCCCACCTAAACCACCGCGCCACTTCTCGACTCTACTATCAATAAGCCTTGATTAAATTACGTGCGACTTTCTCTACAATGTCCACGTTGACGGAGTTGCCAAGAGCCTTGAACGCGCGGGTGTTTGCTTCCGGCAGATGTTTCAGGTCTTCCATACTTTGCAGGCGGCTGCATTCAAGCGGGGTCATATAACGCCTTTCCCATGCGATGATTGGCACCTGCGTCGTGGTCATCGCCACAAGGGATGGGGCTGTCGTGGGACGTTTCACCCGGACTCCAGAAGCACGAAATTGGACGATGGTGCGCCACAAATTGCGTTTTTCCCCATAGCAGTGCCATTCAAATTTTTGCAAGCTGGGCGGAAATTGGAGAATGGTCGGTAGCCATCTGTCAATCCATGCCCGATGGCGTTGATAAAAATCCCGGTTTTGCTGAATGAACTTAATCTTCCAGGATGGAAATTCCTTGCCCTCACGAGCGTAAGATGGAAGCTTCGCAAGACGCTCAGAGGGGGAGAATTGTGACAACGGCTCGCCGTGGCATCCCCGGAAATTTCTAAGCCCATAGCCTCCAACATTTTTTGGAGTCGTTCGCTGGTACGGATAAGTCGCACCGAATTCCATTGACCAGATAGGGAAGCCAGCCAACTCTTGGTCGGCTGGATGCCGGTCGAGGAAATCCTGCCAGGCATTTAGACAATCCACCGCTTGTTTGGAAAGTGGCGTGGCCGCCTTTGGGTGAGAGTCCAGAACGGACTTGATGGACAATTTGGCGTCGGGATTACCTTCGGGCCACACAAAATGAGCCAGACCCTTTCGTGCGGCGACAATGAAAAACCTTCGTCGCGCCTGCGGAATTCCAAATTCATGGGGAGACAGGAGGCGTGCTTTAACTTCATAACCGGCATCGGTGAGCCTGCGCTTTAGCCGAAGATTCCATGTCCGCCCGTTGTCATGCCGTTCCAAGTTCGCCACGTTTTCCAAAATCACGTAGCTCGGACGATGAGTTAGAATCGTGCGGCTCAATCTGTTGAACAGGTTTCCCGATTTTTCGCACTCAAGCCCTTCTTGCTCTCCCGCCTTTGAAAATGGCTGGCAGGGAAAACCTGCGCAGAGAATATCGTGCTTGGGAATATCGTTGATTTTTACCTTTCGGATGTCGCCATGTGGTCGCATCCCAAAGTTTTTCTGGTACAAATCTTGCAAAAGTGGGTCGATTTCGCTCGCAAACACGCATTCATGACCAAGCCGTTTGAGCGCTAGGTGGAATCCGCCAAGTCCAGCAAAAAAATCCACGAACCTCATTCTGCCATCTCACAATTCCTCGACTTGCCTAAATGTCTCGTACCCTGCAAACGAAATGCAACTCCTTTTCTTGCGGGATGCGGCGATGGCGGCACCCGTCAACCAGTCAAGGTCGTAACGTAACTGCTTTCCGAACCCAAGATTATCACGGAATTCTAACCATTATTTAGTTTAGTTCAAGCGATGTTGCCGCGAATACGAAAAACATGGTTTTGTGGACAATATGGTGACATGGTCCCTGCGGCACTTCATGCACTATCTACGCCTTCCAACTCCAAATATTACGCCGAGATATTTTTCTTACAAAAATGGGATGCCCGCTCAGATGCTGAGGAGCGATCGACGAAGGACTGATCCCGTCCGCTGAAGAAATATCTCCCCCAGTTCGCCAAATCGTCCGGATTTACTCGCTGTCAAGCGGAAAAGCGTCAACTCGCTTTTCTGTCCATTTATTCAAATCGGCTGACAAGTCGGCGGAAATCCAGTCGGCCTCGATGTCAACCGTAGGCGCAAGGAGACGGTGGCGATCCAGCAGCAACATCATCCCGTCCTTGCCGGCGGCGTGCCTAAATTCCTCTTCAAGCGGAGCAAACGGCATTGAAAGTCCACGGCCGGGCTTTGTGGTAAAATCCAAAAGTCTCCCCCACGTTTGCAGATCCGGAGTGTGGAGCTTGCGATCCCAATCATCGCCACTGGCACATTGGACGAGGCAAAGCGGGCGACCACCCCAGCCATCTTCAAACGGTTGTGAGCAGACAACATCGAGTCCAACATCCTTTGCCTGCTTCTTCGTCCACCTTTCAATAGCCCCGTGCTGTTCAGGTTCTCCGAGATGTTTGGCAATAGCGGTCACCTTTAGCTTGATTGTCGCGACTCTCGCCTTGCTCCATCCAGTTGTATGTACGCTCCATCCCAGTTTTTCCAGAGATGCAGCGGTCAATCGCTCAAAAAGTTCGCCTTGTTCCGTGAAATCCCTGCCGCACTTTGCACTGACCTTTTTGCGATACGCTACCTGCAGAGATAACGCCAAACAAAAGGAATAGCCCGCACGTTGCTTCCATTCTGCTGTTCGCAACACCCGGAGTTTTTCGACCGTATACGGTACCGAAGCACCCAAGCACCGACAACGACGACGCATTTCGTTCCACGCCGATTCAATCCGTTCGGAAGCAAATGATTGATCGCGATAGACGTTTCCTTCAATGAGCGCATCCTTCACATCCGACTGCGATACCTCTTCCGTCGCGAAGGCAACCGATCCCTCAATCCAGTCTGCCAGCGCTGCGAGTTTCACATTATGGGCGGTGACAGAAACATTGAATCCATCCTTTGGAAGTTGCAGCATCACTTTTCTCCACTCAAAACTGCGGATTTGATTGACGGGAAAACATCTAATAATTGAAATGCATCGACACCTGCCCGTCGCACAGCAGATTGTACCCGTAGCGAACCTTTATGATGGTGAGCAGCCTTTAGAGCCTCTTCGATTTCGTCCGCAGCACGTTCTATATGTTTGGAAATCTCATCTTCGTCAACACCCGCCATCCGCCGCGCAACCTCGAAGGACGGTTGGGGTGTTCGCTCCAAATATTCGATTGCCTTCCTACTCAAAAGAACCCGTCCAAATTCATCAACATCGCGAGAATCCGAAATGATCGGCTTTTGATCACCTTTTCCAAAGAGCCAGAGTGCAAAACTTGCGAGTTCTTCAAGTCGGCTTTGAGGAACCGGTTTTCTAGCAGATTTTGGTTCTGATTCTATGTCGATTTGTAGATAATTTTGAACGCCCTCTGTCCTCAGCGATAAATATAGAACGCTAAATCTGTCTTCAACTTTGTCGACGTCAACTTGATCGTCTTGGCCTTCCATTTGCAGCAGCAACCTGTACGAAATGTAATTCATCCGGACTGCGGGGAGCTTGCTGCCGATGCGGCGACGCACTTGCTCGTAATCGAGCTTTTCATCCTCGATCAGGTGGGCAATAAACTGTGCCTTTTCTGCGGGGTTCCATTCCTTGATCCCCGTGACGTGTCGGAAACCCAAATACGACTGTAAGGAACGCCTATCAGGCTTGAGAATGAACGGGATATTTGTCAGGCGTTGGAACGCTTCGGGCTTGAATTGGCTTACGAGATCCTTCCATTTGGAACTCGTCTCGACTCCCGAGCGCGTCCGGTCAATCATCTTAAGCGCTGCCAAACGTCGATTTCCCTCGACCACAACGAGTCCCGACTTTTTCGTCTTGTCGATTGGCTCGTTTACGGCGATTAAGGCTTCTTGCGGCCAGAACCCGCTTTCCAGGAATGAGACCGCGAGTTCCTCGAGGGTCCAAGGCTTCATTAGTTCTAGGACATCGTCTTGGCTCAGCCCTTTTTCGACGTTGTGGCGGCCCAATCTTGGGTTCTTTGCATCGAGAAAGAGGTGATCAAGCGTCTCCTCTTTGATCTGGGTAGTTTCTGCCATCTCATGTTCCTTTTATGAGCGACGATCCATCAAGGCCATCATCATACCCAATGGGATGTGGAGGCCAAGCCAGCGGCTGCAAAAAAGCGACTCCTTGGGCGGCTTGGTAACCCCCCCGCCCCCCGCCGCCGGCCTACTTTCACAAAAATCAACTTTCCGTGCGCCGTGCAAAGGCGTTGTGTTTAGCGGGTGTGACTCCCGCCCGGCAAGCAGGCATGTTCCAGCCGGAAGGAATCGGAGCGGTCAGTGGAGGTAACAACACTACCCAAGCCTCTGGTGTAGAGAGTCCTACACGGACTGGCCAAGGGTGCAGGCCGTAATACCCATAAACGTCATCCTTCCTGCTATTTGCGTCGTGCTTAATCCGTTACGAACGCGAAGAGGCAATCGCTCCCTGCAAATCCTCAAAAAACCCCGGATACGTCTTCCCCACGCATCCCGGCTCCTCAATCCGCACCCCCTTCACCCGCAACCCCGCCACCGCGAACGCCATCGCCATCCGGTGATCATCATACGTCCTAATGCTCGCCGGCAGCAGCTTCCCTCCCGGCGGCGGCATAATGCTGATCCAATCCTTCCCCGTCTCCACC
>CAIPTQ010000164.1 GCA_903868035.1 uncultured Phycisphaerales bacterium
CGTTATCTTGGGTGAGTTTCCCCTGCTCCAACAAGCGCGAATATTCAATCGTGAACTTGGCCCACGGCACCGCCTCCAGCCGCACCTTGGGAATCGCCTTCCCGGTCCCCTGGCAGATGCCAAACGTCCCGTTGTCGATCCGCACCAGCGCTTCCTGGATATCCCGCAGAATCTGCCGCTCGGATTCAATCAGCCCCAGCGTAAATTCCTGCTCAAAATTATCCGTCCCCACGTCGGCCATGTGGATCGGCATGTTGGAGAGGTTCGATCCCCCCTTGAACGCCTCCGACTCCATCGATCCGACATCGCCGATGATTTCCCGCCGTTTTTCGAGCAGGAGATTTCGAAAATACTGCAAATCCTGCTTCGACAACGTGGGCACCTTTTCCTTTTTCACCACCTTGACGATTTCCGGCGCCTTGGGCGCCGCCACCGTGGCGGAGGGTTTTTTGACGGTTTTGATTTCAGCTTTAAGTTCCGGCTTGAGTTCCGGCTTGACTTCGGGCTTGGCTTCGGGCTTGGTCTCCACCTTCACCTTGGGCGGTTTTTTGGCGGACTCGGGCTTCTTGACCACCGCGCGGCTGGCGGGAGCTTTCTTGGGGGGGGCCTTCTTGGCCGGTTTTTTCGCTGAAGTTTTCTGCGCCATGGACAATCGCCCTGCCGGTGATACCAACCCACGCCTAAGCGTGCGTCCCCGGCCTGAAAAATGCCGAGTCCTACTCTTATATCGGCCAGATATAACCATGTCAAACGTGGACGAAAGTGTGAATAAAACCGCCGCCAAACGCCCCCTCCCGGCCTGTAAATCCCTGGCCCTCCCATAAAAACCCTTCCCCAAGACAACGCCGCGTCATTTCCCTACAATACCCCCTTCCCCGGCCCGTGCCGGTTCCTTTTACCGTTATGGGACACTTCCATGTTTGAATCCCTCCAGGAAAAATTTGGCTCCCTCTTCCGCAACCTCGCCGGCAAAGGCAAAATCTCCGAAACCAACGTCCGCGACGCCATGGTCGAAGTCCGCACCGCCCTCCTCGAAGCCGACGTCCACTACGACGTCGTCAACCGCTTCGTCGCCGATGTCACTAAGAAAGCCGTCGGCACCGAGGTTCTCTCGTCGCTGGAACCCGGCCAGCAGATGATCAAAATCGTCTACGATGAACTCATCCGCCTCATGGGCTCCGATGAGGAAGTCACCGAAGCGGGATCCGAGGGCGCGCCGCGCATGTCGCAGACCACCGGCGGCGGTTCGCGCATCCTCTTCGTCGATCCACCCCCCACCGTCATCATGATGTGCGGACTCCAAGGCTCCGGCAAAACCACCACCTGCGGCAAGCTCGCCCAATACCTCAAAGCCAAGGGCAAAAACCCGCTGCTCGTCGCCGCCGACTTGCAGCGCCCCGCCGCCATCGACCAGCTCAATACCCTGGGCGAACAAACCGAGGTGCCCACCTATTCGGAGCGGGAAAACAAGAACCCCGTCCAGGTCTGCCGCAACGCCATCGACTTCGCCAAAAAGAACGGCCGCGACGTGGTGATCCTCGACACCGCCGGCCGCCTCCACATCGACCAGCCCCTCATGGACGAACTCCGCGCCGTCAACATGCAGGCCAAACCGCACCAGATTTTTCTC
Source organism: uncultured Phycisphaerales bacterium (assembly GCA_903868035.1). Next base: position 1,631 of record CAIPTQ010000164.1, read on the forward strand.
GTGGTGGATGCCATGGTCGGCCAGGATGCCGTCAACTCCGCCAAGGCCTTCAACGAACAACTCGAACTCGACGGCATCATCCTCACCAAGTTCGACTCCGACACCCGCGGCGGGGCCGCACTCTCCGTCAAAAGCATCACCGGCAAGCCCATCAAGTTCATGGGCGTGGGCGAAAAACTCGACGCCCTCGAGGAATTCTTCCCCGAACGCATCGCCCAGCGCATGCTCGGCATGGGCGACATCCTCAGCCTGGTCGAAAAAGCCCAGTCCCAGTTCGACGAAGCCAAGGCCGCCAAGCTCCAGGAAAAAATGGCCAAGGCCACCTTCACCCTCGACGACTTCCTCGAACAAATGCGCTCCGTCCGCAAAATGGGCCCCCTCAAGAGCCTCCTGGGCATGCTCCCCGGCATCGGCGCCGCCCTCAAGGATGTCCAGCTCCCCGAGGAGGAACTCAACAAAACCGAGGCCATCATCCAGTCCATGACCAAAAAGGAACGCGAAGAGCCCGACGAAGTCGATGGCAGCCGCCGCCGCCGCATTGCCAAAGGCTCGGGCACCCAGGCCGAGGATGTCGCCCGCCTCATCAAAGGCTTCGGCCATGCCCGCGAGTTCGCCAAAAAAATGACCGGCATGTCGATGGGCTCCCGCATGAAAATGGCCCAGGCCATGTCCCAGTTCGACATGGGCAAGCTCGCCCCCGGCGGCTCCGCCGGCGCGCTGGCCCGCTCCACCGCCCAACAACCTAAATCGCGCCTCACCCCCGAGCAAAAACGCAAGCTGCGGGCGAAGCGGCTGCGGGGGAAATAGGAGATTTCAGACATGAGCGAGACACCTGTGGCCATCATGCTCGCCGGGCCCAATGGAGCCGGCAAAACCACAACCGCGATGACGCTCTTTCGTGAGAGTTTTCGCAACGTGGAGTACGTCAACGCCGACGTCATCGCACAGGGTCTGTCGGGCGGCAATCCTGATACCGTGGCACTCCAAGCCGGGGCAATTCTGCTGAAACGCTTGCATGCACTTGCCGACCTGCGTACCAATCTTGCGTTTGAAACCACGGGCGCATCCAGATCCTTTGCCTCGTGGCTCGGCCATCTCAAAGCGGCGGGCTACGAGTATCACCTCTACTACTTTTGGCTCAAGGATGCGGAGGCGGCAATCGCCCGTGTGGCCGAACGCGTGCGTATGGGCGGCCACGATGTGCCCGCGGACACGATTCGCCGCCGCTATGACTTGGGCCTGCGCAATTTCTTTCACCTCTACCGGCCCATTGCCACCACCTGGCAGATGATCGACAATAATCAGGTAGCCAATCCCCGCGCCATTGCCCAGGGCGACGCGAGTTTGGAGATGACCATCCACGATGCTATACTCTGGAATGAACTTGTGAAAAGGTATGGCAATTGAGCACCACCAACGGACATAAAACCATTCGCCAGCAACTCGATGAGGGTGCCGTGTTCAAGGCCCTGCAAATCGGTTCCAAACGGGCTGTGCGCATGCACAAATTGATGGGTAACCCGGTCGCCACGGTGCGCGACGGCAAGGTGGTTCTGATCCCCCCCGAAGAAATCCAAATCGACGACGAACCGCCCACCAAATAACATTGAAGCTCACAACCATTCCGTCCAGAAGCGGTCGCCATAAATGGCGGCCAGTGTGCCGCAAATGACCGCGCCGATGGGGATGCACAACCAGCCCCAGTCGTCGCCCAGGAACATCTGCGACCAGAGTGCGATTCCCGCCAGCGATCGTAACCGTTCACAGTTTCCGCGGTATTATTCGCGCTTGTGATTTGCGCCCGCGGCGACAAGTTGGTACAACATGAAGGATGAGCAGTTACAGTGACACGGATGTCAAGCGGTTGATTGCCGAAGCGATAGCGCCGCTGCA
>CAIPTQ010000165.1 GCA_903868035.1 uncultured Phycisphaerales bacterium
GATTGCGCTGAATGCGTTGTATGATCGGGCGTTTGATCGCGGGTTGATGACGTTGGATGAGGGGATGCGGGTGGTGATTTCGGGGCGGCTGCGCGGGGGTGATGTGCCGGCGTTGCAGCGGGCGGCGTTTGGGGAGTTGGAGGGGCGGCGGATGCGGATGCCGGTGCGGTTTGGGCCGGATTTGGGGGCGTTGGCGTGGCATCGGGAGCATGTGTTTGGGTGAGGGGGTAGCCGTGCGAACGGGGGGCGGCACGCGCTTACGCTTGGGATTCGGCTGGGTTGGGCTCATTCGGCGGCGCGGGCTTGTTCGAGGAGGTCGATCAACTGGGTGAGGTGGGCGGGGGACATGTGGGGGAACTGGGTGCGGTGGAAGGCGGCGACGGGGGGGTCGAGTTGGTGGAGGATGCGGAGGCCTTCGGGGGTGATGCGGGTGGAGACGACGCGGCGGTCTTTGGTGTCGCGCTGGCGGGCGATGAGGGCGCGGGCTTCGAGGCGGTCGAGGAGGCGGGTGATGTCGGGGTCGCGGGTGAGCATATGTTCGCCGATGGTTTTGCAGGGGATGCCGGGGGGTGGTTCGGTGCCGTTGGAGGGGGCGGCGGGGGAGCTGGGGGGGGCGGGGGTGGCGCAGGCGCCGGAGGTCATGCCGCGGAGGATGCGGAGGACGTTGTATTGGGTGGGGGAGAGGGTGAAGGGTTTTAGGAGTTCCTCGAAGGCGCGGGTGAGGTGGTCGGCGGTGCGGATGACGTTGAGGAAGGCCTCCTGCTGGGGGGAGTCGAAGGGTTTGGCCTTGTGGAGTTCCTGGAGGAGTTTGCCGCTCATGGAGTCACAATAGATGTTGCAACAACCTAAAGCAAGGGGATATTTGCGGGTGGCCAACATTCGGGTACGGGAGCCGAACGCAAGTGGCGCCAAGCAAGGAACGAGCAGTATCCAGCGCCGCCGCGGCTGCCCCACGTTCACGGCACACGAAAATTGCGGGACCGTCATGGAAAGAAAGAGCGGGGAGAGCGTTATAATCTGGTAAGATCGCCGTGGGAGGGCGTTCATTATTGTGTTTTTTAGCGGGCGGTAGTACGCGCGGCCAAGGCCGCATGATCCGGAGTGTTGGATGCAGAAACTGGCTGAGATTTGTATCAAGCGGCCGATTTTCGCCGCCATGATTATCCTGTCGCTGGTGGTGGTGGGACTGGCGGCATACCAGAAACTGGCGGTGGACCGCTATCCGGCGATGGATTTGCCGACGGTGAGCGTGCGCACGTCGCTCCTGGGCGCCCCACCGGAGCTCGTGGAGACGGATGTGACGGATTTGGTCGAGGAGGCCGTCAACACGGTGCAGGGGATTTCGGAACTGCGATCCTCCTCGGGCCAGGGCAGTTCCAACGTCAACATCACCTTTAATCTCAACCGCAACATTGATGTGGCCGCCCAGGACGTGCGCGACCGGGTCGCGGCCATTGCCCGGAGCCTGCAGAACGTGGGCGCCGATCCGCCGGTGATCACCAAATTCAACAACGATGATCAGCCGGTGATGACGATCGCGCTGACGGGTCCGCGGACGCAGAAGGAGCTCGGCGAGATCGCCGACAAGATCGTCAAGATTCAGATTGAACGCGCCCCGGGGGTGGGCGGAGTGAACATCGTGGGGGGCTTGCAGCGGGCGATCAGCATCTGGGTGGATGCCGACAAGCTCGCGGCGCTGCAGTTGCCGGTGACCATCGTGCGGGACGCGGTGGAGCGGCAGAACGCGGACGTGCCCGGGGGCAACCTGACCAACAGCCAGGAGGAGAAGCCGCTGCGGGTGCCGGCGCGGCTGAAGACGGCCGAGGACTTCAATGACATAGTCATCGGCAAGGTCAACGGGCGTGTGGTGTACCTGCGCGATGTGGGCCGGGCCGAGGACGGCACGAAGGAACAGCGGAGCCTGTCGCTGCTGAACGGGCAGCCGACGGTGGTGCTGGAGATACGGAGGCAGTCGGGGGAGAACACGGTGGCGACGATCGATGCGGTCAAGAAGGCGATGGCGGGGGTGCAGGCGCAGTTGCCGGCGGACGTGCGGATGGAGGTGATCCGCGACCAGTCGCGGTACATCAAGACGGCGCTGGAGGAGATCAACGTCCACCTGATTTTGGGGGCGATCTGCGCGTGCCTGGTGGTGCTGGCGTTCATGCGGAATTTGCGATCGACGTTCATCGCGGGGATTGCGATCCCGACGTCGCTGATCTCGACGTTCGGCATCATGTGGTGGCTGGGGTTCACGCTGAATTCGGTGACCATGCTGGCGCTGGTGCTGATGGTGGGGGTGGTGATCGACGACGCGATCGTGGTGCTGGAGAACATCTTCCGGTTCGTGGAAGAGAAGAAGATGAGCCCCTTTGACGCGGCGCGCGAGGCGACCAAGGAGATCGGGCTGGCGGTGCTGGCGACGACGCTGTCGCTGGTGGTGATATTCGTGCCGGTGTCGTTCATGTCGTCGATTTCGGGGCGGTTTTTGTACCAATTCGGGATCACGGCGGCGGTGGCGGTGCTGGTGTCGCTTTTGGTGAGTTTCACGCTGACGCCGATGATGTCGGCGCGGCTGCTCAAGCCGGAGAAAAAGGACGCGTCGCACAACTCCCGCCGCGGCTTCTACCACCTGATTGACGTGAGCTACACCTGGATGCTCAAGCTGTCGATCCGCTGGCGGTATGCGGTGGCGCTGCTGGCGGTGGGCGTGATGGCGTCGTCCTTCTGGATTTATCCCCTGGTCAAGCGCGAATTTGTGCCTACGGATGTCGATGAGGCGGAGTTTGGCATCAGTTTCACGGCCCCGGAGGCCACCAGCGTCACGGCCATGGCCCAGGCGATGGGCCCCATCGAAAAGGAAATCCGCGACAACATCAAAGAGGTCACCCTGATCCTTACCGGCGTGGGCGGGGGCTACCAGGGCCAGGTCAACACCGCCAACATGTACGTCCGCATCGAGCCCCACGAGAAGCGCGTCTTCTCCCTCGGACGGCTCTGGGACGAAACCCTCAACGGCCATCCGATGGCGGCATTCCAGGGGAACTACACCCAGCGCGCCGTGATGGGCAAAATCCGCCGGCTGCTGGCCAAGTATCAGAAGGATTTGCGGCCGGCGGTGCGGAATTTTCCGTCGATCAACATCGGCGGGGGGCCGGTGGATATCGAGTTTGTCTTCAAGGGGCCCGAGCTCACCAAGCTCTCCGAATATGCCGAGAACCTCCGCAACATGACCCTGGCGCCGCCGGGCACCAAGGGGCGAATCGAAAGCGTCATCGACGCCGACACGTCGCTCAAGCTCAACAAGCCTGAACTACACGTGCTGGTCGACCGCAGGCGGGCCGACGACCTGGGTCTATCCCCGGCGGACATCGGCGAGACGCTGCGCCTGCTGGTGGGCGGGGACGAGCGGGTGAGCCGGTTCCGCGACGAGGAACTCGGCGAGGCCTATGACGTGCAGGTGCGGCTGGAACTGCGGGACCGCACGCGCGCCGAGCAACTCGAGGGGTTGTTCCTGCCCCGGGGCCAAGCCGCGCGCGACGGCTCGGGGACGAACCTGGTGGAGTTTTCCAACATCGCCGCGCTGGAGACGGTGCCCAGCGCCTCGCGCATCGACCGGCTCGACCGCCAGCGCACCATCTCCCTGCGGGCCTCCGCGGCGCCGGGCTTCGCCCAGGGCGACGGCATCGCGGACCTGCGCCAGGCCGCGGCCAATATGAACCTGCCGGCGGCTTATTCGACCATGGTGACGGGCCGGGCGCGGGAATTCGAGCGGACGTTCACGGAGTTTCTGTGGGCGTTCCTTATGTCGGTCATCTTCATGTACATCATCCTGGCGTCGCAGTATGAGTCGCTGGTGCATCCGCTGACGATTTTGCTCTCCCTGCCGCTGTCGGTGCCGTTCGCGCTGCTGTCGTTGTGGGCGACGGGGGGGACGCTGAACCTGTATTCGGCGCTGGGCATATTGGTGCTTTTTGGCGTGGTGAAGAAGAACGCGATTTTGCAGATCGACCACATGAACGGGCTCCGCCGCAAGGGCTACACGCGCTACGACGCGATCATCCAGGGCAATCGGGACCGGCTGCGGCCCATCCTGATGACCACGCTGGCGCTGGTGGCGGGGATGATGCCGCTGTGGCTGGGGACCGGCCCCGGCTCGGAGGAGCGTCGCGCGGTGGCGGTGGTGGTGATCGGGGGCCAGACGCTGTCGCTGCTGCTGACGCTGCTGGTGACGCCGGTGGTGTATTCGCTGCTGGATGATGTGGGGGCGCTGGTAATGGGGCGGAAGGAGACCATTAAGCCGGCGCCGCCGCCGCCGCCGATGCCGGTGCCGGCGAAAGAGCCCGGTTCTCCGGAGCCGGCATTGGCGCGGTGAGCGGGCCTCGGCGGGCCACATTTAGACTTCGAGCCCTATGTATTGATTTGCCGAGTCATGATGGGCGCTGCTCTCGATCAAGTAGCCCGCCAGGAGCAGGACGAACCCGCATATTGCCCTATTTGCCATGGCCGCCGGCCTGGCCGGCGGCTTCCATGACGGCTTCGGACAAGGTGGGGTGGGCGTGGATGGTGTTCATGAGTTCGTCCTTGGTCGCTTCGAGGCGTTTAGCGAGGACGAGTTCGGCGAGCATGTCGGTGACTTCCGCGCCGAGCATATGAGCGCCGAGGAGTTCGCCGTACTTTTTGGAGAAGATAAGTTTGACAAAGCCTTCGGGGGCGTTGATGGCCAGGGCCTTGCCGTTGGCGGCGAAGAGCCATTTGCCGACTTCGTAGTCGAGGTTTTGCTCCTGGCATTGTTTTTCGGTGAGGCCGACGCTGGCGACCTGCGGCACGCAGTAGGTGCAGCCGGGGATGAGCGTGTAATCCATTTCGCGCTTACTAGCGCCGAACATGCGTTCGACGGCGATCTTGGCCTCCATGGTGGCCACGTGGGCCAGCCAGGGCGGGCCGATGACATCGCCGGCGGCATAGATGCCGGGGACGTTGGTTTGGAAATCCTTGCCGACCTTGATGTGGCCCTTGACGATTTCCGGCGTACACGCGGGGGCGAAAAGGTTTTCCCAGTTGCCCGTGACGCCGATGGCGACCAGAACTTTGTCCGCTTCGATTGTTTCCGGCGGTGGCATCGGCGTCCCGCCGATGTTTTGGATCGTCACTTTGACGCCCGAGGCCGTGGCTTCGAGTTTTTCGGTTTTGGTGCTGGTGCGGACGTCGATGGTGCGCTTGCGGAAGATGGTTTCGAGGCGTTGGGAGATTTCCTCGTCCTCGATGGGGAGGATGCGGTCCAGCATTTCGATGAGCGTGACCTGGCTGCCGAAGGAGGCGTAGATGTAGGCGAATTCCACGCCGATGGCGCCGGCGCCGATGATGACGAGTCGCTTGGGGATTTCCTTGAGGATCATGGCCTCGCGGCTGGTGAGGATGTTAATGCCGTCGGGCTTGAGGCCGGGGAGTTCGCGGTTACGGGCGCCGGTGCAGACGAGGATGTGGGCGGCCTGGAGCGTGTCGATAAGTTTGCCGGCGGCATCTAGGACTTGGATGGCACACAGGCCGTCGGTGCCGCGGGCCTGGGCAATGAAGGCGGTGCCGGCGATGGACGCGACCTTGTTCTTTTTGAAGAGGAAGCCGATTTGGGAGGAGAGGGTGGCGGCGACGGCGCGGGAGCGGGCGACGATTTTATCCCACTGGATTTTGGGTTTATCAATCGAGAGGCCGAAGGCGGCGGCCTCATGGAGCAGTTGGTGGTAGAGGTGGGCATCGTGGATGAGGGCTTTGGTGGGGATGCAGCCCCAGTTGAGGCAGATGCCGCCGAGTTCGGCGCGTTCGACGCAGGCGACTTTTTTGCCGAGTTGGGCGGCGTGGACGGCGGCTTCGTAACCGCCGGGGCCGGAACCGATGACGACGAGATCGAAGGGGGCGTTGGGCACGTGAACTCCGGGTTTAGACGAGGGAATTGTATGCGAAGGGGTGTGAGATGGGGAAGGGTTTTGGGATTGCGGAGTTTACGGGCAGGGCGATTGCCTCTTGGTGGCGTCGGAAAGTATCGGGGCTTCGCCCCTGACGGGGATTACGTCGAGCGCCCGGCAACCTCACGGTTGTCGCTACTGACTGACGGGGCTTCGCCCCTGGTAGGCGTTTGAACTATAATGATGGGATGCACAGGAACGATTCATCCGGAACCCCATTCAATCCCGCGCCACAGGGGAACGAGCGCGTAGGCCCAGGGATTGCAAACCCTGGGCTTGATGGGAGCGGGCGGTGGCGGGATACTTCGCACGTGTGCATGGGCGGGGATGCGGGCGGGGCCGGCGCGGCGGGGCCGCAGGCGGTTTCGCCGCAACTGGTGGGGGCGATGGTGCCGGCGGAGATTTTGCAGGAAGACGAAGTGGTTTTGCTTTTGATCAAGCCGTCGTTGTTTTACATTTTTTATTCCAGCTTTTCGTTCTTGCTGGGGACGATGCTGTTGGGGATCGTGGCGGGGCGGATTTCATGGATGAGCCTGGGGGTCAATCTGGTGCCGGGGATGGTGGCGTGGTTGACGGTGCTGGTATGCGTGGGGCGGCTGTTGTGGGCGCTGCTGGTGTGGACGAGCCACACGTATATGCTGACGAATCGGCGCGTGGTGACGATCAAGGGGGTGGTGAACGTACACATGTTTCAGACGGCACTGCGGAAAATTCAGAAGACCGAGGTGTACCGGCCGGTGGGGCAGCGGCTGTTCGCGGCCGGGACGATCGGGTTTGCCACGGCGGCGGCGGCGGGGAGCGCCGAATCGACGTGGGTGATGATCGCGCGGCCGCTGGAGACCCATGAGCAGATCGTGGCGGCGCTCAACAAGGCGAGGTAAAAACACCACGACCACCGCACCATGGTATCGCAACGGCGGTGCGCGTAGAATTCCACGTTATGTTGGCTAAACGCATTATTCCGTGTTTGGATGTGGACCACGCCGGGGGGCGGGCGCGCGTGATCAAGGGCGTGAAGTTTTTCGATCACGTCGATGCCGGCGACCCGGTGGAGCAGGCGGAGTTCTATGACCGCGAGCATGCCGACGAGTTGGTGTTTTATGACATCACGGCCAGCCACGAGGGGCGGGGCATCATGGCGGAGGTGGTGCGGGCGGTGGCGGATCGGGTGTTCATGCCGATCACGGTGGGGGGGGGCATTCGGACGCTGGCGGACGCCACGCGGCTGATCCAGGCGGGGGCGGAGAAGGTGTCGGTGAATTCGGCGGCAGTGCAGCGGCCGGAACTGATCGGGGAAGTGTCGCGGAAGTTCGGGCGGTGTGCGACGGTGCTGGGGATGGATGCCAACCGCGTGGCGAGAAAATGCGGAACCCAAGGTGGGAAACTAGAAACTCGAAACTCGAAACTTGAAACTCGGCGGTCCTGGCAGGACGAGGCGGGCGTGGCGTGGGAGGAGGTGTGGGAGGTGTTTGTGAATGGGGGACGGGTGGGGACGGGGGTGGATGTGCTGTGGTGGGCGCGGGAGGCGGAGCGGTTGGGCGCGGGGGAGATTGTGCTGAATGTGATGAATGCCGATGGCACGAAGGCGGGGTATGACCTGGAGATGACGGCGGCGGTGAGCACGGCGGTGCGTGTGCCGGTGGTGGCCAGCGGGGGCGCGGGGTCGCCGGAGGACATGTGGAAGGTGCTGACGGAGGGGAAGGCGGATGCGGCGCTGGCGGCTTCCATCTTCCATTTCCGGGAGTATAGTGTGGGCGCGGTCAAGCGGTATTTGGCCGCGCAGGGCGTGAATATGCGGATGGACTAGAGGCACGGATACGCACGGTTAAGGCAGGATGGATCAAGCTTCATGGAACTCAAGCCCTTGTTTGTTTTTCCGCGCTGGGCCAACACGGTCACGCTGATGGTGTTGATTTTATTGGCTTTGGCGCCGATTTATGTGGGGGCGCTGGTGGGGTATGGGCTGGATCCGGTGACGCTGAACGTGGGGTATCAGCCGGTGCAGCCGGTGGCGTATTCGCATGCGTTGCACGCGGGGGAGCTGGGGCTGGACTGCCGGTATTGTCACAATACCGTGGAGAAGGCGGATTTTGCGGCCTTGCCGCCGACGGAGACGTGCATGAATTGCCATCGGGGGATATGGCCGAAGTCGGAGAAGTTGGCCATGGTGCGGGATTCCTTTGCGTCGGGGCGGCCGATTCCGTGGCGGCTGGTGACGACGGTGCCGGACTATGTGTATTTTAGTCACGCAGCCCACGTAAACACTGGGGTTTCGTGCGTGGAGTGCCATGGGCAGGTGAACCATATGGAGGTGGTTTATCAGGCCATGCCGATGAATATGGCGTGGTGTTTGCAGTGCCACCGGGACCCGATGGACCGGCTGCGGCCGCGGGATCAGGTGACGAATCTGGACTGGAAACCGACGGCGGAGGACCTTATAAACGCGGAAAAGCTGGCGAAAAATTCATTTAATGGAATAAAAATTCAAGAAAAACCTGGCAAAATTGAGAAGTTGGCGCAAAATCGGTTAAACGGCGAAAATCAGCGCATTTTGGGCGAAATTCTCAAAGAGGCTTATCAAGTGAACCCGATTACGGATTGCATCACATGCCACCGATGACCCCTCCCCCTCCCAAGGGGAAGACATATTGGCGGAGCCTGAACGAGCTGGCGGACAAGCCGGGGTTCCGGGAGTTCGTCGAGCGCGAGTTTCCGGCACAGGCGTCGGAGTTCACGGGCGGGGGCGCGGGGCGGCGGACGTTTTTGAAAATCATGGGGGCGAGCGTGGCGCTGGCGGGGCTGGCGAGCTGCCGGCGGTGGCCGGAGGAGAAACTGGCGCCGTATGCCCATCGGCCGGCGGGGCGGATGGACGGCGTGCCGGTGCATTATGCGACGGCGTATGAAGTGGGGGGGATGGGGTATGGGGTGGTGGCGACTTCGTTTGATGGGCGGCCGATCAAGGTGGATGGGAACCCGGGGCACCCGCTGACGCGGGGGGCATCGGATATGTTCATGCAGGCGTCGGTGCTGAATGTGTACGACCCGGACCGGTCGCGCGGGGTGGTGCGGCGCGAGTGGGGCAAGCAGACGGAAGCGACTTGGGAGGAATTTGAGGCGGTGGCCAAGGGGATTGATAAGGGCAAGCTGGTGGTGCTGAGCGAAGCGTCGCGGTCGCCGAGTGTGGCGCGGCTGCGCGGGGAGTTGATTAAGGCGGGGGCGAAGTGGTTTGAGTATGAGGCCGTGAGCGGGGACAACCAGCGGGAGGCAACGCGGCAGGTATTTGGGAAGCCGTTGCGGGCGGTCCCCCGTCTCGATGAGGCCGCCGTGATCGTCTCGATCGACGCGGACTTTTTCGGACCCGGCGAGCCGCTGGCGATTAAATATAGCCGGGATTTTGCGGCGGGGCGGCGGCTGCATGAATCGGACGCGGCGAAGATCAAAAATGCCGCGATGAACCGGTTGTATGTGGTGGAGACGGGGTTCAGTATTACGGGGTCGATGGCGGATCACCGGCGGGGGGTGAAGCCCAGCGAAGTGGCGATGGTGCTGGAGTTGATTCAATCGCGCCTAGCCACCAAGAGAGCGGAAATGCAAGTGACGCTTGAATATCAGAGCTTGCAGGCATTTGCCGAGGCGGTGGCGAAGGATATCAAGGCACTCAAACCCACGGACGTGATTGACCCCGCGCAGCCGCAAAAAGCGGTGTTTATTGCTGGGAGCCGTCAGCCGGCGCAAGTGCATACGTTGGTGGCGGTGCTCAATGCGGAAATCAACGCGCCGGTGGATTATTATGACGATGGGGACGACTGGCTAAAGTCTGTATTCCGAACAACGGATGTGGATTGGAAACCGCATGGGGAGCAGTTGAAGATGTTTGTGGAGGCGGCGGGCGGGGCGGGGGCGGTATTGGTGCTGGGGGCGAATCCGGTATTGACGGCACCGGGGGATGTGAATGTGCGGGAGGCGCTGCGGAAAGCGAAGTTATCGATTCATGCGGGGATGTATGAGGATGAGACGGCGCGGGCATGCCAGTGGCATGTGCCGATGGCGCACTTTTTGGAGGCATGGGGGGATGTGCGGACGTTTGATGGGACGGTGTCGGTTGCGCAGCCGCTGATTGAGCCGATATTTGGGGGGAAGAGTGTGATTGAGATATTAGCGATAATGCTTGACGGGGCAGGCGGGGCGGGCGCGGCGAACGCCCCGGCCCGAGGGCCGGGGCTAAACGGGGTGGTGCGAAGCGGATACGATATTGTGCGCGAGACGGCGCGGAACGAATATCTGTCTGGGAGCTTTTCGGAATGGGCCTGGAAAAAAGCGTTGCATGATGGGGTGGTGGCGGGGACGGCGGCGCCAACGGTGCCGCTCGTAAGGTCGATTATCTTGGATTTCCATATGGGTGACAGAACCATGGGGCTGGAACTGGCTCTCTACGCCGGTGCCGCTCACGACGGCCGTTACGCCAACAACGGCTGGCTGATGGAGTTGCCCGATCCGATGACGCGCGTGAGCTGGGAAAATCCGCTGATCATGTCGCCAAAGACGGCAATAAAGCTGGGGGTGGCGAGCGATGAGGTCGTGCGGGTGAAGACGGCGGCCTGCAAGGAGGGGATCGAAGCGGTGGTGTATGTGCTGCCGGGGCAGCCAGAGGAGACGCTGAGTCTGGCGGTGGGGTATGGGCGTGCGGGACTGGGGAGCGTGGCGGATGGGACGGGGGCGAATGCGTATGCGTTGCGGAGTTCAACCAGCATGGTGCTGGACGACGTGACGGTCGAGAAGACCGGCAAAACGCGGCAGGTCGCCTGCGTGCAGGATCATCATGTGGTGGACACGGTGGGGAAGAACCGGCTGAACACGATTGTGCCGGAGCTGGTGGTGGAGGGGACGCTGGAGGAGTACAAGAAGAATCCGGGGTTGGGGGTGCGGAAAATCGCGGCGTTGTCGATATTTAACGAGCATAAATATGACAAGGGGGAGCCGGGGGTGATGGCCAGGTGGGGGATGGCGATTGATTTGACGGCCTGCACGGGTTGCTCGGCATGCGTGGTGGCGTGCCAGGCGGAGAACAACATACCGATCGTGGGCCAGCAGATGGTGTATCGGGGGCGCGAGATGCAGTGGCTGCGGATCGACCGGTACTTCAAGTTTCCCAAGACGGGGGCGGAGACGTGGGACACGGAGGGGGTGCCGGAGGTTGTGCATCAGCCGGTGCTGTGCCAGCATTGCGAGAACGCCCCGTGCGAGGAAGTGTGCCCGGTGGCGGCGACGACGCACAGCCACGAGGGGCTGAACATGATGACGTACAACCGGTGCATCGGGACGCGGTATTGCTCGAACAACTGCCCGTACAAGGTGCGGCGGTTCAACTTTTTTGACTATAACTCCGGGGCGACGGTGGGGGCGAAGGCGAACTTGTATACGCCCAACCTGCTGCGGGCGGAGCTGGATGAGCTGGCGAAGATGCAGAAGAATCCGCAGGTGACGGTGCGGAGCCGCGGGGTGATGGAGAAGTGTACCTTCTGCGTGCAGCGGATCGAAAAGGCGCGGATCGAATTGCGGGCGGGGAACCGTCAGTTGGCGGAGAACGCGGCGTTTGAAGATGGGTCGGTGATGACGGCGTGCGCGCAGGCGTGCCCGGCGGGGGCGATTGTGTTTGGGGATTTGAATGACAAGAATTCGCGGGTGGCGAAGATGCAGGAGCAGGCGCGGAGTTATGGGTTGCTGGATGCGGAGTTGAACACGAAGCCGCGGCTGAGGTATTTGGCGAAGATACGTAACCACGAAGACACGAAGTTCACGAAGACGCACGAAGAATAAAGAATTAAGAATTAAGAAGAAAGAAGTAAGAATTAGGAGTTAAGAGGTAAAAGTTAAGAGTTCAGAGTTAAGAGGTAAGAGTTTTGGGTTTGGGTTTTGAGTTTGGATGAGTGATGAGTGAGGATTTGACAACTGGGGCGCTGGATGAGGTCGGTGGGACGACTGGGGTGGGGGGTGCGCTGGGGGGTGCGC
>CAIPTQ010000166.1 GCA_903868035.1 uncultured Phycisphaerales bacterium
ATCCAGGCGACCATTTTGGGGTCGTTGAGCAGGTGTTTGGTGTCGGGAATCGCGCCGTGTTTGTATTCGCTCGGCAGCCACACGTTGCGCACCACCGCCGTGCCGCTGGCCTTGAAGTGGTTTGCGGGGCCGTAACCCAGGAAATCGCCGCCCAGCAGGTCGGACCCCTTGCAGAAGCCCGTGAATTCCTCCACCGAGTCCGGGATGGTGCGCAATCGCAACAGCATGTCCCACTGGTTGGGCAGCATCCGGGCGAGCCCACCGGCGCCCACCGACGTGACGTAGGGCAGTTGGAGACCGACGACGGATCGCCTCACGCTGGTCAGCGGATCCAGGATGTCACACCGGTCTTCCCGTTCCCAAGTCAGGGGATTCCAGACGTGCAGTGGGGCGGAAGGCTTGCCCGCGAACAGGTGGAGCACCTTGACGGCCTGCATGCCGCCCTGGCTGTGGCCCACCAGCATGGGACGCAGCCCCTCCCGCTCATAATACCACGCGACGACCCCCGCGATCTTCTCGCTGCTTTCGTAACAACTGAAACTGTAGGTGCCGTCACTGGGGTTGGTGAGACTGACGGCGGGATAACCCATGCCGATCAGGAACCCGGAGAAGTCCACCATGCGCGGCACCACGCTGGCCAGGCCACCATGGATATTGACCACCCGGGGCGCCGGCGCGTGTGCAAGCACCTCGCTCACGTCCTTCGCCGTGACGTTGGTCGGGTTCAGGGCGAGGATCTTCTCCGCGAGTTCGGGTGAGAACCGCGGTGCCCGGCTGGCCCAAGCGCTTTCGACCTCCGGCAGCCGGTCGGGGGCCAGTCCCTGACGTTGTACTGTGCCGCAGCCGGCCACCAGGGCCGCGGCGCACACGGCCAGGAGCTTGAGGAAGCGGCTTTTCACGATTCCCTCCGCGTCTCTTCAATTTGCTTCCGGAAGCGGCCCTCCAGCGCCTCGATGTCCGGCTTCGAGAATACGGCGGTGCGATAGCTCACGCCGATGTTCACCCGGTCGCGCACGGTGGTCACTGAGAGCACCAGCGGCGTCACCGGCCCAGTGGAAACGCCCCGGAAATAATCCAGGGGTGCCTGGGGATCGCTGGGGCCCCAGAGGCGATTCAGGTTCAGGTTCGTGATGCCACCCCAAAGGGGATGGTGCTTGGCGTAAAATCCCCGTCGCCGCTCGGGCGGGGAGCGCCGTAGCATGAAGCGCGCGAGGCCCAATTCCAGTGGCGTGCCCAAATACAGCCGATGCCGCTTGATGGGGGCCGTCTGATGCCGAAGGTCCGCGGCCAGCTCGCGCAGGGGGATTCCCTCCGGCACTGCGTGCGTGACGGTGAACGACCCGAGGAAGAGGCCGAAGGTTCGCCGGCTATCCATGCCCAGGTCTTTGCGGAGGTTGACGATGCACCCCACGGAGAGCTTTCGGCGCTTCCGCTCGCGCAAGCGTTCGGCCGCCTTGGGGGACAGCGCCTTCATTAGGAGCGCCATCAGCAAGTCGTTGACCGTGACTTCCCAAGACTTGGCCGCGGCGACCAGCGCGCGCAGATCGTCCGGCGGCAGGGTGAAACACACAAAACCGTTGCCCATGTCCGCCTTGCCGCCGTGGCCCGCGCGGTGCGACTGCCGCAGGCGGCGCACTTGGGCGGGCAGGGCCAGCAACTTGCGGGCGACCATCATGGGGTGACGACGCAACAGGCGGGCGCGGCTGTCCGGATACAGA
>CAIPTQ010000167.1 GCA_903868035.1 uncultured Phycisphaerales bacterium
ATCCTACCAGATAACCATCTGTTTTTCCAGCATTTCCAACCATTTTCAGATCATCGCGCCATCCTGGCCCTGGCGGTGGCGCTATGACGCCATCGAGGAAGCAAGCTCAATCCGAGGGCGGTTCAGATCCCTGGTTCTACTCCAAAGGGGTAAAGGCCGGCGAATTTTATCGGGAAACGAAGGCGCGAACCCGCGCGGTGATGTTGGACACATCCTGGCCGGAGGAACCGCGCGTATGGGCATGTCTGAGCTTGCACACGATGGGCTTCAATCGGGAACTCGCTGTCAAAATGGAACGCGAGCCGGGCGGCGTGGTGCTTACGGTCCCATTGCGCCAAATCGACATTGCCCAAGAAACGGGTATCGACGTAAAGAGCGTGCATCGGTGCGTAGTGTCGCTCGAACGCAAAGGACGGCTCTTGCGCCAGACAGAGCCAGTAGGGCCGGGCAGTACGGAACGGCAGATCCTCTGTTACGCCATCCCGAAGAAACCGCAGATTGAAGCGGCGAATCCATCCACGGCGCCAGCGCGGCCGGCGGCCTCGGGATACGACGGTCTGCCGGAGGAACTAGCGCGCTGGTGCCGTCATTTCAAAGTCCCGGCGCCAGACGCCGGAAGGCTCGAAGAAATGCAGGCTATGGCGGCGGAATTGACGGCGATAGTGGAGCGGTTTCGAGCGTGCTGCAAACCGGAGCCTGCCCAAATGCCGCTACCGGGTATTACCGTCAATCGCGCCACGGTGGCGGAATCGAAAAAGCCGGGTCCGCGCGCGGTGGAATCCCTCTCAGCGCGCGAGAACGAAAAACCGGAGGCGTTCTCGCGCGCGAGCCAAAAATCGCTCAGCGCGCGAGAGGACATTAATAGGAAGAAAGATAGTGAAAGAACTACTGCTGCTGCTGCCCCGAAGAATAGACTCTCTTGGGAGAAGGCAGCAGCAGTAATCCAATCCAAATTTCCGCAAGCATCTGCGGACTTCGTGGCGGGATTGGCGGAATCGTGCCAGCCGGCGATAGAGGGAGCCGGGATTCTCACGGATGGCTTGCTGGCAGAGGCGGTGCAAGCGGCCTACATTCCAACGCAGAGGACAGCCGGGCTGTTTTTGAAAACCGTTCCGGCGGTCCTCGAAGCATGGCGGACCTCTGGAAGACTGAAAGCTCCAGCCGAATTGAAACTGCGGCCGTTTTTGTCGGCTGAGGATGAGCGGATACGGGAAGAATCCGAGGCGAAGGCCCGCGAGTGGATAAACGAACAATTCGGGAAGGGGAAAAAATGACCGGGTTTCCGGTTTCCCTGGATATCGAACGGCATATCCTCGGTGCGTGCCTGCGCAGAGCGCCATCAATGGATTTCACTCGCGGGGCTGTTGATCTGGATGATTTCTCCCTTGATCGACACAAGCGTATCTGGAAGGTGGCGTGCGCTTTATACGACGCCGGAAAACAGTTGGATGTAGTAACGCTTCTTGCGGAATTGGAAGCGCAAGGGGAAAGGGAAGCTGTTGGTGGGTTCGCCTACGTGGTGGAACTGGGCGAAGGCGTTCCAGAAGGGGCGCCCCTAAGCGGGTGGGTGGATCGTTTACGGGAATGCGGGCTCCGGCGCCGGATGATGGCGGCCGCGCATTTGTTGGAGGTCCGGGCGGCGGATCAGACTGAAAGCGTTGACGACGTGCTTTCGGGATTTGCCACGGTTGCGGTGGATCTGGCGAAGGGAACGAACGATAACCGGCGCCCGATCAGTACCGCGGATATGATCGCCACGGAGGGAATATCCTCGCTGTTGGGGCCACGCCAGCACGGCGCGGTATCTCTGCCCTGGCCGCGTCTCGATGCGGACCTTGGGGGTTTTTCCGCGGGCCAGATGATTGTGGTTCTTGCGGCGACATCTCGCGGGAAAACCAGTTTTGCTTTGCAGGTGGCTATTAGGGCGGCGTTGAAAGGACAAACGCCGGTGGTCTGGACTATGGAAATGCCTCCTAAGCAACTATTCCGCCGGATGGTCAATCAGATATCCGGCTCGTACTGCGGAAAATCTTTGCTCAGTTTGGTGGAGTTACAAGGGCAACGGGAAGCGATTGGACAACTTGATAATTATCCGGTGTTTTTCGACCAACATTCGAACAGCATCGGCGCGTTTTTGTCCAGCCTGCGCCAGGTGCGCTCTCGAAAAACATTAGGCCTGGCCATTGTCGATTACCTGCAATTGATCCGA
>CAIPTQ010000168.1 GCA_903868035.1 uncultured Phycisphaerales bacterium
GCATCCGGTTCCGGCCCGGCCATGAACGGCACGCTCAGCAACGCCACCACCGCCGCAAAGATGCACGCACCAAACAGCGCGTCCACAATCATATTAACCTTTCTAAATCCTTTGTCGCCTGACCGGCGCCGCGCGGTTCGCACGCCGCCGGATCGCCTGCTGTGATTACGTTACGTCAGAACCTCGCCGTATTCAACGAAATTCCCGACTATGGAGTCGCCCGCGCCGGAATTGGTATAATCCAGCAGCATGAAAGGCGCCGCCGATGACCACACCCATTCTTGATACCCCGCCCTCCCCCCGCCTCACCCGGGCGCTGGTCCGCATCACCACCGACCAATACCACCAGATGATCGAACAGGGCATCATCCCGGAGGACGCCACCACCGAACTCCTCGACGGCATGATCGTCCACAAAGACCGCGGTGACTTAGGAGAAGATCCCATGGGACACAGCCCCGCTCACGTTTTGGTGGTGTCGCTTCTGGGTGCGCTGGCCGCGCGTATCAATGGTCCGGCCCGGCATCTGAAAATTCAGTTGCCCATCTGCATCGCTCCGCTGAACGAGCCGGAGCCCGATGCGTCCATTATCCGGGGACAGCCGCGCGACTACGCGGGGCGGCTTCCGCTGCCGGACGATGTGCTGTGCGTGTTCGAAGTCGCGCAAAGTTCACTGGAGCGCGACGCGCAGGAAAAACTCCGGTCCTATGCCGCCGCGGGTATTCCCCAATATGTGCTCATTAACCTGCGGGAGAATCAAGTGGCGATCCACACCCTCCCCGATGCCGCCGCACGCATGTACGCATCCAAAACCATCGCCGTCAAGGGCCAGACCGTGCGCTTGAATCTCGGCACGGGCGAGCACCTGGATGTCCCGGCTGCCGACATGCTGCCCTGAACCACCTCGCTCCCTACTGGTCCTCCCCCTTGGCCACATCATACGTCCACGCCCGGTTCGCCAACTGATAGCTTTGCAACTCCTCCGCTTTGAACCACAGCGCCAGTTCCGTCTTCGCCGACTCCGGCGCGTCCGACCCATGAATCAAGTTGAACGACGTGGACACGCCGTAATCCCCCCGGATCGTCCCCGGCTCGGCCTTGAACCCGAACGTCGCCCCCATCATCTTCCGGCACACTTCGATGGCCCCCTTGCCCTCCAGCGCCATCACCACCACCGGCGCGGAGGTCATGAACCGCACCAGTCCCTCATAAAACGGCTTGCCCACATGCGGGGCATAATGTTTGGCCGCCAGTTCATGCGAAATGGTGAGCATCTTGAGGCCCGCGACCTGCAGGCCCTTGTCCTCGAAGCGGGTGATGATCCTGCCCACCAGCCCGCGCTGCACGGCATCCGGTTTCAGAATGATGAGGGTGCGTTCCATAATCGTTGACTCCTGTGTAAGGCCGCCGCAATTTACGGGAATTCGATCACTTTGTCACACGCGCACCGCAGGCCTCCCTCATGTGTGTGGCCCATGATGACAGGCCCGTGATGCGGACTGTTAAATCCACCCATCGCTGAGTAGAATCATGCCGTCGCGGGCGATTAGCTCAGTTGGTTAGAGCGCCGTGTTTACACCGCGGATGTCACAGGTTCGAGTCCTGTATCGCCCACTTGCCCGGGCTAGGGCTCCATGCGTTGGACGGTGCTCAGCGTGACGGGGCCGAGGAGGCCGGAGTCCACGAGCGGGTCGGCTTTTTTCCAGAGGCGCCAACTGCTGAAGGTGAGGCGGCCGGCGGGGCTGGGTTTGCCGTCGAGGAGCCATTGGGGCCAGGACTTGAGGGTGCCGTTCGTGTTGCGGTCGGAGTCCTCGGGGAGCTGTTCATCGCCGATGAGGCGGTTGACCCAGAGGTTGACCACATCGATTTCGAGGGCGTTGGCGCCGGATTTGGCGGCGGGGGTGATATCGACGCGATAGGGCGGCTTCCAGAGGAT
Source organism: uncultured Phycisphaerales bacterium (assembly GCA_903868035.1). Next base: position 1,937 of record CAIPTQ010000168.1, read on the forward strand.
GCCGAGGTTCTGGCCGTTGAGGCGGACGCGGGCCATGACCTGGACATTGCCGAGGTCGAGATAGAGACGCTGGTTGGGGGCGAGGGCGGGAAGGGTGAGGGATTTGGAGTAGGCCGCGGTCCCGGAGAAGTATTTCACGCCGGAGTCGGGGTGCTGGCTCCAGGAAATGAGGCGGTCGAGTGTGACTTCGGGCGGCGCGCCCCAGCCGGCGGGGAATTTGAGTTGCCAGGGGCCGGAGACGGTGACGGGGGCGGGGAGTGGGGGGATGCTGAACCGGCTGGATGCGCCATTGACCGAGGTGAAAGTGTAGGTGCCGCCCTGGCGGAATTCGTAGGTAAGCAGATCGATCGGAGAATCGCCGCTGTTTGACGGGCGCCGGGCGTCGGCCAGGATGGCGGCCCCGTCGCGACTGATGGCCACCAGCGGACTGGTGGCGGGCGCGACGGTGCGCTGAAAAACGATGAAGGCGGAGCCGCTGGGATCGAAGGGGATCGCGAGGGAGGTGGTGCGGTCACCGGCGGCATAGGCGGGGAGCGGGACGATGCGGCCGGTTTGGGCGTCCCAGAGTTGCGGGGTCTTTCCGATGGTGCGGAAGGCGCAGTTGGCAATGACGGCGGCATCACCGGGATGGCTCAGGAAATAAACGTCCGCGCTGCCGACGTTGCGGTGAATGTATTTGATGTCGGCGTCGCTGGTGAAATCAGGGGGCACGCCCAGTGCGGCCAGCGCCCTCTCCGGTGTCATCCCGCGGAAGACGCGCCCCTTGCCCAGGGACCGGTCGGTCACGGAGGCCTCGGCGCCCCATATTTCGTCGGTCAGCTTTTTCAGCTCGCCGTCGGCCCGGGGATAATCGGTTAGCCCGGGCGTCTTCTGCGGGGGATTGCCGAGCAGGGCCGCACCGTCGCGGATCAGATCGCGGATGCGGGCCAACAACGGGACGGTCATCGTCGGGGTGTCGGGCAATAGAATCAGGCGGTATCCCGCGCCACTGGGAAACGCGATTTTTCCGTCGGCCGTTGTGGCGCGCAGGAACGTGGCGGGACCACATGCGTCAAAGTCATACCCGGTGATCGGGCCGTCCTGGAAGCGCAGCAGCGGTTCCTCGGATTGCAATTTGAGCACGTCGCCCACGAACGTCCCCTGGCGCAGCAGGTATTGGCAGCGCGCCAGGTACTTGTGCCAGGGACCGCTGAATTCCCACCACGTGTTGGTGCGCTCATAGTGGAGGCCCCAGGGGCCCATCTGCATGCCGGGCTTGACGGCGTCGGCGAACGGCTGGGCGGCATAGCGGTGGAAGACGAAGCGGTTGACCCCGCCGATGAAGGCATTGTCGCCGATGCGTTTGATCCGGGCGGGGGTCCACATGAATTTTTCCTGATTGCCGGAAGTGAAGGCTTCCGCGCCCACGACGGAATAGCCGTTCAGATGCGCCGCCGAAGACATCGACTTGACGGTGGGCTGAAAATCCAAACCCTGGCCGTTGGGGGTCCAGAATTCGGCCATCGGTTCGTCGGCGAACATGGCGTTGTCGAGGTCGTTGCCGATCGTGGTGTAGGATTCATAGGTGTTGCGGAGGCCGGCGGCATGGGCGAGGCGCTGGAATTCGGCGGAGTAGTTTTGAATCATCATTTCGGAGATTGTCAGGCGGAGGTCGAAGAGGAAGCGCTCGGAGAGTTGGAGGTCGCCGAGAACGCGGCCGGCCAGGACGGGGAGATAGGGGATGGGGTCGTAGCCGCGGCGTTTTTTGAATTCGTCGCGGAGGGCGGGGGTCCAGTTTTGTCCACCGCCTTCCCAGGAGTCGATATGCGTGGCCACGAGCGCGTCTTTCAGGTCCGGGCCGACGAGGTCGTTGAGACGCTTGACGAAGGCGTCAAAGTGCATGGCGGTGACGGCTTTATCGAGTTTGTCGGTTTCGGGACCGGTTTCGGTGGCGACGCTGGGGCCGACGGTGCGGCCGTTCCACTGGTGGCCGAAGCGGAGGATGGTCCATTCGCCGGCCGGGGCGTCCCAGGTGAGGGTGCCGTCGGGAGCCATTTTGCCGGTGAGTTCGATGACGCGCTCCATTTTGATCAGGGCCTCCGCCGGCGCGGCGAGGCTCAAGGGCGCGCTCTGCGTCCCCCGGTAGGCGACCCAACCGTTCCACCGCACGGCTTTGTTCACTAAATCCGGGATTTGATACCGCGCTTTCGCCGTCTCGCCGACGGCCACGACGGCTATATCCTTGTACTCCTGGTTGCGGCTGGGGAGGGCGAGTTTGCCGGTGTACTGGGTTCCGCCGGTGATGTGGGTTTCGCTTTGGACGACGACCTGCATGCCCTGGGCCGGGGTGACCCACGTGCCGCCGCTGCCGTAGTAGCCGGGGCCGTCGTTGATGTTGATTTCCATGCCGAGGCGTTTGGCTTCGGCGACGGTGTGTTTGAAGAGGGCCTGCCATTGGGCGTCGAGGAATTTGACGGGGCCGTGGGGGGTGCTTTGGGAGACATCCAGGATGAGGGCCCCGCCGATGCCGACGCGGTTCATCGCTTCGAGGTCGGCGGTGATGCCTTCCTTGTTTATATTGCCATCAATCCAAGTCCAGTAGACCCAGGGGCGGGCCGTCGGCGGCGGCTCGGCAAAGGCGCGGCTCAAGGCCGCGACGTCGACCGGATCCGCCGCGCGGGCGATGCCAAAAATGGACCATGCCAGCAATACGGCAACGACACGTTTGCACATGATGGATCTCCGGTGAGAAAAGGTCAGTCGAGGGAACGGGTTTATTCCTTATGAACGGCCTGGGTGTCCGGGCACCACTGTCGCTGGGACCGTGCTGCCGTCGAAAGGCACGCGGTGTTCTCTGGGCCGCGGTCATTCCGCGTCCCTCATCCACCACGCCCGCGCCCCCGCCGGTGCCAGCGCGATCAGCCGCCCCGCCAGTTTCGCATGCAGCGTCACGCGCGCCACGAACACGCCGATGCCCATGCCCGCACACACATCTGACACATAATGTGCCGTGTGCAGCACCCGCTGCGTCGCCGTGATCAAGGCCAGTCCCATGAACAGCGCCCGCCCGCGCGGGTAAAACCACGAAAGTCCTGTCGCCAGCGTAAAGGCCGCCGTCGTATGGGCGCTGGGGAACGAAGTCCACGACGAACTCGATTGCCAGGGCCCAAGCCAGACCCACCAGGCGCCATCCTTGCTGGCGACAAACGGACGCGACCGCCCCAGCAGATCCTTCAACAGGTACGTCAGCGCCAGCGTCACCAGGCACCCGATGGCCAGCGACAACGCCCGCCGCCGCCCGGCGCGGTCCAGCATGGCCACCGCCAGGATGACCACCACCGAACAGGCGAACTGGCCGCACTGTTCGAGGAACATCAGCTCCCGGCCCAGGTCGCTGTAGGTTCTGCCGTCGGACTTCAGCCGCATAAGGTCCGGTATGCGCTCGGCGTTCGCCTTCGCCCAGGCCGCGATGGGCTGATCGAGGAAGAAGAACGCGACGGCGGTCGCCGCCGCCACGGCCAGCATCTTGAGCCACCAGGGTACAGCCAGGTCGAAATGGCGCGGCGCCGGTTCATGCCAGAGTATGGGTGTGGACATGGGGGTATAGCGTATAGGGGATGGGGTTCAGGGTACAGGGGGCGAAGGCGAAAGGCGAAAAGGATTTCATTTCGCCGGCGCCCCCTATACCCTGAACCCTAAACCCTATACCCTATCTTCGTGCTCGAACCTACGATTCAAGTCCAACGCTGGTGGCATCGCGAGGACATCCTCCTCCTGGTCCTGCTGGGCGCGCTCTTCCTGTTGCCGGGGCTGCACCGCATCCCACTGTTCGACCGCGATGAGCCGCGCTTCGCCACCGCCGCGCGCACCATGTACGAAACGCACGATTTCATCGTGCCCCGCTTCAACGGCCAACTGCGCCCCGACAAGCCACCCCTCGTCTACTGGCTCATGGACCTCGGCTACCTGGCCACCGGCGGGCCCGCCGAACTTGGGGCGCGCCTCCCCTCGGCCGTCTGCGGCACGCTCACCCTGATCGTCCTGTACTTCATGGTCGGGGCGCGCTTCGGCCGCCTCACCGGATTCGTCGCCGCGCTTATGCTCGGCACCTGCGCGCTGTTCCTGTCCGTGGCCCGCATGGCCACCGCGGATGCCACGATGCTTCTGGGCATCGTCGTGAGCATGGCCTGCGCCTGGCAGGCCTGGGATGTCGCGGGGGCCAAGGGCGCGGGTGGGGGCACGGGGGGGGGGATGGCCGGGGCCATGCCGCGGACGGATTATCTGCTGGACCGCTCCGGGGGCGACGGCGGCCGCGTGCCGCTGATGATCGATCAGCTCCCGTCAGCACCATTACGACGGCGGATGCCGCTGGGGATGGCGCTGCTGTTTTGGGTGGCGCTGGCGTGGGGTGCCTTGGCCAAGGGCGTGCCCCTGGCGTTTGTGCTGGTGCCGCTGATCGTGCTGTCGCTGGCCACGGGGGCGCTGCCGGCGCAGTTCCGGCAATGGCGCACGCACTGCCGCCTCACGGAATTGCCGGGGGTGCTGGGGCGCTGTGTATCCCGGGGCAATTGGTCCTGGTGGCGCGGGCTTCGGCCGACCCTGGGCGTGCCGCTGCTGATTGTGCTGGTGGGCTGGTGGGTGGTGTGGGCGGGCCTGGCCACGCATTGGCAGCTCATCCAGGACATGGTCGGGACGCACTTCCTCAATCGCATCGGCGTACCCACGCCCAATATGTCGCCCGGCGGCGCGCAGGACGTGCTCAAGTACGCCCGCCCGCCGGGGATGTACCTGCTGGCGGTCTGGGCCACGTTCTGGCCCTGGTCGATTCTGCTGGTGCCCATGGCCTATCACACCTGGCGGCGCCTGCGCGGCAAGACGGCCATCGCCATCGACGTGCGGCCCTATCAGTTCCTCGTCGCCTGGATCGTGCCGATGTGGATGCTGCTGGAACTCGCCCGGGGCAAATTGTTCCACTATCCGCTGCCGCTGTATGTGCCCCTGGCGATCTTGTGCGCCGACACGCTGGTGCAAAGCTGGAACCGCCTGACCGACGTGCTGGCGGCACGGTGGTTCGGCGCGGCGCGCTGGGGCATGCTCATCGTCTGGTGTGCCCTGGGCGCGGCGGTGCTTCTCGGCGCCCGCCTGTCGTCCGATCCCGACCTGTTCTGGAAATGCTTCCCCTTCGCCGTGGGGTTGCTGGCCACCGGTGTGGCCGGCACGATGACCTGGGGCAAGCCGAGCTGGCCCTATGTCCTGGCGCTGTGCTGGGGCGGGGCGCTGCTGGTGGCCAACGTGATGATCCTGCCCGAGATGCCCGAGATGCAGGTCAGCCGCATCGCCGGCCGCCAGATGGCGGCATCCCAGGCGCAGGATGCCGCCATCCGCCTGGGCGTGTGCGGCTACGAAGAGGCCACGCTGATTTTCTACGCCGGACAGGACATCCAACGGTTTAACTCCGCCGATGATTTGCTCGCCCACGTCCCCTTCGCGCGGCGCGGCTGGCGGAGCCTCTGGCCCATGCCCCAACCCGCGGCCGCGCCCTACGTGGTGGCGGTGGAGGAAAAAGTGCGCCGGGAACTCGACGCCCGGCATATCGTATATACCGAATTGCCCCGGCTGCCGCAGTTCGACCGGCGGAACGACCTGCCGGCGTACCGTATTCCCGGTTTCAACCTGGCGAACTTCAAGCCGGTGACGGTGACAGTGATTACAAACATACCCGTGCGGATTCCCGCGCCTCAAGAAGTGGTGCCGACGCCCTCGTCGGCTTTTCGATAACCAAATGCTGGCCGCATCCGACGAGGGCATCGGCACCACGATTTCTGACAGTTATTGATTCGCCTGCCCTACTAAGACCGCCGATGGGGGAAAACTTGAGGTTATCGGCGGACAAAATCTGAATGAATCTGAAATGCTCGGTTAGCCCGTAAGTCCTTGGCCGTCATTTACCATAGTCGCGCCTTGGGGAGTTTATGACGGCCTCCCCCGCTTTTGTGAACGTCGTATATCCCGTCTTGCGTAAATGGCCGCTTTGATGAAACTCGTCATCAAGTTACCTCATTTGCCTTGCCGATGAGGAAATGGAATAATTACCCTTCTGTCGAACTTCAGAAGGGACATGTATCCAGCCCAACCGGGCGGTCCGGGTCCGTGGCGGGAATAACCCTTCGTTCCAATTTCTTGGACGAAACATCAACAAAGGAGATCCGGTGAGCGGATTCAGTTCCATTCGGCGTCTTACGACGGCGGCAATTATCGTTACTGCGGTTGCGGGAGCCAGCATTCTGATGGCCCAAACCATCCCCGCCCCTGCCCCCGCCACACTGCCCAGCACGGCGGGTCCGGCGATTCCGTCGGCGGGCACCATGCCCGCGGCCGACGCGCCCATCGCCATCATCAACGGTCGGCCGATCAACAACGCGGCCTTCTACAGCATCTTGATGCAGGTCGCCGGGATGCGCGTCTTCCAGCAGGTCTTCGACCTTACGCTGGTGCAAGGCGCCTGTATCGGCGCGGGCATTCCCTTGGACGGCCCGGAATTCACCAAACGCATGGATGCCGAGCTGCTCAAGACCCTCGACGGCCTGAACATCAAGTTTGGGCCTGATGGCAAGACGCTGTTGGACTTGGACGGGCGCAAGGCGGCCCTGGGCTTGATCCTCCAGCAGCAGAACGTGACGGCGGTGGAATTCCGCCTGGGTTGGGAGACCCGCGCCAATCTGCGGGCCATGTCCGAAGGCCGGATCATGGTGGACGACGCCGACATCACCGACGCCTACAAGTCGGAATACGGCGAGAAGCGCACCATCCACATCATTTCCTACGCCTCTCCGGTCTCCCCCGTGACGATCAAAGCGGAGCTGGGGAAAAAGAAGGCCGACGGCACGTTCAAGACGCCCGAAGACGTGGCGACCGAATTGAATCTGCCCAAGCCGGCGGTCTGGATCGTCCCGGCGAGCGCCAAGATCATCCCCGCCATCCATGACATAGCCTTTGACGGACTGAAAAACAAGGGCGAAATCTCCTCCATGATCGAGGTTCCCGGACAGAACAACGCCAAGCAGACCATTCTCGTCATGCTCGACAACATCGAGAAGGACCGCACGACCAATACGGGCGGCACCGGCGAAATCAAGCTCGATGCCGTCCGGGCCGAGCTCAAGCAGAAGGTGTACGACTTCAAGCAGGCCCAGTGGATGAACAATCACCTGGTCACGCTGCGTTCAACCGCCACGGTGGACATCAAGGACAAGACCCTCTCGGATCAGTTCCAGCAGGTCCTCGATGCCGTCAACCGCGCCGCCGAGGC
>CAIPTQ010000169.1 GCA_903868035.1 uncultured Phycisphaerales bacterium
CAACCTTTTTGGAGTACCGCACACTCATGACCCAACCACAATCCACCCTCGCCACCCCCCCGCGCCTGCCCCATAACCGCCTCGGCATCGACTACCACCAGCCCCCCCCCCGCCGCCTCCCCATCCCCGGCGGCATCATCGACGCCCACAACCACGCCGGCAAAGTCGAATTCACCCGCCCCATGGTCGAGGCCGCCGCCGCCTACGGCATCACGGAATTCTGGACCATGGCGCAACTTGAGGTGGCGCCAGAACTTATGGCCGCGTTCCCCGGCCAGTTCCATTTCATCGCCGTCCCCGCCTGGAAACGCGACATGCCCACCCCCGATGCCGCCTTCTTCTCCGACTGGAAACGCCGCCTCGATAACTTCTATGCCCTCGGCTCGCGCTTGATCAAATTCCACGCCGCCCCCGGCACCAGCCGCCGCTGGGGCACCTCCCTCGACGACCCCCGCATCCAGGATGTCGCCCGCCACGCCTATGCCCTGGGCTATCACTTCATGACGCACATCGGTGACCCCAAAGCGTGGTTCTACGGCAAAGGCGTCTATGCCGACGGAACCTTCGGCACCTTCGAGGACCAGTTCGCCCAGCTTGAACGCCTGCTTGAGCTCTACCCCGACCGCCTCCACCTGGGCGCCCACATGGGTGGCTCGCTGGAAGCCCTCGACCTGCTGGCCCGCCGCCTCGAAAAATATCCCCACTACATCATCGACATGTCCGCCACCAAGTGGATCGTCCGCGCCGTCGCCGAGCAAAGCCCCGCGGCCGTCCGCGATTTCATCGTCGCCTTCCAGGACCGCATCATCTTCGGCTCCGACCTCGTCGTCGGCGACAAGTTCGACTGGGACCACCACGCCTCGCGCTACTGGGCGTTGCAGATGCTCTGGGAAACCGACTACCGCGGCGAATCCAACATCGAAGACCCCGACGGCGGCCAGGGCTTCGACCCCCGCACCAACACCTTCCACCCCGCCCAAGCCGACGGCAAGCCCACACTCACCGGCGTACACCTCCCCGACGAAGTCCTGCTGAAAATCTACCGCACCAATACGGAACGTTTGCTGCACCCACTACTAATGGGGGCGCAACACATTTAGTAGTAGGGCAGACCGCCAACCCCGCCAACCCCTCCCCCAGAACGCCGGCGCGTTTGGCGGTCTCCCCTCCTCACCCCTTGATCCCCGTCGTCGAAATCCCCTGAATAAACGTCTTCTGCGCCAAAAAGAACAACAGCAGCACGGGGATGATGACCAGCACCGCCGCCGCCATCAGCAGATTCCACTGCGACCCGCCCAACTGCGATTGGAAGCTCTGCAACCCCAGCGCCAGCGTGAACTGCTCGGGCCGCTGGACGTAGACCAACGGACCCAGGAAGTCATTCCACGCGGTCATAAACGCGAAGAGGGCCACCACCGTCAGCGCCGGGCGCGACAGCGGCAGAATGACGCGCCAGAGGATGCCCAGTTCGGAGCAGCCATCGATGCGGGCGGCCTCCGAAAGCTCATCCGGGATCGTGATGAAGAACTGCCGCAGCAGGAAAATGCTGTACGCCGAGCCGAACCACGCGGGCACCCACAGCGGGCGGAACGTGCCGATGAACTGGATGCCGGTGTGGTCCGTCAGCCAGCGGAAGATGGCGAAGAGCGAGACCATGGTGACGGGGAAGGGGACCATCATGGTGGCCAGCATCAGGCCGAAGAGGAACCCGCGGCCGCGGAACTTGATCTTGGCAAAACCATAGGCGACCAGCGCGCTGGAGATGGTGATGCCCAGGACGGTGAGCGTGGTGACCACGAGGGTGTTGCGCGTCCAGAGGAGAAAGTGGGACGAGGAGGAGGACGTGCCGCCCTGGGAGGCGTCGCGGCCCACCACCACATCGTGGTAGTTTTCCCACGCGATGGGATCGGGGACGAGTTGGGGCGGGGATTTCATGGTGTTGTCGTCGGTCTTCAGGCTGGTGGAGACCATCCACAGAAACGGCGCCACCGCCAGGAAGCACAGCAGGATCAGCGCCACGTGGGCCATCCAGGGCGGCAGGGCGGTGCGGCGCGGACGCGGCGGGGCGGCCTTGCGCGAAGTTCTATCATCCAGTGTCTCGGCCATGGCTTATTTCCCCTGGTAATGCACCCAGCGCCGGCTGCTCCAGAACGCCAGACCCGTGAGGGCCAGAATGATCAGGAACTGTATCCAAGCCATCGCGCTGGCGTGGCCCATCTTGAGATTGGTGAACGCGTTGTCGTAGAGAAAGTACGTGTAAAAGTACGACGCGTGCGACGGCCGCCCCTGGGTCATCACCAGTGCCGGCACCATGATCTGCATCGTGCCGATCAGGCCCATGATCAGGTTGAAGAAGATGACCGGCGACAGCGAGGGGATCGTCACATGCAGCAACTGCCCCACCGGCCCCGCGCCGTCGATCTCCGCGGCTTCATACAACTCCCGCGGCACGTCCTGCAGGCCCGCCAGGAAGATCACCACCGTGTTGCCCACGCTCCAAAGGCTCATCAGCGCCAGCGAGGGCATGACCAGTTGCACACTGGAGAGCCAGTTCGGCGGATTGTGTACCCCCGCCTGCATCAGCGCCGAGTTGATCATGCCGTAGCGCGCGTCATACATCCACATCCACAGCACCGAGGCGGCGACCAGCGGCACCAGCGAGGGCAGAAAGATCAGCGTGCGATAGATCGCCTGCCCGCGGATTTTGACGTTCAGCAGCAAGGCCGCCCCCAGCGACAATATCATCGCCGCCGGCAGGAACAGCAGCGCGAAGTAGAACGTGTTGCCCAGAGATTTGAGAAAGTCCGGATCGTTCCAGAGTTGGCGATAGTTTTCCAGGCCGCGGTAGACCGGGGCCTGCAAGAGCGGGTAATCGCAGAAGCTCAGGTAGAACGACATGGCGATGGGCACCAGCGTGAAGACGGTGAAGCCCACGATCCACGGGGCGATGAAGCCCAGGCCCTTGAAGAGATTGCGGCGCTGGCTCATGGCCTCACCTCCGCGCCGGCCAGCTCCGGATGCCGGGCTTTTTGTTTTTGCATGAAATCATCATACTTGGCCTGAAGCTGTGTCTGGGCCTCCCGCAGCGCCTCCTCGGCGGTGTAGGGCTGGCCCGTCTTGCGATTGATCCGCATATAGGCCAGGTTCTGGATCGCCACGTCCAGCGTTTCCTTGACTTCCATGATGATCGGTATGCGCGGGGCGAATTTGGCCTTGGGGCTGTTGGCCAGATCCTCATAGACGTCGATGTACGGATTCGTGTGATGGTTGCGGAAGTTGTCGCTGGCCGCGGCCAGCGGGGAATTTTTGCAGTGGCTCATGCACAGCTTCTCCATCACCTCCTGCCGCGTGACGTAGGCGATGAACTCGAAGGCCTCCCGCGGATGTTTGGCCCCCTTGGGGATCACCAGAATGTCCGACGTGCAGTACGCGACGGCCTTTTTGGGATCGTCATTGGGCTCCACCGACGGCCAGGGCGCGAAAGCCCAGGCGTAGTTCTTGCGGCGCTCCGCGATCGATATCTTATCGGCATTGACGAGTTCCATTTCCATCTCGTGCGGCATCACCAACTCATTCATGGCCTTGTTGTTGTGGTAGACGTAGTTGGCCATCCACGGGCCGTTCATTTCCATGACGAGGTCGCCGTGCATGAAGGCGTTGTTGGGCGAATCGAACTTGCCCTCCATGCTGCCGAAGAAGGATTGCACGGCCCCGGAGCCGAGCTTGCGCGAGTAGGACTGAATCCAGTCGAACGCCTTGACCACCTGCGGGTCGGTGAGGGTGAACTTGCAGGTTTTCTCGTCCCAGATGTTCCCGCCGAACCACATTGGCAGGTAATACAGATACCAGCCGGGCTCCTGCGGCAGCGTGCCGGCGCGAATGACGCGGCCGTACTTGTCGATCTGGTCGAGCTTGGCGGCGTAGGCGTCCAACTCGTCCATGGTCCTCGGCGGACGGGTCAGGCCAACTTCCTCGAAGGTCTTCTTGTTGTAGAGCAGCCCCAGGCTCGCCGGCGTACTGATCAGGCCGTAGAGATGGCCGTCGAAGTTGACCGAATCCCAGTAGACTTTTTTGTAGGTGCCGCTGTCAATTTTATGTTGCGGATTGAGCTTGCCGTATTCCGCCGCCATGCCTTCCAGCGGCTCGATGGCGTCGAGCGCCGCGAATTGGGCCATCTGCCAGTCGTTAAGCCCCGCGATGTCCGGCGGCGAGCCCCCGGCGGTGGCGATGAGCGTCTTCTGGTTGACGTTGCTGATGGACAGGTAGCGGACGTAGATGTTCTTGTCCTTGCCGATGGTCTTGTTGAAGTCGTTGACGATATTGCGGGCGGCGGTTTCCTCGTAGCCGGTCCACTTTTCCCAATACTCCACCACCACGCGGCCGGGAGGGATGTTTTCCGTGTCGCGCGGGCCAAACGCCAGCAGCGCCAGCGCCCCGACGACCAGCACGGTGATCACGATATAGGAAAAGAGCTTCATGGGGCCTGCCCTTTAAGTGCATTTCAGTGTCATGGCCGCGCTGGGGTTGTGCCATTCAAACAGCGTGCCCTCCGGCGATTTGCCCAGGGCGTGGGCGTTGGCCAAGGCCCGCCAGCGCCCGGCCCGCGGCAGCACCCGCACCCGCCGCGCCGTGCCATCGGATTCCAGCGTGATCTTACCGCCCATCCGCCGGCAGCGGAATGCCGCCATCTTGCCGTCGCTGGCCGCCGCCCGCACCGTGATGTCCGCCCCGTCCGCGATCTCAAACAGGTGCAGCGTCAGTTCATCCGCCGGCTTCCATTCCGGCTGGCTCTCATTGGCGCTCAGGGGCACAATCGTGTTCTCCCGCGCCCACAGCGGAATGTGCATGAAGTCCTGCGGCTCGGTGATCCACTGCCCGCCGCTGGCCACCACCTGGTTCGTCAGCACATTCGTCCACCGCCCCGCCGGCAGGTAATACCGCGCCACCTGGGGATCAAACACCGGGCAGACCAGCAGCGACCCGCCCAGGAAGTATTGCCGGTCGAGATACTGGCACGCCGGATCGCCCGGATACTCCAGCGGCATCGCCCGCATCACCGGCACGCCGCGCTCCCCCGCCTCCTTGGCCGCGGCAAACAAATACGGAAACAACCGGTTCTTGAGCTTCACGAAATGCCGCATCACCGCGACCGCTTCCTCATCAAAAATCCACGGCACCCGATAACTCTCCGACCCGTGCAGCCGGCTATGCGTCGAAAGCAGCCCGAAGGCCACCCAGCGTTTATACAGCGCCGGGTCCGCCTTGCCCGTGAAGCCCCCGATGTCGGAGGCCCAGAACGCCGGCCCCGACATGCAGAACGACAACCCCCCGCGCAAATCTTCCGCCATCGACTCATACGTCGCAAAACAATCCCCGCCCCAGTGAATCGGAAACCGCTGCGCCCCGGCAGTAGCCGAGCGGGCGAACACCATCGCCTGCCCCTTACCGTGGAATTCTTCCAGCAGCTCAAACACCGCCTTGTTGTACAGGTGCGGATAATAGTTGTGCATCAGGTGCGGATCGGAGCCATCGTGATACACCACATCCGTCGGGATGCGCTCGCCAAAGTCCGTCTTGAAGGCGTCCACGCCCATCTCCAGCAGCGCCCGCAGCTTGGACTGATACCACTTCACCGCCGCAGGGTTGGTGAAATCCACAATCGCCATGCCCGGCTGCCAGCGGTCCCACTGGAAGACGCTGCCGTCCTTGCGCTTGATGAAATAACCCTTCTCGCGCCCTTCCGGAAACAGCTTCGAGAGCTGCGCGATGTACGAGTTAATCCACACGCACACCTTCATCCCGCGGGCCTTGATCCGCTTAAGCATCCCCTCCGGATCGGGAAACGCCGCGCGGTCCCACGCAAAATCGCACCAATGCTTGCCCTTCATCCAGAAGCAGTCAAAGTGCATCACCTTCAGCGGAATGCCCCGCTCGAACATGCCGTCAATGAACTCCGTCACCGTTTTTTCATCGTACTCCGTGGTGAACGAGGTGCTCAGCCACAGCCCGAAACTCCACGCCGGCGGCACCCCCGGCCGCCCCGACAGCCGCGTGTATTTCTCCAGCACGTCCTTGGGGTCCGGCCCGTAAATGAAGTAATAATCCAGCCGCTCGCCGGGCACGCTGAACTGCAACTGCGACACGAACTCGGTGCAAAATTCAAATTCCACCTTTCCCGGCGAGTTCACCAGCAGCCCGTACCCGCGGCTGGAAAGATAAAACGGGATATTCTTATACGCCTGTTCGCTGGAAGTGCCGCCGTCTTCGTTCCAAATCCGCACGCTTTGCCCATTCTTCACCAGCGGCCCGAAGCGCTCCCCCAGACCGTATATCGTCTCCCCCACGCCCATCGTCAGGCGCTGCATCAGGTAGTTGCCGCAGCCCTGCGTGTACGCCAAGTCCTGGCCCTCTGGCTCCCCCGTCCGGCGCCGCACATTCATATACCCCAACCCGTCCCCGGCCACGCCGTCGCCCATCGAGCCGGCCAGCA
>CAIPTQ010000170.1 GCA_903868035.1 uncultured Phycisphaerales bacterium
CGCGCCCCGCCTGCCCGCACCCCGCCGCGCCGGCCGTTCCCTCCGCCCAGGTGGACCTGTCCAGCATCCCGAAGCTGTTGACCCGCGACCGCACCCTCCAGCGCCTCGAACACGTCGCCAGCGGCAAAACCATCGCCGGCGTCGTCGCCCAGGTCATCGCCGTCGCCTCCTCCCCCAGCGCCGACCTCTCCGACATCGTCCGCGTCGTCCAGGGCGATCCCATTCTCGCCTCCCGTATCCTCCACCTGGCCAACGCCGCCGCCACCGGCAACCGCACCCGCGTCACCAGCGTCGAGGACGCCGCCCGCTCCATCGGCGTCCGCGGCATCCAGAACATGGCCATCAGCATCGGCATCTTCGCGGCCTTCCCCCCCGATGAGGCCGACGGCTTCAACACCATGCACTGCTGGCAGCATTCCTTCGCCGTCGCCGAACTCATGGGCCTCATCAGCCGCCAGCGCAACCCCGAACTCGAAAGCTACAACCATCTCCTGGGCCTGTGCCATGAACTCGGTGAAATCCTCCTCCGCCAGCATTTCATGTCCGAGTACCACCAGATCATCGAATTCGTCGTCACCCACAACCTCCCCCTCTACCAGGTCGAGGCCGTCGCCCTGGGCGTCCGCCGCCCCGAACTCATGAGCCGCCTCCTCACCCGCATGTGCCTGCCCCCCAGCGTCGTCGATACCATCCGCGAATTCTACGAACGCCAGATTCGCGAAAACTCCGCCGGCATGTCCGGGCAGGTCCAGCTCCTCCAAATGTCCAACCTCGCCGCCCATGGCATGCTCCTGACCCCCTCCCTGCGCGAGGTCGTCCGCCCCATCACCCGCGCCGAGTGGCGCGTGCTGGGCATCGAAAAAAATCCCCCGGAAATCGACGCCATGGTCAAACGCAACGAGATCGTCCTGGCCACCCACGCCCTGGCCCGCCTGCCCGCCAGCCAGGAGCAGCGCCTCCTCGATCCCCAGGTGCCCCGCGCGCGCCTGCGCGTGGGCTATGTCCGGCCCGAGACCTATCTTGAGATGGATCCGCTCGGCTATGCCCTGCACATGATGACCGAGTCCCAAATCTTCCCCCAGTTGCCCGACCTCGCGGTCTTGCGGGATTTGGATGCCCTGGTGGTCGTGGGGCTGCGCCCCGGCGTCGCGCCCGCCGTCCCCGAGGAGTTGCTCCGGCTTCGCACCACCGCCGGCTGCCCCGAACTACCCCTCCTGGTCCTCACCGGTCAGGCGGGCTTGGTGGCGACCGCCCCGGCGCTGACCGTCCGCCAATATCCCCTGCGCCTGGATGAACTCCATGAATGGGTGCGCTCCGCGGTCGTGCGCAAACATCAGTCCGCCCGAGCGCTGCGCCAACCCTGTTGCGCCGTGGATTCCCTCTGATCCGCCTCCGCACCAATCAAAAATCGAAAATCAAAAATCGAAAATCCCTCACTACTCCCCCCCCTGCACCGTCGTCTCATACCTCACCCCCTCCGGCACCGGCACCGGCACCGCCACCGTCGTCCCATGGTCCCCCGCCGTCCGCTGCGACGAATCCACCGCCACAAAACTCGTGAACTCCGACATGATCCCATATGTCAGCGCCGTCCCCCGCACTTCCGCGCTCACATCCCGCCCCTCATAAATCGCCTCATCATGCAAATCCGCCACCTTCGCCCGGGCCCACACCGTCGCTAGCGCCGGATTCTCCTCCACCGCCCCCGCGGCCGACAGCGAATACGACATCTTCTGTTCCCCCGCCCGCCCGCTGATCGTCACATTCCCGCTCGCCGCCCCCGTGAACCGCCCCGTCAGTATGATCGGCCGCCCCACGAACAGCTCCGGCACCCTCTGTGGATACACCTCGCTCACCTTCATCCCCGTGAACTCCACCTTCACATTCGCCAGCGCCGGATGGCTGATCCGCTCAAAGTAATTCTCCATCACCGGTTCCGCCGGCTCATTGAGCGCCAGGTACGCCGCGCTCCCGTGCCCCAGCCGCGCCAGCGCATCGAGCAGATACCGATTCGGCGATGACCCCACCCCAAACGAAAACACCCGCGAATCCTCCAGCTTCGCATGCAGCGTCCGCAATATCTCCGTCTCATTGCTGAGCAACCCATCCGTCAAAAACGCCACCACCCGCGTCCGGTTCTCATCATGCGGGAAATCCAGCGCCGCATTCATTCCCTGCAGCATTTCCGTCCCGCCCCCGCCCGTCATACCCGACACATACCGCTGCGCCCGCGCCACGTTCGCCTCCGTCACCGTCACCGGCGCAGGCGCCATCTGTTCGGACCCGTTGGCGAACTGCACCACCTGAAACGTATCCCCCTCCCGCATCTTCGCCAGTGCCGCGCTCACCGCCTTCTTCGCCTGCGCCATCGGCTGCCCGTACATCGAGCCCGACGTGTCCACCACAAACACCATCTCCACCCCCTGCCGCGGCAAACTCTTCAAATCCGCCGGCGGCACAATCATCAGCGTAAACCACCCCCCAGCGCCGTCTTTGTCCTTCTGCACAAACAGCCCCGTCTTCACCTTCTCCCCCGCCACCTTGTACCGCAGCACAAAATCCTTGTTCGGCAGCGTATCCCCCGGCGCCAGCTCAATGGTTTGCGCATTGGCCCTTATCATTTTTTCCTGCCGCCCAACTATCTTGTGATTCACCGACACCATCTCCTCCACCGCCATCCCCGCATCCAGCGTCACCTGCAGGGCAATGTCATGCCCGCTCCGCTCCCCCGGCTTCAAATATTGCACCTCCGTCTTCTGTCCCGAAACGCCCGCGGCACCCATCGCCACTGCCCCCACTCCGTTGCCCAGTGGTGCCGACGCCCCCGTCGGCCGGTCGGTATTCCCCGGGTTGTACCTTGGCCCCACCACCATCGGAAACACCCACTCAAACCACCCATCCTGATATGTCAGCGTATGGAAATACCGGATCGAAATGTCAATCGACTTCCCCGGCTCAATGTTCGCCACCTTCTGCGTGAAAATGTTCGGCCGCTCCTGCGTCATCAGCGACGCCACATACCCCTGCGCCCGCGCCTGCGCATAAATCCGCTCCGCCTCCGACCGCTCCCGGATGATCCCCCGGATATGCCGCTCCCCAATCGTCATCACAAACTCGCTCACCCCCGCGTTCTCCGGCAGCGGAAACACATACACCGCCTCGATCTTCTCCACATATGGATTGGTGAACTGCTGCGTCACCCCCACCGACGCGATGTACCCCGAGATCGTCGCCTTCACATCCGTATGCTTCAGCGGCACCTCCGCCAGCTTCCCATCCGCCTGCCGCACCGCCAGCACCGGCGAACCGGGCATCTCTTCCGCCAACGGTTTGGCTTGGGCCGGTGCCGCCATACGCTGTTGTTGTTCGCGTTCGATACTATTGCCATTCGTCGGCACAATCCAAACCTCCTCGCCCGTCATCCCCGCATAGTTCTGCCGCCGGGAGCCATCGTATGACTGCATATACTGCCCCGCCGAACACGCCCCCAGCACCAGCGCCACCACCACCGCCAGCAGCCCCAGCCCCAGCACTGCCACACGCTTCCACATTCCATTCCTCATCGTATCGCTCCTTGCATGGGCCGCAGCGTCAACTTCACATCCACCGTCTTCCCCTCCCCATCCGTCGCCACCACCAGCTTCTCCGTCATCGCCGGCATCTCCCCCGCCTTCACTTCTCCATTCACCATCATGTGCAGCCGCGCCACCCGCGTCAGGCCCGTCGGCAGATTCTCATCCGTGCTGAACGCCGCCACAATAATCCTGTTCCCCTGCAATGCCGCCGGATCGTAATACGGCGCCTCGCCAAACGCCTTCGACTCCCCGCCCTCCAACCCCACAATCATCCCCTCCTTCGCCACCACCTCCACCTGATACGCCCCCAACCGCTTGTTCCCGCTATCCACCCACACATCCACCGGCACAAACGCCACCGCCACCCCACCGCCCGCATTGCCGCCGTCACCCGCCGGAACCGTCACCTGTGCCCCAACCGGCACCCCACCCCGCGCCAGCAACAGCGCCGACAATATCAGGCCCGCCACAACGACAATCAGTAAACCACTCCGCCCCAATTTCCAATTACCAATTAACCAATTACCAATTACCTTCATCACGGCGTCACCCCTTTCACTCCACTGATCTTCACCACCGCCAGCGCCAGCACCCGCACATCCTTTTCATCCACCACCCCATCTCCATTGGCATCCCAGTCACCCTTCAGAGCCGCCCCGCCCCCGCCCTGCGCCTTGATCTGCCGCGCCAGGTAATACGCATCCCGGATATCCCCCGTCCGCGCATACGGCGCCTCCCGCCCCGCATACTGCCGCCACATAAGCCCCGCCGCCAACGCCACCGCCGCCGCCATCCCCACCGCCCCCGCCATGCGCCAATACCGCCGCGCCCCCGCCGCCGCAAACCGCTCCCTGATCGCCGCCGCATGCAGCGCCTCCCCTGCCCGCCGCGCCGCCCCCAATATCTCCCC
>CAIPTQ010000171.1 GCA_903868035.1 uncultured Phycisphaerales bacterium
CACATCGCCCTGCGGCCCATGTCCATGCGGAAAAGCGGCGGGGTCTCCGGTCTTTGGATCACTGCGTTGCGCACCCGCGCCGTGGACGTCAGTGAAATGATAACTGGCAGGTCCGGCATTTGGCGAGGGTGCAACCGGCGGATCACCCATGCCGGGGCCGCCCGGTGGTGGACCGCCTCCTCGCCCCAGCCCGCCGCGGCCCGGCATGCCAGTGGGCCAGCCCGCCCCGCGGCCAAAAGCGATGTAGACGGCGCTACCCCCCGCAAGGGCATTTGCATGAGTCGTTCCGGTCCAGTAGTACGGATAATCGGGCTGCCCGATTTCATTGGTGGTCGGTGTGCAACGAAACAACGGACTGATGGCTGGCGACGCCGTTGTGTCAGGGCTCCGGGAATAATCGACAATGCTCTGCAATTCCTTGGCGTTGGGAAGACGCCAGCCACGGTGGCCGAGATAATTCGCGGTGTTGCAGGCCTGAACCCAGGCGAGCGCCGCCTCCCAGTTCATCCCCTTGCCGCTGTCGCCTCTCGCCCACATCAACCCGGTGGCACGGTCGGTGATGGTGTCGTCGCCGTTGTCATGGAAATCGTTTGTCCCGTAGTCCAGATTGCCGCGCACACACTGCACAAAGAACGTCTTCTCCTGACCGCCACCCGGCATGAGCAAATCATACCCCTTGATCCGGCCATCGGCAAAGTTGACGCCGAACAGCTTGTCGAACCCCTTGAACGACTTGCCGACGTATTTCGTGCTGGATGCATACTGCGAGTCGATCAGGCGCTCGCTCCTGCTGGTATCGCCGTAGGCAAATTTAAAAATTTTTGTGTTGAGGAAAGGCGTCGGCCGGTCGGCGGCCTCGCCGGGTCCGCTGGGGTCGATACCGCTGAACAGGATCAACGAGTAGAGTTCCTTGATGGTCGGCAGCCGCCAGTCGCCGAACCCGCCGAACCTGGCGGCATTGAGTTTCGCGGGAAGTGCCTGCGCCTGTGCAAGTGTCAGCTTATCGCCTCGGGTGAGTACGCCGTCGCCGTCCGTGTCCGGACTGCGCTGCCAGGTGAGCCCGGTGAGATTATCCCGCACAGTCAGGCCGTCGGCGCTGGGCGAATAACTTGGTGCCGGGCCTGGAAACTGCGCATCCTGTCCGTAGAACGCCTGCCCGGGCTTCGGCGGCGCGATCTCGTTGCGGTTGTCGTAACTTTTCATCTGCCCGGTGCCGACAATGACATAGGGGAGTGGGGCACCGCATGTGCGGCAGATCAGCCCGGCAACACATGCGAATCCGACGGCGGCGATCCTGCCAGACGGCCTCATTTGCTTCCTCCTGCGGCAAAAATGCCGCACACTGAATTGTAGCTGTTTGTCCTGTTACTGTGCCAACCCGGGTGCGCCCACCGGACGGGTGTAGACCACTTTCATTTCGGCTGAGGCGAGAACCTTGTCCTTCATGGCGGCAAGTAATGCGGAGCGGCTGACTTCGGCCGGTGGGACATCCATCGCCACCGGCGCGGAC
>CAIPTQ010000172.1 GCA_903868035.1 uncultured Phycisphaerales bacterium
AATTCATCGCACAGAGCCTCGCCTGCACGTTCAAACGCCTCCCCACGCCTCAGCTATTACCTGCGGGGCCTTGAGAAGTGTGAAGGGTTACAAAGCTCGATCATATCCGGTAATTACCGGATATACGTACTTGGAGGTTTTGCCATGCCGTACACCGACCACACCCCCACCTACCGCAGACACCGTGCCTCTGGCCAAGCCGTTGTCACCATCGGCGGAGTTGACCACTATCTCGGCACCTATGGATCCAAAGCCAGCCACACCGAATACGATCATTTGCTTGGCGAATGGCTCGCACCGTCATCGCCAGCACCAGCCGAGACGTTGACCCCCGCCGCACGTGCCGAATTTTACAAAGAACAATTTTCGCGTGAGATGGCATCGAAAGATTTTGCAGCTCCATCGCCGGCATCGGCAGGAGGCGCGGCATGACCCGCCTTGCCGACAGCTTCGCAGACCACATGCTCGCAGATTCAGCCCCGCGCAAAAACTCGACGCCCCCCCACATCGACCCCGTAGAACTCCGCCACGCCCTGTCGCTCAGTTTCACCTTGCACCACGTCATCGAAATCCGCTCCATCGGCGTCCAGCGAAGCTATGGCCGGCCCGTGGCCATGTCCGGCTATTTCGATAATGCCGACGACGCCGTCAAAGCCATCTTAGCGCTACCGAAGTTCAAAGCCATTTACTGGATCATGAATCGGTTTCCTGTAGACTTTTTGGCCATACGCGCCAATCGGCTTGACGTTGCGGAAGAAAACGGCTTGACCAAGGATTGCCACATTTCCCGCCGCGCGTTACTGCTGGTGGACCTGGACCCGGTTCGGCCCCACCCGGACATTAGTTCCACCAATGCCGAGCATTTTCAGGCCCAGGAACTGGCGAGCGAAATCGTGGGAACACTGGCCGATGAATTCGGATGGCCTTATCCCGTCATGTTCGATTCGGGAAACGGTTTTGGCCTTTGGTACAGGATCAATTTACCGGCAGACGATGGCGGACTTGTCGCACAAGTTTTGACCGCGATGGCCGCGCGCTTCGACACCACCGAAGTGAAGATCGACACCGCCGTCAGCAACGCCGCCAGAATTTCAAAACTGCCCGGAAGCATGGCCGGCAAAGGTGATTCGTTGGAGGCCCGCCCGGATATTCAGGCCCGCCCCCATCGCATCGCGCGAATTGTTTCGCAGGTTGTTTCGTTCAATGAGGTGGACATCGTCAGCACCAAACTCTTGAAGGAATTTGCCAACGCCTATGCCCCACCAGCACTTACACCGCCGACGCCGACACGGTCCACCAGTAAGCCCCACGCCATCGGCAGAATATCGGCGCTGGATCGTTGCACGGCATATCTCAGCAAAATTCCCGAATCCATCGAAGGAAATCACGGGAGCGACCGCCTGTATCAAGCCGCCTGTATCTGCATCAAATTCGGCTTGGATGACGCCGAGGCCACGCAGGCCCTGGACACCTACAACGCGACCAAGTGCCAGCCGCCGTGGAGCGAACCGGAACTCCGCCATAAGTTGAACGACGCCGCCAAGGTTGTGGACGCCGACGGCGAAAGAGGGTGCATGCTTCAAATTGTCGAATCCGCACACGCCCAGCGCATTAACGACGCGATCCGATTTGCCTTGGAGGACGCCCATGTCTGACATTGAAATCACGACGACGGACAAGATGCCCTGTCAAACTACTGACTCAGGCGCGGCAAATCTGCTGGCGAAATGGTATGGCGATGAACTTCAGTATGGCCAAGGTGTAGGAGAACTTGAGTGGACGGGATGCCGATGGATCCACAACGACGCCGCAGGTGTCCAGTATGTCCAGAAGATGATCCGGCAGATGTACATCGTGGCATCGAAGATGGAGGACGCCGCCGTCCGCAAAGCCCTGGCCGAATTTGCCATGTCGTGCGAATCTGTGCATCGAATCCGCGCGATCGGGTTCCTGGCCCAGCATCATCCCCGCTTGAATGTGCGGATGGATTGTTTCGACTCGGACCCCTGGCTGTTCAACTGCCAAAACGGAACCCTCGACTTACGCACAGGTGAGCTTCACCAGCACCGCAAAGAAGATCGAATCACCAAGATCAGCCCCGTGGTGTATGACCCGGACGCCCACTGTCAATTATGGGAGGACGCTTTGCGGGTCTGGCTACCCAACGAACAAGAAATATTGTGCGCCCAGATCGCCGCCGGCTATTCGCTAACGGGACTGGTTGACGAGGAAAAGTTTTTCTGTTTGTTCGGGCCGGAGGCATCGGGAAAAACCACATTCACCGAGGGAATCAAAACGACCGCCGGCGACTATGCCGCCACTGCCGACTTTGAAACCTTCCTCAGAAAATCCCACGCCAATGGAGGCGGTGCCCTGTGGCGATATTGCGCGGCTGAAGGGAGCGCGAATTGTCTCATCATCCGAAACTAACGACGGGACTGAATTTGGCGCGGGATTAATCAAGAACATCACCGGCAAGGAGACCATCACGGCGCGGCATATGTACAAGAGCGAAATCGAATTCATGCCTACATTCAAGCTTTGGTTGATCGCCAACCACCCACCCTATATCGACCCCGATGATGGCGCGATGTGGCGTCGTCTTGTGCGTCTGCCATTTATTCATTCAATACCCGCCGAACAACGCGACCCCAGCGTCAAACGCCGTCTGCTAGATGTGCAGGAATCCGGCCCAGGTATTCTCAACTGGATACTGAATGGCGTTCGCCAGTGGCGTGAAGTGGGTTTGGTAATCCCTGAATCGGTGCAGGAATCCGCCGAGGAATTACGCGCCGACATGGACACGAGCGCCGAGTTTTTCGAGGACCGCTTGCTGTTCGGCCAGACCTTCCAGACAGCCGCATCAGCCATCCGCCAAGCATACGACGTGTGGGCCGAGGTCGCTGGCGTCTCCCGCACCCGCCGGCTTGGACCCAAGGGACTGGCCAAGAAGTTAAAAACGCGTCAATGCCAACCACTTCGTGATGACTTCGGGAACCGAATTTGGACAGGTGTGATGATCAGATGACCAAGAGTTCCGACGCGTCCGACGCGTCCGACAGCAGAATCATAACTTTCCCATACGAGCGGAATAAAAAAAAGTTATGAAACACGCGTCGAACGTGTCGGACGTGTCAGAGACCCTAAAAATGCGGTTTTTTTTCTATGCGAATATCCACAATACCGCGAGCCTCCCTCGCCGATTTTCATTTGCGAAAAACACTAGGGGTCAAAAATGCACAAAGATGAATTAAAAATGATTGATTCGGATGTACAGGTATGCGGATTTGATGGCGTGCTCGCGCTGGACGGCCCGGCCACCGACGACATTGAAAATGAACTTCGGGAAATGGTTCACCTGGACACGGACTTGAAGTTCGAGGACGCCGAGGACACCTCCCACGAGTGCAGGGACACCCGCAACGTCACCACCGCCGCCGCCGTCATCGGACGGATACCAAGCCCGCGGGAATGTTTTCATGTCATATGTTCTGGCCGCTATGCGTTGTGGGATACGGTGCCGGCGATTTTGCTGCTGGCCGCGCCCGCGACGATCAGCACGTTGGCCGTTGCCACTTTGGGATTTTCCAAAGACAACATCGCCGAACTTGTGGCACTGCTGGACGCCGGCCAGATCGGACGCGTCAGCCTGATTTGCAGCCACTACTTCAAAGGCACGAGCAACGGCATATGGGAACTGGCCCAGGCCGAGCTTGCCCAACGTGGCGATCGCGCCCGCTTCCTCAGCATTAGGAACCATTGCAAGATCATCGCCCTGAAATTGACGGACGGCAGGACCGTCACAATTGAAACTTCGGCAAATCTGCGCTCGTGTAAGAACATCGAACAAATGACCATCTTCGGCCATCCCGAAGTCTATCAATTCCACGTGGGATGGATGAACGGCTTATACGCGGCTCCAATGACAGGAGATAGATTATGAACATCAACGACGCCGACACGACGACCGCCGCCAACATCAAGCAACCGCTTGAACCGCCCGAGCAAGTGACCGGCCCGGCGCTGAACGAGTGGCACCGCCTCATCGTGCAATTGCCAAACCTATCGGCCACAGATCGCGGAACCCTCGCCCAGTATTGCGTGTTTTTTGGACGCTGGCAGGAGGCCGAGGCCCGCATTGCCAAGGAAGGCACGCTCATCAAAACCAAGAGCGGAAATATTATTCAGCACCCCTGTGTCGGCATCTCTAACACCTGCGCGAAGTTGTGCCGAAGCTTCGCCATCGAACTCGGTTGCACCCCCAAGGCTCGCGGCGAAAAAGCCACGGAAAACAAACGGGAGAAATTTCCTTGGGAAGATGATTCTAAACAACTCGATCCACACCACCCATTACGATAGATAAATATCACCCCTTTTTTAGGAGCAGCACATGGATACCCCAAAAAACCAACCGCAAGATTACCCGCCCAAACTTACGCCCGCGCTGGAATTGAAAGCGTACCGGTTACATCACAAGCTTCGTGGCCGACTCAACATCGACCTCGCCAAGCAGATCATCGCGGAGCACGCGGAATTGCAGGAGTACCGTGCCCAGGACGCGCACCGCCGGCGGAGCGAGACCGCCCGAAAATGAGAAACCGAAACCACCACCCACCACTTTTCAGGAGACCTACCATGTTGACCGAATTTGAACGCCAAGTAGAAACCAACCGCCTACGCCGCAAATTTTCCACCGGGAACCCGCCGTCATCTTCCACTGGTAAGCCGCAGCCGCTTTCCGCCAACGCCGCCGACGAAGCAAATGCAAAGTTTTTGTTCGCGCATTGCTCGCCGAAACTACATCTCAGTCTCGATGATGCACGGCGAATTGTCCGAAATCAGCGATATAAGGCGAGCTTCCCGGCAGCAATCCAAGCCGCTCTCAAAGCCGCCATGCCAGCGGCCCGGCTTGGTGGATTCTGTGCTCGTCCCATGATGATGTAACCGCCGGCAGCATGTTGCCGCCCGGCATTTTCTCTCTCATTTTAGGAGTTGTATATGTCAATTCTCACCACCACACTTACCGCACTCCGCGGCAACCGCCGCGCCCGCGCCGCCAATGACGTGGAATCATTGGCCAAAGCCATCGCCCACGGCGCGCCAATGGAACCGGAAAAAGTTGAACCCATGCTTGATCGCGCCGGCGAAACGGCGGAATTTTTCGAGCAACGTATTGCCGTCCATCGGAAGCGCTCGCACGCTCGCCATGTTTTGGCCAATGAACCGACCGTCATCGCCGCCGCCGTCTCTGCCGAAGCCGCCGCGGTTGCTCGATTAAAAAAGGCAAACAGCGAAGTTGCCGACGCCGCCACCGCCGCCGACGGTGCCGCGCGGAACCAACAAGATGCCCGCCGCCGGTATGGCGAGGCAGATTCGTATTTGCTCGAAACCGCGCCGCCGGAACTGCGTGAAGAATAAACGCTCTGGAGTTGGAAAATGTTGCACTTATTCGCAGTTTGAGCGAAGACCCACGCCTCATCGCGCAGTCGGAAATTGAATCACGGCGAAATCCTGACGACAAACAACGGGAACTTTGGACGAAACAGCTTAATAGTCTCCGCGCCAGTCTTCCAATTGACCAAGCCCGCAAGCCCGTCGTGGACAAGCGTCTGGCCGAACTCCGACAGGCAATTATCAATGCGTGATTGTCCATTCCACCGGGGCGGTATCTGTCGTCTGGATATCGCTCCGGCTTTAATCCTTTCGGCGCACCTCGCGGCGGCTCCTTCAACACGCCGCGGGGGCGCTTAGGAATTCAACCATGATCGCCCGCCCAAAATCGTTTGAGGAGTTGCAAGCGCCCACCAGGGAACGCGCCCGCAACGCCAGCCGACAGGCCCAACGCCGGGTCTACGCCAGCGGGCGCTGGCAGGCCATCCGCAACATCATCCTTGGCGAGCAACCCGGTACACGTCCACCGCCGCCCAGCATGATCGGGGCGAAATTCTCGCCGACCGCCGCGCAGATCGCCGACGCTGTACCCTCGACGCCCAGGAGCAAGTGGACCTCGACGCCGCCGGCAGTCCCGACGCCCACGCCGACAGGCACCCCCAGCACCAACCCCCAGGCCGGCCCGCCCGCCCCGGTTGCCCAGTGACATCGACGACCGCCAAGCCCACCACCACCGCGCCAGCACCCGCCACAGCGCCCCCAGGACGCCCAGGAGCACGCCGACGGCATAGGCCGGCCCCAAAGGCCCCAAAGGCCATCCCCGGCCCAATGGACCGCCAGAATGCCCCGCAAGACCGCGCCAGACGCCGTAGCGACAACTTGAACCAGTGACCCCGTGCCGACTTCGCATGCTTAAATTGCTTGTTTTTACTGCCGGTATCTACCGGATATTTTTCAAAATACCGCGTTTTTACGCTAATAAACGCTATTGTTTGCACACGCTTGCAAATTGCATCAGAAGTGATATTATATAGTAAATACAAGGGTTTTCGAGCTATTTTACCCTTCATCTTGGGCAAGATGACACGCATGAGGTCACAGGTTCGACTCCTGTATCGCCCATGAATCCAGACCACGGCGAGCAGCAATGTGCAGACTTTTCGTGGTTAGTCACGTAGCCGCCGCAGCATCACCAAGCTGCCCAACCCCAACAACACCAAACTCCCCGGCTCCGGCACGCCTGACGTGCCGCCCGAATCCCCCCCACCGCCCACCGACCCGCCGCCCACCGCCTCACAACGTGCTGGTTTGCAGCGCCAACGCCAGGTTGATCAGGGAGTAATCCGTCCCGTCAATCACGCCGTTGCAGTCGAAGTCGCCATTGACCCAGCCCGTCAGCCCCAGCGCCAGGCCCTGGTTGATCAGGAAGTAGTCCGTACTGTCGATCAGGCCGCTCAGGTCCGCATCGCCAAAGTACGTGAACATCACCAGCGTATCGTTAAGCCCCACGGTCAGGGTATGGAACGACGTGTACAGTTCGTTCCCCGTCGTCACATCATCCGTCGTCCCGTCGCCCACGCCACCGATAGCCGCATTGTTCTGTATCACCCCCAGGGCATACAACGGATCGTTGCCCGGCATGTTGTCATACGCGTCGGCCACGCTGCTGGTGATGCCCATGCCCTGCCACAATCCGGTTCCGTTCAGGCCCGACTTGATCTGGTTGGCGATCCGCCGCGCCTGCGCCTGGGCGGCACTCCCCCCGCCCACGGTCGGCGCGGCCACTACCAGCGAGCTGTTCCCCAGGTCCAGCCGCGCCGTCCAGTTGTCCGTCGTGCCGCCGATCGTCAAACTCCGCGCCTGGATGGTCTGGGCATTGGGTGTGGCCGTGGGCGCAAACGCCAAGGTCCCCGCCGCCACCGCCAAATCCCCCGTCCCCGCATACGACCCGCGCAGCGTCGTCGTCCCGGTCCCGATCTGCGCCAGTGCCCCCGCGCCCGAAATCGTCGCCGACACGCTGAGCGCCGCCGCGCTGTCAAACGCCAGCACCCCCTCGTTCGCCACCGTCCCCACCGCGGCATCCGCCTCCAGCGTCAGCGTCGCCCCACTGTCCACCACCAGCCCCGCCACGTTCTGCGCCGCCGTAAACGTCACCGCCGCCCCCCCGCTCGCCTCTATCGTCAAGTGCCCCGCCCGCGCCCCCTGGTCGCTCCCAAACGTCATCGCCCCACCCGCCACATCCAGCGTGATCGTCCCCGTGCCGGCCACGTCCACCAGCCCCGCGTTGATGTTCCCCCCCGACTGGTCCATCACCACCAACTCATTGCCGCCGGGAGTGATGGTCAGCAAATTCGTGTCCCACGTCGGATACAGCGTCGTGCTCCCCCCATCCGCCACGCTCAGCACCCCATTCGCCTGCGTCAGCGTCACCGTCCCCGTAGTGGGCGTATAAAAATCCCGCTACCACAGTATCTGGCTCGTCGGATAGCTCGCATCCGTCAAGCCGCCGTCCGGCCGCACCGCCCACACCTGATACTCCACGGCATAGCCCGAAAAGCCCGC
>CAIPTQ010000173.1 GCA_903868035.1 uncultured Phycisphaerales bacterium
AGTCTGATGCCCGTCCCCGCGGCATGGCCCCCCGTTCATTCGTCATTGAAACTTGAAACTCGAAACTCGAAACTCGAAACTCGTCCGATGAAACGAGTTTCAAGTTATAAGTTTCAAGTTTCAAGGCTGATGCCTGTCCCCGCGGCATGGCCCCCCGTTCATTCGTCAATGAAACTTGAAACTCGAAACTCGAAACTCGAAACTCGCCCCGCCTTCTCCCTCATCGAACTCCTCGTCGTCATCGCCATCATCGGCCTGGTCACCTCCATCTCCCTCCCCGCCGTCAAAGCCCTCGCCGCCGACAACTCCCGCGCCCAGGCCGTTAATCAAATCCGCGCCCTCCTCGCCCAGGCCCGCGGCATCGCCCGCGCCGAGCAGCGCCAGGCCGGCGTCGTCTTCTTCGATGAAACCTTCGCTTACTCCTCTCCCGTCCACAACAACCAAACCGCCATGCAGCTCATCGTTGAGGATTACAACCAAGCCCAATACAACCCCCTCCCCGACAACACCGTCTTCCTCCCTTATTCCACCAGCCGCCAATACCTCCCCGCCGCCGTCAAGGTCGCCGCCCTCAACGACGACCCCACCCGCGGCGTCATGACCGGCGACGAACCCAGCTCCACCCTCGGCGTCACCCGCGTCATCCTCTTCAACGCCGACGGCCAACTCCTCACCCGCCACGGCCTGGCCCGCCCGGATATGGGCTCCGGCAGCCCCGGCACCTATCCCAAGGCTTCCGCCGACTGGCGATTCCTCACCAAACGCGACACCCACGCCAACGTCGGCGTCTCCTCCCCGGGCATCTTCCTCTTCGACTCCGCCGATTACGCCGCCCAGAACATCCCCCCCGACCACTCCGGCGACGCCCAACGCACCACCTGGATCCAACGTCACGCCAGCGTCATCCTCATCAACGCCAACACAGGAGCTTTGCTCCCATGAAAATTCAAGTTTCAAGTTTCAAGTTTCAAGTTTCAAGCGTAGCGCATCGTCGCGTCGCCGCGATGCCCCAGCGTCGCATTGGTTTCAGTCTTGTCGAAGTCCTCCTCGCCATCTTCATCCTCGGCATCGGCCTGATCATGGTCGCCTCCGTCTTCCCCGTCGGCGCCACCTGGACCCGCCAGGCCACCGAGGAATCCATCGCCCAAACCATCGCCCAGAATGCCTACTCCGTCCTCCAAAAACACTACGGCCCGGGCGGCAATCTCCGTTCCTATTTCGCGCCCGATTTCTTTACCGTCACCAATCCCGGCCCGCCGGCCGTCCTCGCGCCGGATAATTCCAATCGAAATACCGTCCTCCAGGCCGATTTCAACCACACCAATGGCGTCCCCGTCGGCACGGCTTTCCCGGCCTTCCACGTCGATCCCTTCGTCCTCCAGGCCCTCCCTGGTTTCTACGGCATCCCCCTCAGCGAACGTGCCTATCTCTTCGGCAGCACCACCCCCTTCCCCGTCCCCGCCAACAAACTCGCGTCCTGCACCTATTTCTGGACCGCCCTCATCCGCCTCAGCCCCGCCCACCAGGTTCCACTGGGGACGTTCTCCGCCAATGGCAATGGCATCAAGCCCTCCTCCAGCTACACGTATGACCTCTACATCCTGGTTTTCCGCAAAGGCACCGATCAGCGTTTCAATTTCGGCCCCTCCGTCGTGCCTCCCGGTTCCCCGGAGATTTCCACTGTTCGCATGGATACCATGACCCCGCTTCCCATCACGCCCGAGATGATGCCTTCACTCGTCTATGCCCAATATGCCCCGGGCTCCAACAACGGCGGCTCCACCCCCGTCACCAACGCCTTCCCCCCCATGGGCCAATTGGGCATCGGCGCCCGCTCCGGCACCGTCTTCCGCCAGGTCCTCGACCCCGCCACCTACGCCAACGCCGTCGCCCGCCCCGCACTCCTCGGCCAGCCCGTCAGCGCCCTGCCCCAGGAACCCATCATCTTCGCCCCCGCCGCCGACGGCACGCCTAACTCCGCCAGCCCCCTCATCTACGTCTACCAAACCACCGTCTCTTTCTAACGGAAAGCCGTCATGAAATTGCCAATGACCAATGACCAATCACCAATGACCGGCGCTCGCCGCCGACCCGCGCGCCCGCATTCATCATTCATCATTCGTCATTCATCATTTCGTGCCTTCTCCCTCATGGAACTCATGGTCGCCATCGGCATCCTCGTCATGATTATCCTCGCCGTCGGCGTCATCTTCGCGGGAGCGTCCCAATCCGTCGGCATGTCCCAGGCCGTCATGGAGGAAATGTCCTCCGTCCGCGCCACCCAGCAATTCATCGAACGCGAACTCAAGGGCCTCAATAAAGACGGCTTCCTCGTCATCCGCAGCCGCCTGCTCAGCGCCGACCCCGCGCTCAAAGACATCACCTATCATTTCGATCAGCTCTCCTTCCTCGCCACGGGCTCCTTCCAGAACCGCTCCGGCACTGACTCGGCCACCCCCTTCACCGATTCCACCACCTCCAGCGCCGCTCACATCTGGATCGGCCACCTCATCGTGGAAAAAAACGGCGCGCCCCCATCCTATGTCACGCCCGATCAAAGGGCGGTCTATCCCCAGAGTCAACTGCCCACAGGCGTGGTGAACAACAGCGGCACCCTCACGATCACCAATGAATCCGATTTTATCATTGGCCATCACATCACCCTCCTCCTCCCCGGCCCCGCCGACGCCCAGAATCATGTGATGACCGCCGGCCAGAACGTCATGGCCTATCCCACTATCGACGGCACCTCACCGGTCCGGATCGCGGGAAATAGCGCCGAGGGAACCGCATACCCCGCCCACATCACCTCCTCCCGCTATTCCATCGTCGCCCAAACCCCCTCCCAGGTCATGCAATATGCGATCCAGGCCCGGCTTATGGGCATCAATAACCCCGAGGCCGATCTTTTCACCTATCGTTTCCGCACCCTCGCCTCCGTCCTGGACACCGAAGTCGCCCAAAATCCCTTCGTCAACGCCTATTTCCGCTCCACCTCCAACGTCATGGCCGGCGTCTCCTCCTTCCGCGTCGATTGGACCGATGGCTCGGTCACCGCCGGCGAGTTGAATTGGTACGGTGCCGCCAACCCTAGGGGCCTGCCCGGCACCGAAACCCTGGGCCCCACCCCCAACGGCGACACCTACGTCGCCACCTTCAGCTACTACAACAAACCCCTCTGGCCCAAAGCCCTCCGCATCACCATGCACGTCGCCAGCGCCCGCATCGGCGGCCGCGACTTCGTCCAAGTTGTCAATCTCCCGTAACGCGTCATTCTTGCTTCTTGCTTCTTGCTTCTTGCTTCTGACTTCTGACTTCTAACCCCCACGGTGCCCCATGTTTCTTCCAATCGAAAATCAAAAATCAAAAATCAAAAATCCCCG
>CAIPTQ010000174.1 GCA_903868035.1 uncultured Phycisphaerales bacterium
CCGGCCAGGGCCTCAACTGCTCCGTCCGCTCCAACGGCGCCAGCGGCTATATCTTCGTCAGCAACTACCAACGCTTCTCCCCCCAACCCGCCCGGCAAAATGTCCAGTTCCAGGTCAAATTCTCCGGCGGCGAGGTCAAAGTCCCCTCCGCCCCCGTCACCATCCCCGACAACTGCCGCTTCTTCTGGCCCGTCAACATGGACCTCGGGGGCGTCAAGCTCATCCAAGCCTCCGCCCAGCCCATCTGCCACGTCGATGATGGCACCACCCGCTACACCGTCTTCAAACAAACCGCCGGCGGGGGGGGGGCCGCCGAATTCGTCTTCGATGCCGCCGCCGTCACCGTCGATTCCTCCACCGGCAAAACCGCCACCGAGAACGGGCAAATTTTCGTGCGCAACGTCCAGCCCGGCCTCGGCGCCGCCCTCAAGCTCCACGGCAAGGACAACCGCACCCACGTCCTCATCCTCCTCGACGAAACCACGGCATGGGATCTCTGGAAAGGCCCCTGGCAAGGCCAGGACCGCCTCTTCGTCACCCACGCCAACCTCCTCCTCGACGGCCCCGCCGTGCGCCTCCGTACCGAAAACCAGAAGGATTGCACCGTCGCCATCCTCCCCGCGCCCGCCAAAGTCACCCTCGGCGCCGCCGCCGTCCCCGCCACCGACGACGGCCTTTTCCGCCGCTTCACCCCCGCCCTCGCGCCCGCAACCCCCTTGCTCGCCACCATCGAACCCGTCCAACCCGCCGGTCCCCCCCGCACCATCCCCATCGCCCCCTCCATCGCCGCCCGCCGCCAGGGCATGGCCATGCAGCCCGAAGACGCCGATTTCGCCCAGGCCGCCGTCTGGCGCGTCAAACTCCCCGCCGGCACCGACCCCGCCCGCGACCTCCGCCTCAGCGTCCGCTACACCGGCGACGTCGCCCGCGCCTACCTCGGCGACAAACTGATCAACGACGATTTCTACAACTCCCAACCTTTCGAAATCGGCCTCAAACGCTACGGCCCCAACATCTACAAGGACGGCATCACCCTCAAAATCCTCCCCCTCCGCCAGGACGCCCCCATCTACATCACCGATCCCTCCCCGCTCAAATACAACGACACCCGCACCGCCCTCACCCTCGACGGCATCGACATCATCGAAACCCGCGAAGTGCGCCTGGAGGCCGCCCCATAATCTCCACCCCGATCTGAAATCTGAAATCCTTCCTCCCCCGGCGTCCGACGGGTATCATGAAAATGCGCGTCGTACACTTCCGAACTCCATGCCACGGCGGAAGCATGCATAACCACGCAAAACGAATCCTTCCCCTCCTCGCCTCCGTGTACCCTCCCTCCTTCGGGGCATCCGGAATTCGCCGCTTCCTTCTTCCCGTGCTTTTACTCGCGCTCCTGCCTCTGGCTTTCTCCATGTCGCATGATGTACCAACTTTCTCCGACCGCGTTCTCCGCACCATCGCGGCACATCCTGAAGACCCCGGCCTCAAACAACGCATTCTCTACGCCCAGGATCAGGGTTATACCTACGACCAGTTCTTTCCCCTCCTGCCCCGACACCGTCTCGAAGGCGCGCTGCTGGCATATGACAGCTATATGCACTGGCTTATCGCACTGGGCACGGCCCTGGCCTTTCTGCTCGTACTCTCCTGGGCGCTCCCCCGCGTCTCCCGGTTCCGCACGCTCGCGATCATTATGGCCTTCACCGCCACCATCGGCATTGCCCTGTTGCTCTTCTTTCAGGTCGTCGCCGACAACGTCGCCGCAAGCGATCGCTGGATCATCGGGTGCGGCCCTTCCGCATTATTTTTCATCGTGCTCAAGTTCATCGGATACTCCTATTCTGCCGCCGATAATCCCCAAAATGGCTTTCTCCTCTCCTTCCTTGGCTACACCTTCGGCGTCGGGCTCTGCGAAGAGGTCACCAAGGCCCTCCCCCTCCTGTTCCTCGCGCGCCAGAACGGCGAACCGGACCTCTCCGGCAAAAAACTGTTGCTCTGGGGCTTGGTTTCGGGTGTCGGTTTCGGCATTGCCGAAGGGATTATGTATTCCGGTTCCGCCTACAACGGCATTTGCGGTCCGGATGCCTACGTCCTTCGTTTTGTTTCCTGCGTGACGCTGCATGCCGTCTGGTCCGGCACGGTCGCCATGATCCTCTGCCTCCGTCTGTTGTGGTTGCGGGACGCCAGGCACGGATGGAGCTATGCTTTTGAAGTATTGCTCATTGTGCTCGCCCCCATGGTGCTTCACGGCCTGTACGATACCCTGCTTAAACAACGGCACGATTTGCTCGCTTTGCTTGTTGCGCTCCTCAGTACGTTCTTCCTCGCCTGTCTGGTCAAGATGATGCACCCGGAAATGGCCCCGGCAACCCTGGCGACCGCCCCCTCCAATTCCGCCACCGTATAACGCACCGCCACTTGCAGAAGTCAATATCATGTCAATGTCTTAATGTTTCAATCCCCCCTCCTCCCTCCCCATTCCCGGGTGCCATGCTTTTGACGCAGTGAGGGCGGCCTCCCCGTGGCACGTGTCTTCGATCATGAACGCCCGTTCCTGCGCCCCTCTGCGTCAAAAGCATGCCCGCGCGGCATACGTTCGCGGATACCCCATCACCGGCACCACGCACAACTCCTACAATGACTCAATGAATAAATGGATTAAAATGATTCAATGATTCAATCCCCTACTTCCCCCGCGCATACACCAGTATCGCCACCACCACCCCCTGCATGAACACCGCCGCCAGGATCCAGATCAGTGCCTGCAAGTGCGGCACCACCGCCCAGTACGCGTCTGCCGCCGACTTGTACGTCACGTTCATCGTGAAATATTTGAAAAACCCGATCACCATCGCGATCAGCGCGCCCGCCTGCGCGATCATCACAAGAATATGCGCCATCGAAAAGTCCGGCCGCAGCTCCGCATTCCGGTTCTGCAACCGCAACTGCGCCACCAGCTCGTCCAGATTCTTCTCCCAGCCCCCGACCGCCGCCGCACCAGACATATGTAAATTCGTACTATCAGTACCGGCCGTGCCGGGTGCGGGCGGGCTCGGCTGCGTTGGGGGGGAGGGGGTTCTTGAGGAATCGGCTGGTGCAATGGCTGGTGTCAATTGCCGCGCCAACCGTTCCACAATCCGATCCGCTAACGCGGATTCATCCATAACTGGGGATGAAATCGGCGGCTGAACCCCCTGTGTCGGCATCGGTGATGACGCTCGCGGCAGCGGTTCTGCAGCGTGCGGCGTCGGGGTTAACACGCTCGGCACCGTCGTTTCCATGCTCGAAAAAGCGCCAATCGCTGTCGGCGCTGGGGGAGTAGGGGGGGTAACAGGTGGGGGTGAAGTGGGTGCAGTGGAGGC
>CAIPTQ010000175.1 GCA_903868035.1 uncultured Phycisphaerales bacterium
ATCGACCAGCGTTGTGCCACGGTAGAGCTTGATGGTCACGCCGCCGATGCCCGCTTCGCCCGAGTCCTGGATGCCGTTGGCGTTGGCGTCATTCCACACGAAGTTGCCGATGGTCACTTTCGGGGTGGGAGTCGGTGTGGGTGTCGGAGTTGGGGTGGGTGTGGGGGTAGGGGTGTAGGGGCCGTAATGGGAGCGGAAGCGATTGAAGAACGTCTGGGCGTCGGGCATAGCGGGATTCGTGTAAGGCAGGCCGTAGGTGATGGTGGAAGTGCCGGCGAAGGAGTCGGTGCGATACTTATAGGTTTCCACGGCGGCTACCGGAGCGGGTGCCGCGGCAGCGGGGAGAGCGGCGACGAAGGCCGAGAGATTGAGCCGGCATTCCAGCGGTTCAAACAGATGATGGGCGCGGCGGCATGCGGTGCGGCGGCGAATCTTGGTGGCGCGGCTCATGTGAAAACTCCTGCGTTACGGCTTGGGCGGTAAGACAGGTAAAGCTTCGAATACCAAGTCGGCGCGGGCAAATTAATCTGGGTAATTCGGGGGCTATCGGACGTGAAAATTAGCGCGAATAAGTATCGGACGTGATAATATCTGGACTTACAGGAGTAGAAATGCCGTATGTTTAGGCCCAACCGCGTCATCATCATGGCCGTCTGTCTGGGGATTCCCCTGGGGTTTGGGGTTTTTACGTTTCTATATGCCGAGGGGCTTTCGTACCTGTCCAACGATCCCAACGCTTGCGCCAACTGCCACATCATGCGGGATGAACTGGACTCCTGGGAAAAGTCCGGGCATCACCACGTGGCGGTGTGCAATGACTGCCATCTGCCGCACGGGATCGTGGGCAAGATGATCGCCAAATCGCGCAACGGATGGAACCACTCGAAGGCCTTCACCCTGCAGGATTTCCATGAGCCGATCATGATCGGCCCGAAAAACGCGGAGATTCTGCAGGAGAACTGCCTGCGCTGCCATGCAGATTTTGTGCATGACATCACGGTGATGGAGATCGGCGGCGAGACTGTTTCGTGCGTACATTGCCACAAAAATGTCGGCCACGCGCCGACGCGCCCCACCAGCCCGATGAGTTGGATCGGCGGCGGATGACACTCGTGTAACTGGAGGTATCAAACCCATGGCGAATACCGATGCCCCTGCCCCCCGGCCGGCATGCTTTGGCCGGGCGAAATTTGCACTCGTGGTACTCATCACCGCCGTGATGACCGGCGGGATCGCCTACATGCTCACCAACATCTTCCAGCGCAAACAGGAGGCGAAGAACCCGTACATTCGCTTCGTGAACGTGACCGAGGAAACCACCGACCCCGCCCCCTGGGGCATCAACTGGCCGCGCGAATTCGACACCTACAAGATGACCGCCGTGAAAACCGCCACGAAATACGGCGGTCACGGCGGCTCGGAAGCCCTGCCGCTGGAGAAGGCGCAGCGTTCGCCCTGGCTCACCCGGGCCTTTGCGGGATATGCGTTTTCGCTGGACTATCGCGACCGCCGGGGGCATGCGTACATGCTTTCGGACCAGGAGATGACCAGGCGCGTCACCGAAAAGCCCCAGCCGGGCAATTGCCTCCACTGCCATGCCTCCATCATCCCCACGTACCGACGCCTGGGCGATGGGGACGCCCTGAAAGGCTTCGACGCCATGGCCAAGCTGACCTATCAGGAGGCCCACGATCAGGTCGTCAAGACCGGCTCGATGAATCCCACGATCCAGGGCATCACGCAAACGCAGGTGCATGCCGACGGCGCGCATCCGGTGGCCTGCGTGGATTGCCACAACCCCAGCACGATGCAACTGCGGGTGACCCGCCCCGGATTCATCAACGGCATCAAGGCGCTGATGGCCTCCCAGGGCAAGGCCGACTACGACCCCAACCGCGACGCCACGCGCCAGGAGATGCGCACCTTTGTCTGCGCCCAGTGCCACGTCGAATATTACTGCGGCCCCAAAACCACGCTCTTTTACCCCTGGAACAACGGGCTGAAGGTCGAGCAAATCGAAGCCTACTACGACAGCTACAAGTTCCCGCCCGAGCCGGGGCAAACGGAAGGGCATCGTTTTTTTGATTGGAAACATACCGAAACGGGTGCCGAACTGCTCAAGGCCCAGCATCCGGAATTTGAGCTCTATTCGCAGGGCGTTCACGCCAAGGCCGGCGTGGCCTGTGCCGACTGCCACATGCCCTACGAGCGCCAGGGCGCCACGAAGGTGAGCGATCACTGGGTGCGTTCGCCGCTGGTGAACATCGCCCGGGCGTGCCAGCCGTGCCACGCGGTGTCGGAGAATGAACTGCTCAGCCGCGCCCTGACGATTCAGGGACGCAATGCGGCACTGCTGGAGCGCGGCGGGGCGACACTGTTGGACATGCTCGATACGATCAAAACGGCCAAGACGGCCGGCGTGACGGAGCAGCAACTCACGCCCGTGCTGGAACTGCAGCGCAAGGCGCAGTGGCGGCTGGACTTTATTGCCGCGGAAAATTCCATGGGCTTCCACGCACCCCAGGAAGCCGCCCGCATCCTCGGCGAAGCCATCGACTACGCCCGGCAGGCGCAGATCACCACGCTCAAGATGCTCCCCTCTAAATCCGACACCGCACCGCGTTTTTGACATAGCGCCTCATGACCGTCCCGGCCCGCGCACCTCGGGTTTGAATTCACGCGGCCAATCGCCATAATCCGCCCCATGCAGCGCATCCTCTTTTTATGCTCCGGCAACTACTA
Source organism: uncultured Phycisphaerales bacterium (assembly GCA_903868035.1). Next base: position 2,743 of record CAIPTQ010000175.1, read on the forward strand.
CCGCAGCCGCTTCGCCGAAGCGCTGTTCAACCATTTGGCACGGCTGTCGCACGTGCCCTGGACCGCCGACTCCCGCGGCCTGCGCGTGCAGGCTGACGGCGTGGTCAACAGCGGTCCCATCTCGCAGCATGCCCTGGAGGCCCTCCAGTCCCGCGGCATTCCGCTGCCGGTGGAACGCCCTCCCCGGCAGGTGACCCAGGCCGACCTGCAATCCGCATCCATCGTCATCGCCCTCAAGGAAGCCGAACATCGGGCGATGATGGAAGACCTCTTCCCCGATTGGGCGGAGAAAATCCGCTACTGGCACGTCCACGATTTGGATATGGCGCTCCCCGATGAAGCGCTGGCGGAACTCGAGCGCCTCGTGCGGGGGCTCCTGGCCGAAGTCGCCGGATCGAGTCCTTACGAATCATCCCTCCCATAATCCCCGCCCGACCATCCCGCCACATTCCCGAATGTTTTTACGGCGCTAAGATTCGGTAAATTATCTGTCAGCGCCCCAATCTTATCTTTACTGTGGCGGGTATCCTCGATTTACTAATAGCAAGAGGCCACTGGTGTGGACATTGCCGGCGCGGCCCGCATGATGCGCCATACGGAGCATTGGACATGACGATGCTGGATGAAATCACGGAGACCAAAAGTGAGCCGTCCGCTTTGGACGAGCCGCAAACCACCTGGGCCGAGCCAAGTCCCCGGCCCTTGCCGGCGGTGCTCCCGACCCGGCGCGTCGAACTCCCCGCCACCCCCGCCAAGACCGCCGTGGAGATCACCCATCTCGATCTGTTTTACGGCAAAATTCAGGCCCTGCAGGACGTCACGCTGCAAATCCCCGAAAAACAGGTGACGGCCTTCATCGGCCCCTCGGGCTGCGGCAAGTCCACCCTGCTGCGCTGCCTCAACCGCATGAACGACCTCGTGGACTCCTGCCGCATTGACGGCTCCGTCAAAATCCACGGGCGCGAGATTTACGCGCCCCGCATTGACGTGATCAGCCTCCGCAAACGCATTGGCATGGTCTTCCAGAAGGCCAACCCGTTTCCCAAGTCGATCTACGAAAATGTGGTCTACTCGCTGCGCATCGACGGCATCAACAAACGCGCGATCCTCGAGGAAACCGTCGAACGCTCCCTCAAGTCCGCCGGCCTCTGGGAGGAAGCCAAGGACCGCCTCCACGCCTCCGCCCTCGCCCTCTCCGGCGGGCAGCAGCAGCGACTCTGCATCGCCCGCGCCATCGCCGCCGAGCCCGAAGTCCTCCTCATGGACGAACCCTGCTCCGCCCTCGACCCCATCGCCACCAACAAAATCGAACAGTTGATGGAAACCCTCCGCCAACAAGTGACGATTGTGATCGTCACGCACAACATGCACCAAGCCGCGCGCGTGGCGGATGTGACGGCATTTTTCTACCTGGGGAAGCTGATCGAAATGGGGCCGACATCGAAGATCTTCTCGACGCCAGACAAGCGCCAGACGGAAGATTATGTGACGGGGCGGTTTGGGTGAGCGGGGAATTGGTAATCGGGGTCAACTGAAACCAGCAGCCTGAATTTCACCGAATTTCAGCCATGACCTTGCCTTGATCCCCGGCGCGTATTACAATGTCTTACATGACAAGCATGACTATACGCATTCCTGAACCGCTGAGCTTAGAGTTGAAAAAGCTCTCGCGCAGCAAGCAACAGCCGGTCAGCGATCTGGTGCGCGAATCGCTCCGGCGCTATGTCGCCGTTGAGCGCTTCCACGCCTTACGAGCTAAATTCGTCCCGCTCGCGGAAAAAGCCGGGTTCTATACCGATGAGGATGTCTTCAGGGTTGTCTCTTGAGAATTGTTCTGGATAGCAATGTGCTCATGGCAGCATTCGGCACGCATGGTCTATGCGAAGCACTGATGCATAAATGCCTTGAAAAGCACGACGTCTTTGCTTCCGAATATATTCTTGATGAAACCGCCCAGCATCTTGCCGACAAATTCGGATTTTCTCCCGACAATGTAGCCGAGGCTGTTACATTTATGCGTGCCGAGGCGCAGTTCGTCGAACCATCCACCATCTCCGCCGATGCCTGCCGCGATCCAAAAGATATTCCGATTCTCGGCACAGCCCAAGCGGCGGAAGCGGACTACCTTGTGACCGGAGACAAAGACCTGCTGGTGCTGCGACACTTTGGAAAAACCAAAATCATCTCGCCGCGTCAGTTTTACGACATGCTCCGCGAATGACCCCTCAATGCGCCACCGGCGG
>CAIPTQ010000176.1 GCA_903868035.1 uncultured Phycisphaerales bacterium
CCATTCTCAAGCGGTGGTTACTTTTTTTGCCTGGGTGACGAAATGGGGGACTGGTGCAGTACGGCATGCGGGAATGACAACGAAGAGTTTTTCGTGCCACTGTCGCCGAGTATGCCCTCATTCAATGCGCACTTGCAGGAATCCTCGCGGGAATGCCGATATTTCCATTTTGGAGGAACCTCGTAATGCGTATCGTGCCTGCAAGCCTCGTCTTGGTGTTGTTACTTACGGCCCCGATTGCCCTCGCCAAGCAAACGGCACCCGCGCGTGAGAGTGGCGGGCTTTTAGCCCGTGCGGCAAGCAACGAGTTTGGCGTCGGGTGCAGCCTGCCCGATGAGCTCATCGCCATGGCGCGGGTTGCGGGTCTTGACTACATCAAAGTGGTCAACAGTGCCACCAAAGGTGACGTCAAAGCGCTCGGCCGCCTGATGCGTTTTACCACCAATCCGCGCCTGGATGGCGCGTATGGTGAAGGCCATGCGGCGGTGATGGGCGAACTATTGCGCCATGTGGGGGACGCCAAGTTTGCCCTGGCGCTGGGCAAAGAGAAGGCCGCCGTGCGTGCGGCGGTTGAGGAGGCGTTGCGGTACGACACGGGGCTCAGCGCCAAGGGTCTGGCGCGGTGGTATCCGCGCACCAGTGCGGCGATCACCAGGAACACGCCGTAGTGTCCACGTCAGGTTGCGTCTGTCGTGTGCGGCTTTGAGGCTTTTCCGGCCAGGGGATTGGCGTGGTGTTGGCTGGAGGGCCAGAGCAGGCTGGCGATGATCGAGCCGGCGAGGCAGGTGACGATGACGGCGAGGGAGGTGAGTTTGCCGATTTCCCAGTGGTGGGGGGTGTGGGTGTAATGGGTGGTGAGTTCGGCGATGCCGGGGAGGACCATTTTGACGCCGACGAAGCCGAGCACGAGGGCCAGGCCGTATTTGAGGAGGTGGAACTTATCGATGATGCCGGCGAGGAGGAAGTACATGGAGCGCAGGCCGAGGATGGCGAAGATATTGGAGGTGAAGACGAGGAAGGGATCGAGGGTGATGCCGAAGATGGCGGGGATGGAGTCGAGGGCGAAGAGGAGGTCGGTGAATTCGATGCAGATCAGGACCAGGAAGAGGGTGGTGGCGATGCGTTTGCCGTTGATGCGGGTGAAGAAATTCTGACCGTCGAAGCCGTCGTGGAACGGCAGGAGTTTGCGGGCCAGGCGGACGGCCAGATTATTTCCGGGGTCCTTGGGTTCATCGCCGGTGAAGAGCATTCTGAGTGATAGGAATTTTGTTTTTCGTGAATGTTGGCCGGCGGCGGAGGGGGCGGGGGGTTTGGGTGTTCTGTTCGGCCAACGGCGGCCTGGCGTTCGACCGAACCGACCATCTCGAAATACACGATTATACAAATGAATATTTGGACGACCCAACATACCATCCCGACCTGTCCGCTATCTCGCCCCGACGACCCACATGGTATTTCCGCATTGCCCGCGATCCCGATCGGAATGAACTTCTGGAATGCCAGGGCGATTCAGGATTTCTTGGATTCCATTATTATTACCCAGTGCGATTCCAATACGTCTTTGCGGCATTGCCACCCTTGGATGTTAGGTACTATTTTCGTCGCATCCTCATCATCCCCTACTGGGCTCCCACCACCTTGTGTACCATCCCATTCCTCGTGTTCTACTGGCGTCGCCGACGCCTGAAAAAGCGCCTCCTCGCCGGCCGCTGCCGCCACTGCGGTTACGACCTCCGCGCCAGCAAAGACCGCTGCCCCGAGTGCGGCACACCCTTTTAACGTGTAGTGTCCCGTAAAGGCGGAGTGTTTTAGCGGGTGTAAGACCCGTCCCGGCTAAGGGCGTTCCGGCCGTGCAGAAAATTCTGCGGAGGTGATGACTTGGGCACCGGGGCCCAAAGCACCGTCACCACCGGCACCGGCGCGGGCGACATGGTCCGGACAAAACATTACAATGCCAGCAACGGGCATTTGGAGAGCGTGACCACCATGCGCGGCAGCACCATCATCTATGAAGAAGACCTCGCCTACCCGGCGGCGGGTAGTCTTGTAATTGTTTAGCGCCTTGCCCGTGCATATAATATCTCTAGCGTTTGGAACGCGGAGTGAAATGGCATGGATGCGATCCTTCCTGAATGTCCTGGTTGCGTGGCGGCGGGCACGAAGATTGCGGAGTTGGAGCGGGAGA
>CAIPTQ010000177.1 GCA_903868035.1 uncultured Phycisphaerales bacterium
ATTGCCCGAATGCGCTATGAAAACGTTGACCTCAAGGCACTGGGATTCCGCAGTGGCACGCGCGACGATGTATTGATGGAACTCGCCCGCGTGTATCGCCTTGGCTGAGGTGTGCGCCTCATGATGATCAGGAATAGTGGTGCCGACGCCCTCGTCGGCCGTCGTTGGGGAGACAACGGTGCCGTATTGAGGCACCTTACTCACAGCGCCAGCACCATCTCCTGATACGTCGGCCAAAACCCCGCCTTCTCAAACACTACCCTTATTACTACCCTTATTCAGGGGTATATACCCTTATTCCTCCACCCGCTCCCAGCGTGCGCCAGCACCGTGGCCGAATGAACGCAGCTTGTTCCTCACAGCGCCAGCACCATCTCCTGATACGTCGCCCGAAACCCCGCCTTCTCAAATGCCGCCCGCGCCTCCGGGTTCTGCCCGGCCACCATCAGCCGCAGTTGATTCAAACCCTGCCCCCGCGCCCACGCCGCGGCATCCGCCAGCAACCGCCGGGCAATCCCCCGCCGCCGATACTCCGGGCGCACGGCCATGTCCTGGACGAGTGCATATTCCTTGAATGTATAGATCGGGATTTCCTCGATGATGGTGGCGAGGATCATGCCGACAATAGCCGTGCCCGCCCCCGCCCCGTCCCGCGCCACAACCCGCGCCACATGGATCAACATCCGCGGATCGTGCAGCCGCTTCGTGAACCACCGCAGATACCCCTCCGGCAACCCTTCGCGCCGCTGCCAGCGCAAGGGCCAATACCGCTCGTGCTGCTCCTCCACCGCCATGCACATTTCCACCACCGCCGGCAGTTCATCCTCGGTGGCAGCCCCGTACTCAATGTCATCCATCGTGCCCATCCCCACAGTATACCCGCAATATTCAAAATTCTTCGTGCGTTGGCCGCAGGGATACGCACCTGACACGGACTACTTGGGCGTCCCCAGCCGCAGCACCGTCATGGAGCGGGGTTGGAAGGTGTATCTAAACTCCGAAGCGGCACCGAAGAATTTTTCCGTCACGGGCACAACCGTGGTGGGCTTGTCGAACGAATTTTCGTCCGTCAGGTTGCCGGTGAGGGTAGTCACCGTCCCTTGCGCATCCACGCGTCCCGCGCCTTGCAGCTTGATCGTGGCGTCGCCGGGTGCGTTGCCGGGGTTGACGACTTTGAGGATGGTTTCGCCGTTTTTTTCGTCGCGGGTGGCGGAGGTGAAGAGCGCGGGGACGCGGTGGTGGAGGACTTCGGCGGACTGGATGAGTTTGCCGTCGAGGTAGCAGTCCATCTTGGCGCCGGTGACGACGATTTTGATGTCATACCACTGGTTGTCCACGAGCTTGCCGGGGACGCGTTCGAGGAGTTGGTCCTGCTCGGCATAGTGAGTGAGGATGCCGTGCTGGGTGTTGCCCCAGCCGCCGAGTTGCCATTGGGCGCGGGCACCCGCGCCGTCGTCGAGGACGGTGATGGCCAGGGAGCCTTCGCCGGCGAGTTTGCGGGCCTTGAGGGTGAGGGTGTAATTGCGCCATTGTGCGCTTCCATTGAAGCTATTCACGGCGGCCTTGGGATCGCTTTGCTGATACACGCCGTCACCCTTGGGATTCCAGGTCTCGCCGCCGGTCCAGTCGGGGTTGGAGCTGAAGCTGGAATTGGGGGCCAAGTTCAACCCGACGTATGGCACGCCGGCGGCGCTGATCATTTCCACGCGCATGTCCTTGAACTCCGCCGACGCCTTGATCGTCCCCACGCCGACGCGGCCGGTGGGGTAGAGATCCTGGATCGGGGCATTATTCGTCACCGGCAGAATCACGTCGCCGCGATTGGTCGTGAACAACTGCTGGACATAATAGTTGGGCGTGGCGAGGGTGACGAGGGAGTTGGTCCACATCAGGTCCGGTGTCCACTGCCAGGCGTCGATGTTGGAAAACAGCGGCGCGTAGGAGGCCATCCGGACGACCTGGGCGTTGCGCTCCAGGCCGGTCATGCAGGCGGCTTCGGCCAGGGCGCACTCAAGATTGTTCTTGTTCTTGGGGCTGCAGATGGCGACGCTTTGGGCGGCGTATTCGCCGAAAAACACCTTGGGGCCGTTGCGGTCATACGTGTCGTAGCGGTTGGCGTTGGCCAAAAACCAGATCGGGTTGGCGTAGCAATGCTCATCGACAATGTCGGCGTTGAGCTTGCGCAACTCGGGCCAGAGATACTGGAAACGCTCATCCTCCGGCGAGGGGCCGGCGGCACTGACCAGCTTGATGTCGGGATATTTGGCCTTGATTTCCCTGGTGAAGACGGCGAGGCGCTCGATGTATTGGGAGCCCCATTGTTCATTGCCGATGCCGATCATTTTGAGGTTGAACGGCGCGGGGTGTCCCATGTCGGCGCGTTTTTTGCCCCATATGGAGGTGACGGGGCCGTTGGCGAATTCGATGAGGTCCAGGGCGTCCTGCACATAGGGTCCAAGTTCGGGCAGGGGGCACAGTTCGTTGGAGTTGAACTCGCAGGCCATGCCGCAGTTGACCAGCGGCAGGGGCTCGGCGCCGATGTCCTCGGCAAGCTGGAAGTATTCAAAGAAGCCCAGGCCGAAGGACTGGTAATAGTCGGGGGTGGGGCGGTGCTTGAATTCGGTGTTCCAACGATTGATGAGGATCTGGCGGTCTTCGACGGGGCCGATGGTGTTTTTCCACTGATAGCGCAGGGGCAGCGTGGGGCCTTCGACGATGCAGCCGCCGGGGAAGCGGAGGAAGCCGGGCTTGAGGTCGGCGAGCATCTGGACCATGTCGGCGCGGAGGCCGCCGGGACGGTTCTTCCAGGTTTTCTGCGGGAAGAGCGAGACGTAATCGAGATCGACCGTGCCGGTGCCTTCGACGATGATATTCAGGTGCCCCTTGGCGTCGGTGGCGTTGGGTTTGAGGGTGGTGGAGATTTTTCGCCAGGTGTCGGTGTAATGGCCGAGGGGTTTGGTGGCCAGGAGGGTGCCATCGCCGGCGACGAGTTCGACGGTGATTCTGGGGTTGCCGTCAACGAGTCGGATTTGGGCGGAGAAGTCGTAGAGGTCGCCGCCGACGAAGCCCATGCCGCGGAAACCTTCATTGAGGATGCCGGTGAAAACCTCGGCCTTGGAACTGATGCGGACATAGTGGGGGCTGGAGGGGCGATAGGGGTTGTCGGTGCGAACGGAGACATCGCCCGGGGAGACATTGTTGGTGAGCTTGACCCAGCCCATGAGGGGGTCGGGGAATTCAAAGCCGCGGTTCTTGACGAGCTCGGCATACAGGCCGCCGTCGGCGCCGAAGTTGATGTCCTCGAAGAACGCGCCCCACATGGCGGGGTTGATCCGGGCGCCGGGTTTGTCGACGTTGACCGTGATTGTCACCGGGATGGGGGCGGGGTTGTCGGATGTCGCCAGGCTCGAACAGCCCAGCAGCGCCAGCGGCAGGAGACATCCAAGGGCCAGCAGGTTCCATTCCATGTGAGACTCCAAATACCCAAAGGAATGCGGCATTGAACTTAAGGCCGCAGGTTGATGCGTCACGCTGGGGAAAAGATAACACACCCGAGATGCAAGGCAAGTGAAATGGCGTGCTTGGAAAATGGGGTGGGTTACAGCGCGATGCCCGCGCAGGGGCGGCCGGGGGTGGGGATCAGGGCCTTGGATTGCAGATTCGCCAAGACGTGTGCCGCGCCGGCTCCAACCAGAACCTTGGTTTGGTATTGGATGCGGGGGTCGCGGTTCTTGACGTAGAGGGGGTAGGCGTCGAGTTCGCATTTTTGCGGGGAGAGGCGCAGGGCCACCGCCAGGCCTTCGGCACGGCTGTTGCCCGAGCCCATCAGGCAGTTGCCGAGGCTGTAGAAGATGGGGCGGCCGTGGTGGATTTCCAGGGGTTGCAGGACATGAGGGTGGTGGCCGATGACCAGGTCCGCGCCGGCGTCGATGGCCAGGCGGGCTTTCATTTGGGCTTTTTCGGAGGGCTGGCGGGAGTAGGTGTCGCCCCAGTGGAAATTGGCAACGAGGTAATCGACCTTGGGGCGCAGGTCGCGGATGGCGGCTTCCATGAGCGTGGGATCACTGAGGGCGCAACCGGGCTGCGTGGCGGTGGCGGCGCAGCGCGTGTTCCAGTACCAGCCGAGCAGGCCGATGCGATGGGGACCAGAGTGAAGGATCAGCGGCAGGCGGGCGTGGGCTTCGTTTTGGCCGGCGCCGAAGGCGCCAATGCCGGCGCGAGCCAGGGTGGCGAGGGTCTGCCGGACGCCCTCGCGCCCGCAGTCCACAAGATGGTTGTTGGCGAGATTGACGGCGGAAAGGCCGGCGCGGGTCAGCACTTCCACCAGCCGGGGCGGCACGCGGTAGCTGTAGCGTTCGGTGGGGTCGCGGGGCGCGGTGGCGAAGGGCGCTTCGAGATTGGCGACGACCAGGGCGCTTTTGCGCAATAGCGGGAGCATGGCGGCGAAGGGATAGTCGAGGCCGGACTCGTCGATGCGCCGGGCGAGTTTTTCACCGAGCATGAGGTCGCCAAGGAGGAGCAGATCGTAGCGGCGCTCGGGTTCCAGGAGTGTCCGCAACTGTTCCGCCGACAGGAAGTCATTGGAGGCGGGGATGTCCTCCGGCGGAATATGCCGGAGCATCGCGGCATAGGGATTGGCCGCGTCCGCGTTCGGTGGGGGTGTCGGTTCGGCCATCACTTCAGGTATGCCTTTTCGATCTTGTCGAGCGTGTCAAGTAACGGCTTGGTCAGCTTGGCGAAATCAGCGGCGGTGGCGGCGGTTTTCAGCTTGGCGGTCTCGTCGGTGAACTCCTTGACCAGGGCGTCGCCGCCCTTGGTCGCGACGTCCTTGCTGACGACGGCCCATTCGGTGTCGATCCGGGCGGGCAGGGCCTTGAGCTTGGTCAAATCCACCGGATCGGCTGACCAAACCTGCATTTCCCTCGCCAGGTACTCCATCTGCCAGACCGACTGGGGCACTTTGTTGATAAAGGTGTCGGCCAGCACGCCGGCAACGCGGATCATGCGGTTGGCGTTCATGATGGCGGGTTGGCGAAGTTTACTGACGATGGCGGCATCGAACGCGGTGAGATCGGATGTGATCTGTCGCAAGCGCGTCTGCTGTTCGGTGGTGGGTTTGGGGAGATCGGCCTGGACCTTTTTGAGCGCGGCCTTGAAGGCCGCGGACTGCTGGGCGACGGCGGTCCAGTCGCCGGCATTGGCGGCGTCGAAGAGCTTCTGGGCGGCAAGGACAAGTTCAGGCACGGAGGCGGGAGCGGCGACCTTGGGCGCGGCGGGCGCGGTGGACGTGGCGGCCCGGGTGGTGGTTCGGGTAGTGGCCGTTCTGGTGGCGGGCCTTGACGAGGTTGTCCGTGCCCGGGTGGCCGGCTTGGACGAGGTGGCGGGCACCGCCTCCTGGGCGCAGGACGCAACAACAAGCCAGAATCCGAGGATCAGGCAGGCACCGGCCGTCAACACGGTGAAACGATGGAAGATGCGTTTAGACATAATCACTCCTTGGTCAATTGGGTCAATTGGCACAGGCATGATGCCCGCGGAACATGATGGTTCGATGATGCCCGTTGGTTTTTTATCCTTCGACCGCGGCCATATCGAATTGCCGGTCATAGAAATCACGATAGCGTCCGCTGCCGCCGTAGAGGGCGGCATGGGTGCCCGATTCAACGATGCGCCCATTTTCCAGCACGACGATCAAATCCGCCGAGCGCACGGTGGTCAGCCGGTGGGCGATGACGATGGTGGTGCGGCCGGCTTTGAGGCGGTCGAGCGCTTCCATGACCAAATCCTCGGACTCGGCATCCAGGCCGGTGGTGGGTTCATCGAGGATCAGGATGGGGGCGGCGCGGATCATGGCGCGGGCGATGGCAATCCGCTGGCGCTGGCCGCCGGAAAGCGTGCCGCCGCGCTCGCCGACGACGGTAAGATATTTTTCGGGCAGACGGCAGATGAACTCGTGGGCGTTGGCGGCGCTGGCGGCGGCCTCGATGCGCCGCATCAACTCCGGCACGGGCAGACTCGGCGCTTGCCCCGGCGTCGCCGGAATGCCGAAGCCCGGGGCAAACAGGTCGCTGCCGAAGGCGATGTTCTCCCAGATGGTCGCACGGAACAGCACCGTTTCCTGGGGCACCAGACTGATCTGCCGGCGCAGGCTCTCCAGGCGCAGCGTCCGCAAATCGTAACCGTCGATGCGGACCGTGCCGGAAACCGGATCGAAGAACCGCGGCAACATGCTGGCGAGCGTGGTCTTGCCAGCGCCGGTTTTGCCGACCAATGCGACGGTTGTCCCTGCGGGAATCTCCAATTCGATGTTGTGCAGCACTGGCGGTCCCAGGCTGCCATCGCGCATCCGATAGGCGAACCCGACGTTTTCCAACCGCACCTGGCCCCGCAGCGGCGGCGTGTCGATGGCCCCCGGCACGTCGCTGATTTCCGGCGGCGTGTCGAGGATTTCCGCGACGCGCTCGGCGCTGACCGTTGCCTTGGTCACCACGTTGACCATTTTGGACAACTGTTTCACCGGGTTATACAGGCTCCGCAAATACGTCAGCAGCACGATGAGCGTCCCGAGTGTCAGCGTCCCCTGCAAGACGCTCCGCGCTCCCATGAAGATGATCAGCGTCGTGCCCAGGCCGGTGATGAACGTGCTCAGCGGAGCATACTGTGATTGCAGCAGCACCGACCGCAAACCGGCGGCACGGGCCTGGGATGCGTGGTACTCAAAGCGTTCCGCCTCATGGGACTCGCGATTGAATCCCTGAATCACGCGGACCAGCGAAAGGTCCTCCTGGACCAGCGAGGCGATCTCGCCCTCTTTGCGCCGGCGCTCGCGTGCCGCCGCGCGGATGCGCTTGGTGAAGAAGCGGTTCATCATGAAGAGGAACGGCAGCACCGTGAAGGCCACCAGGGTCAGTTGCCAGTCGAGCCGGAACATGATGAACACGGTGGCCACGATGGTCAGGCCATTGACCAGCGACACGCTGACGACGCCCACGAGCATGTCCTCGATGTTGGCGCTGTCGCCGGTGAAGCGCGTGACCAGGTCGCCGGTGCGGTGGCGGTCAAAAAATGTCAGTGACAGGCGTTGCACGTGATCGAACAACGCGCGGCGGATGTCGAAGATCACGCGCTGGCTGATGGCGGTCATGCGGACGCTGCTTAGGTACGTGAACACGCCATCGAGGATCGTCCGCAGAATCATGAAGCCGGCGCAAAACAGCAGCAGATTCCACCGGCCCATGCCCGCCAGTGTGTCGCGCAGTTGCGGGAACCAGGACAACCGGAGCGCCCGGTCGCGCAACACATTGTCGATGACCACTTTCAGCGGCCACGGCTGCACCAAATCCGTCGCCACGCGGATCACGATCAGCACGCTCGCCCACAGGATCGCCCCGCGATAGGGCCGGGCAAACGGCAGGAACCGCCGCAGCAGGCGCAGCGTCGTCCGCCAGTCGGCCTTGGCCGCCGGATCGGCCGCGGGAATGGGCTTGACCCCGGTCATTCGGGCACCTCCGAGGGCCGCCGCGTGGTGATCCCGCGGGCGTTGAAGACATCCAGCAGCGTCTGCTGCCAGAGACCACCAGTAATGATCTGGTCCGCCTCCAACAACTTCCGCAGCCCGGTGCGGAAACGCGATCGCACCCGGCAGGTTGTCGGCCGATCTTCCTTATGGATGCGGCCGATCAAAAGCAGCGCCTGCAATACAATCTTATCCGCCAGCCGCGCCCCGTCCGCCCCATCCGCCCCCGGCGCGGCAACCCGCAGGCGCGTGCGGAAATCCCAAAGGCTGGCCGCCCAGATGGTCCCGTTGATGTGGGGATCGGCATCGTCGGAATGGTCGTAGTCGGCCATGGTCACGCTGGAGGTCAGGCTCCGCCGATGCACGCTGGCCTCATCATGCCGGCGATGCCACGCCCAGATGTGCGGCGTATCCAGCAGGGCCGCCGCCCAGTAATCGCAGGTGCCCTCGTCCATGGAGACCTTGCGGTTGCTCTGCTCGGCGGGCGGGCGCAGGTTGTTGGCGCGGAAGTCGGCGGTGTGGCGGTGGAGGTGGTGGCCGTATTCATGGTAGATGGTGCCGGCGTTGTGGCCGGCATTGTGGCGGTAGGATTTGCCGACGCGGCGCGCCAGGGCGCCAGTCGTAAGGCGGCGCCGGCCGGAGCCCAGGTGAATTTCGCCCGTGGTGACAAGGGGTTCATGTTCCATCACGTCGTGATCCGTCCCGGGCAGGCGATAATGCCCCCCCTGCATGGGCCGCCAGCCACACGGGCGTTGCACGCCATCGACCACCCCCCCACCGGCCGCGTTCCAACATGCATTGTGGGCGCTGACCACCGCCACCACCGGCGGCAGCGGCCCGGCGCCCAGTTCGCCCAGCAGCCCATGAAGGTAATGGGCCATGCGATCGAGATGATAATACGTGTGTACTTCCGCAAAGTGTGTGGCCTCGACATAGCTGCGCACCCGCGCTTCGGGGATGTCCGGACGATCCATCCGCGCCCCGCCGCGCCCCGGCGCAAACAGGTAATCGCCGTTGGCATCGGGCTGTGCCGGAGGAATCCGCCGGCATCCCGCCGCGCCCCGGCCAGCGGGCGCCGCCCCGCCGCAGCGCACCTCCACGTAAGGCCCCTTGAGCCGCCCGGGCGTTTCCAGCCGAGGCAACTCCACCACCTCCAGCGCAACCCCCACCCCGGCCGGCGCGGCCGGATCGACTGTCGAACAATAGACACGTCCCCGCATCAGGCCACTACCTCCTTGCACTCTTCCGCCGCCGTCAACGACTCGTTCAACGCCCCCATCATAAGCGCATCGGCCGTCATACAGCGCATCCCCGTGGCGGCCTCCGCCTCGCGCATGGCCAGCGGGCTGCACGTGAACAATCCGGAAACGGCCACCGGCTCGATCCCCGCGCGCCGCAACACCGGCAGCGCCCCGACCACGCCCAGCGGATCGCTGGCCGCCAGCACCCACGCGTCTACGGCCGTGACAAACGACCGGTGCCCCAGCAGCGCCGCGGTTTCCCGTTGCAGCACCCCGTCGGCAATTTCCACCACGATATGCTGCACGCCCCGCGCCGCCGCATGGCACCGCAGGGCGTCAAACAGCGTCGTCAAATCCTTGATGCTGCACAGATAGGTCGAGGCATGTCCGCCGTCAACAAAATCATACACCGGCGCCGCCCCCGCATCGCGCATCTTCCAGGTGTCCTGGCAGCAGGCCGTCCCCGTAAGCTTGATCGCCGCCACCGACCGGCCCCCCGTGACCAGGCCGCGGATCATGCTGATGACCGTGTGCGTCTTGCCCGAATCCATGCTCGTGCCGACGACCACCGTCACCTGCGGCTTGTGGGCAGTGGCCACGGGCGTCAGCGCAAAGTCGCTCATATAGAGCGGCTGGCCCTCGGCGTCGGCCAGCGCGCCCAGGAGGCGCAGCCTGGTGGGTTCCTTCATGCTGCTGTGGGCGCTGACCACCAGTCCGCACAAGCCGCCCATGGAGAGCATTTCGCAGGTGTCGCCCTCCGCGCGGGCGTAGCCTTCAAACTGGTTGGTCGCATAACGGTTGCCGAATACGGCGGTCATCCGGTCGCCCACATGCAGCGTGCGCGCCCGGCCGTTGGGCAGTTCGAGGCGGGCGTTCTTGCCGATCTTCTCCACCTGGGCGACCACGATTTGGCCCGCCGTCGGCGGCACTTTGCGCGCGGCCAGCGTCCGTATCCGCGACTCGGGTACGCGCCGCAATGCCGACGTAACCCAGACGTCCAGCTCCGACGAATCACGGGCGTCCGCGAGGCGTACGGTATGCAAGCCGGAATTCAATCCGGTCAGTTCCGCCGCGTGGTGGGTTTTCGTGACCAGATCCAAATCATGGGACATATGTAATCTCCTTATGTTCTGTCACGAGCTTACAGTCCTTTTATGATTACCCGATGACGCCGCCCGGAAAATTCCGCATGCCCTGAATTTTTTTTAACGCGGAAATTCCAGCGCCACCTGAAACACCCCTGGAGTGGGCAGCGCCCACCGCAACTTGATATTCAGCCGCTGGGCGTAACAGGACACCAACGCCAGCCCCAGGCCCGCGTGGCGATTCCCCGTGCGCGCGGCGTCCTTGCGCCAGAAGGGCTCGGCCAGGTGCGGCAGGTCCGCTTCCTCCAGATTGCCCGCCGGATTCGACAGCGTCGCCACGACCCGATCCGGGAATACCTCCTGCTGCCATTCTATCGCGGCGTTCGCCGGCGCATACTCCACCGCATTCGACAGGAGATTCGATAATATCCGCTCCAGGATCGGCCGATCCGTGGATACCGTCGCCTGGTCGGACCCGGCAATGTGCAGTGACACGTTTTTGCTTGATGCCAGCGCTTCCAACGCGCGCCACGACTGCTTGACCGCTGCGGCCAGGTCCGTCGCTTCCAGTTCCGCCGCCGGCGCGTCGCCCGCCATCATCTCCAGCAGCGTCTCCACAATGGCCTCCATCTGCCGGGCGATCTCCAGCGCATCGCGAAAAGACCGGCTGGCCTCGCCGGCATCCTTGGGGAATTTCAGCGCCAACTCCGACAGCAGCCGCAACTCCGCGATGGGCGTGCGCAGCTCATGCGCCACGTCCCCGGAGAACCGCCGCTCGCGCTCGAAGGCCCCTTGCAGCCGCGCCAGCGAGTCGTTCAGCCGCCCGCAGATCGGCTGCAGCTCCGCGGGCATCGTCTCCACCGCGAAGCGCGTCCCCAGGGAGCCGGCGTCAATCCGGCTGGCCTGCGCGGCGATGACGTCCAGCGGCTTGAGGTTGCGCCCGATCAGCCACGGCACCAGAATGCCAAACGCCAGCGCCAGAATTCCCACCCCGCCGATCCCCGCCGCGCCGATCGTCGTCAGTGTGTGATTCAGATTATCCCGCGCCCGCGCCACCGCCAGCACGTACCGCTGCGCTGCGGGAAGGCTCGCCGGCTTGGTGGCGTTGTCAGCTTCCCCTTCTTCTTCCGCCATCGGACTCACCCGCAGCATCACCGCCCGCCCCGCCCGCCCGTCCGGCAGCTCCAGATCGATATAGTTCGGAGACACCGTTCCCTCGGGCGCCAACTTCAAGTCCCCCTTCTGCAGCGACTCCGACCGCTCCACATTCGTCCCATTTTCCATCCACAGTTCAAAATACTCCGGGGACTTGATCCGCCCGAACTCCGGCATCGTGTTGTCCGAGAAATCGAACTCCACCTTGCCCGTGCTCGTCTTGTGCAGCAGGGCATTGAGCATTTTCGCGCGGGCCAGCAGCGACTCGTCAAATTGCCGCACGAGCGCCCCCCGCACGTACGCATACAGCCCCGTCCCCGCCGCCCCCAGCAGCAGCAGCAGCGCGCCGACGAGCGTGAGGGTCATTCTTCGTCGGATGGACATAAGTCGTCTCCTGTGACGATGCTGTAACCCATCCCGCGCCGCGTCACAATGACCGACGGCTCCCCGGGTACATCCACTTTCCGCCGCAGCGCATACACCGCGGCATCCACCACGTTGCTCATGACGTCGGCGTTTTCATCGCAGATGTGCGCCTCGATCTCCGACCGCGAAAAGACCCGGCCCCGGCGCAGGGCCAGGAACTCCAGCAGCGCGTATTCCCGGGCCGTGATCTCGAGCGCCTTGCCCCCGCGCGACACCGTGCGTCCCGCGGTGTCGATGGTCAGCCCCCTGATCGTGATCTGCCCATTTTTCATCCCAAACCGCCTTCGCGCCAGCGCCTCGATCCGCGCCACCAGTTCATCAAACGCGAACGGCTTGACCAGATAATCATCCGCCCCCGTCCGCAAGCCCTGGACGCGATCCACCACGCGGTCCCGTGCCGTGAGAATCAGGACGCTGGTTTCCTTCCCCTCCTTCCGCAGCCGCGACAGGATGCTCAGCCCATCCAGTCCCGGCAGCATCAAGTCGAGAATGATCACGTCGTATTCCTGCGACTGGGCGTACCAGAGGCCCTCCTTCCCGTCCCCCGTGATCTGCACCTCATATCCCAGTTTTCGCAGACCGTCCCCCAGGTGAAACTGAAGCTTTTCGGAATCTTCGATCAACAGCAGGCGCACGCGACCCTCGATTTCCAGACTATATCCGGCATCATCGTACTATCGAATAATGATGGCAAGATGATGTCCCTGGAGTGTGGGTCGCGAAATGGGGGATGGTGAGAAGGGGATGGGCAGAAGTTCGGAAAGCTGGGCGCTATGGCTGATGATGCCACCCCCGTCATGCCTGTTCGCTCGTTTGAAACGCCGCCGTCGTCATTGCAGCCTCCGTTTGTTCCATGCGCCTACCGCAAACGCCTTCCCGGCATCCATGCGACCATCTGGCGTATGCGGCCGCCACCGCATTGGGACACACATCGCACAGGGCCTGTGTCCCGCCGGACAGAAGATTTAGGCGCACCAAGTCCGCCAACCGATCCGTGCCCAGTTGGGAGTTCAAATGGGCGCGGTGATGTTCGACGGTGCGGGGAGAAATATCCAACGTCGCGGCGATCTCCTTGTGGGACAAGCCACTGGCAAAAAGCGCCAGCAGTTCGCGCTGCCGCGCGGTGAGCTTGGCGAGTTTGCGCCGCGCCTCGGCGATGCGCTTACGGACTTCGACGATCTCCGCATCCTGCCGGAGACCCTGGTGGACCAGGGTACGCAGCTTTTGCGAGTCCACGGGCTTGGTGCAAAAATCCAAAATGCCCAGCCTCACGATTCGCAGAACCGCCGGCATGTCCCACTGTTCGCCGGTCATGATGACCGGCACGTCGGAATCGCGCCGGAGCCGTTCCAACAACGTCACGCCATCCATGTCGGGAAGTTGTACATCAAGTATGAGGCACGCCGGACGTGTGATAGTGGTGGTTTCAAGAAACTGCTGGGCCGATCCGAACACCTCGATTATATAAGCTTCTGGATTTTGCAGGTGCAGTGATAGACCTTGTCCCGGCCGATCCACGATGTAAACGGTAGGCAACAATTCAGACCTCCTGATGTACATATAGATAAAGACCTATTTTTGCTACCGGATAGTTTCCCATACTGGAGAGAATCCTTAATATTGTTAATATTGTTATCAGCAAACATATACGCCCATCAGGTACGGAAGTAAAATCCTATCACCTATTCAGGTGACTGATTCCCTATCGACTAACTGTGTCCAGATTCTTAACATAACCGTAAAGAATAGGGGGGCGTAGGGGGATATCCCTATCACACCGATACCGGTAGATGTCGAAAACTATCACCACGTGTTAAGACTTGGCGAGGCTTTCGAATGACCACACTCAACAACATGGCCGATCAGTTGACCGCAGCGGTGTTGCTGGCGTCCCCCGAGGACTTGGCCGGGCTGGCCAGTCTGCATGACATACTCAAAACCTTGTCGCAAACCGCCTTGAAAGAAGGCGACGGCCAACAAGTCGCAGGCGCGGCGCAAAAAGCGTCGGAACTGGTCGAAAAGATCATTCTCCGCGAAATGGGCGACGCCAATGCCGCACTCGACCTGTTATGCCAGCAAGTCGGCCAAATCCAGCAACTGATCGCCGCTCCGGGCGGCGGGGCCGCGTCGGCGGGTTCCCCGGGAGAGGAACCAGACTCCCCGCGGAACGCGCCCCTGCCGCCCACCGGCAACACCGCCGATGTCGGCGCCGGCGAGCCGCTGCCGAAGGCGGAAGACCTGCCGTTGGTGGGGGATTTTCTGGGGGAATCCCGGGAGCATCTGGTGGCGGCGGAGGCGGACCTGCTGAAACTCGAGGAGCATCCGCAGGACACGGATTTGCTGAATTCGGTGTTTCGGAGCTTTCACACGATCAAGGGCGTAGCGGGATTTCTGAACCTCAGGCAAATCGGGGCGGTGGCGCATGCGGCGGAAACGCTGCTGGACGCCGCGCGCAAGGGACAGTTGGAGCTTGCGGGCAACACGCTGGACGTGGTGCTCGACGCGCTGGATCTGACCAAGGCCCTGATCCAGGCGCTGGAGACCGCGCTGAATAACGGTGCGGCGATTCCCGCCGAGCCACGCGTCAAGAGCATGCTGGAGCGCCTGCGCGCCGCGGCGGAGGGCAAAAAGCCTCCCGCGCCGGCGGCGGCATCCAACCCCGCAGCCGAGGTGGCGCCGGCCCCGGCGCCGAATCCCAACAAGCCGGCGCCCATCATCCCCCCCGCCGCTTCAAACCGCGGCACCGAGCCGGAGGAATCACGCGCCGGGACGGCGGGCGGCGGGACGGCAACGGAAGGCATGGTGAAGGTCTCCACGACGCGGCTGGACGCCCTGATCAACATGGTCGGCGAGCTGGTGATCGCGCAGGCGATGGTCAGCCAGGACATCACCAAATTCACCGGGGCCGATCAGCGCATCACGCGCAACATGTCGCACTTGGGGAAGATCACCCGCGAGCTGCAGGACCTCACGATGGCCATGCGGATGGTTCCCATCCAGGGCGTGTTCCAAAAAATGTCGCGGCTGATACGCGATCTGGCGCGGAAATCCGGCAAGCAGATCGAGTTGAAACTCACCGGGGGCGAGACGGAACTGGACCGCAACCTGGTGGAGGCGATCAGCGATCCGCTCGTCCACATGGTGCGGAACTGCGCCGACCATGGCATCGAGCAGCCGGCGGAGCGCGTGAAGGCCGGCAAGCCGCCGGAAGGGCACGTGGAGCTGAAAGCCTGCCATCAGGCCGGGAGCGTGGTGGTGGAGATCGCGGACGACGGGCGGGGCCTGAACAAGGCGAAGATTCTGGCCAAGGCGCGGCAGGCGGGGCTGGTCCGGGAGGATCAGGAACTCACCGAGGAGGAAACTTTCCGCCTGATCTTCGCCCCGGGCCTGTCCACGGCGGACAAGGTGACGGACGTATCCGGGCGGGGCGTGGGGATGGATGTGGTGCGGCGGAACGTCGAGTCGCTGCGGGGGCGGATCGACATCGCGTCGGCGGAAGGCAAGGGATCGACGTTTATGATGCGTCTGCCGCTGACGCTGGCGGTGATTGACGGTCTGGTGCTCAAGGTGGGCGCGGCCCGCTACATCCTGCCGATGACGAGCATCGAACAGAGCCTGCGGCCGCGGCGCGAACAGCTCTCGACGGTGCAGGGGCGCGGCGAGATGTGCATGATCCGGAATTGCCTGCTGCCGCTGTGCCGGCTGCACACGTTGTTCAAGGTGACCCCGCGCGCCACCGATCCGTGTGAAGCCCTGCTGGTGCTGGTGCAGGACGGGTCGCGCCGGTGCTGCCTGCTGGTGGACGAGCTGCTGGGGCAGCAGCAGGTGGTGATCAAGTCCTTGGGCGAGGCGACCGGAGCGGTGGCGGGAATTTCGGGGGGCGCGATTCTCGGCGATGGAACCATCAGTTTGATACTTGACGTGCCCGGCCTGATCGATCTGGCGACGAGCGCCTGACGGCGGACGGCGATTTTGCGGAAGCTCTTACGGAGGCATGACATGTCCACTGCGACCCTGGAACCCAAAACGGCGGCCAAAGGCGGCAAGTACCTGACCTTCGCCCTGGGCAAGGAGGAGTACGGCCTGGAAATCCTCAAGGTCCGGGAAATCATCGGCTGGATGGAGATCACGACGCTGCCGCGCACGCCGGCCCACATCAAGGGCGTGGTGAACCTGCGCGGGCAGGTGATCGTGGTCGTCGATCTGCGGACGAAATTCGAGATGGCGGCCGCCCCGCACACGGACCAGACGTGCATCATCGTAGTCGAAATCCGGCACGAGCAGCGGAAACTCTCGACGGGCATCATCGTGGACCGGGTGTCGGAGGTGCTGGAAATCCCCGGCGCCAACATCGAGCCGGCGCCCGCCTTCGATACGTCCGTGGCCACCGATTTCATCCTGGGTATGGGCAAGGTTGGCGAATCGGTCAAGATTCTGCTGGACATAGACAAAGTGCTGTCCTCCGAGGAAGTCATCGCCGCCGGGCGAACATGAGGAACCACCGCGTGGGAAGTTATTTATCGCAGCCTAAGACTAACGTTTTCACATTTGTCGTTCCATACCAAGACCATATAGGAGTAGTGTCATGACCATTGGGAAACGCATCTTCGCCGGTTTCACGTTCGGGTTGTTGATCACCGCGGCGCTGGGAATATTCATGTACGTGCGCATCGCGGCGATTGACACGCAGGCTAAAATCATCTCCACCTACGCGCTCCCGGGCGTCACGCTATCCGGGACGATCGACGCCAACACGATCCGCGCCCGTGCCGCCATCCTGCAGTTGATCACCTCCGAGAGCAAGCAGGACAGCGACAAGGCGGAACAAGAGCTGCGCGTGCTCACGGAGGAGAACACCAAGGCCTACAAGGACCTGGAAGGCGCCGTCCACGGCGAGGCCGCGCGCCGGCTTCTCGACACGGCCCTGGCGATGCGGCCGGTATACGGGGCGGCGCGTGACAAGCTGCTAACGTTCGTCCGCGAAGGCAAGAAGAAGGAGGCGCTGGAATGCTACCAGGGCGAATTCTCCGCGGCCCTGCAAAAGCTGCGCGACACCACGATCGCCCTCAATAAATACAGCGAAGATTCCGCCACGAACGCCACCGGCTCGATTTCGGGCACGGCCTCCAACTCCAAGCTGTGCGCAATCGTGGGCATTCTCGCGGCCGTCGTTAGCACCGCCGTGCTGGCGTTCCTCATCACGCGCTCCTCCAACAAAGCGCTGGGGCAGATCACCGGCGTGCTGGCGGCGGGCTCGCAGCAGACGAGTTCGGCGGCGGGACAGGTCTCCGGATCGAGCCAGAGCCTGGCGCAGGGCGCCTCCGAGCAGGCGGCGGCGCTGGAAGAGACGACCTCGGCCCTGGAGGAAATGTCCTCGATGACCAAGCGCAACGCCGACACCGCGCAACAGGCCGCGGCGCTCTCGAGCGAAGCGCAAAAGTCCGCCAACAAGGGCAACGAGGCGATGAACAAGATGTCCGGCGCCATCAATGACATTCAGAAGTCCGCCTCCGAGACGGCCAAGATCATCAAGGTCATCGACGAGATCGCGTTCCAGACGAACCTGCTGGCGCTCAACGCCGCGGTGGAAGCCGCCCGCGCCGGCGAGGCGGGCAAGGGTTTCGCGGTCGTCGCCGAGGAAGTCCGCAACCTGGCGATGCGCTCGGCGGAGGCCGCCAAGAATACGGCGGCGATGATCGAGGAATCCGTGAACAACTCGAAGAACGGCGTGGCGATCGCCGTGGAAGTCGGCAAGAACCTCGAGGAGATCACGACCGCCGCCACCAAGGTCAACAGCCTGGTGGGCGAGATCGCCGCGGCGTCCAAGGAGCAGGCCCAGGGCATCGACCAGGTCAACACCGCCGTGGCGCAGATGGACAAGGTCACGCAGTCCAACGCGGCGGCGGCGGAGGAATCCGCCGCGGCGGCGGAGGAATTGTCGAGCCAGGCCCTGCAAATGGATGATGTCGTCAGGCAACTGGGCGCCTTGGTCGGGATCAGGCACGACGGAGCGCCCGAGCGCGGCGGCGCAAACGGCCGGCGCGCCGCAGCACCGCGGGCCCGGGACGCGGGCAAGACCAGGCCCGCCGACAAGGGTTCCAAGGCGCGTACGGCCGCCGCCGCGATCCCGCTCGACGAGCAGGAGGACGCGCAGCGGGACAGCGCCTTCGCGGAGTTCAGCCGGGCCTAACCTGCGCCGCCGGGATCGGGGGCGCCCCCTGGGGCGTTCCCCACCCGGGAGCGACGCGTCACCGAGTCATCCGCATCATTCCCAAGCCGAGCATGCCGTGACCACCGAACTACAACTTCTATCCGACGCCCTGTACGAGCGGATCAGCGACGCCGTCCACCGTCACTGCGGCATTTCGCTGCACGACGGCAAGCGCATGCTGGTGCAGGCGCGGCTGGCCAAGCTGCTCCGAAACAGCCCGTTTCCCGACGCCGACAGTTACATCGACCATGTGCTGGCCCGTCCGGAAAGTCCGGAATTCGTCGCGTTCATCGACGCCCTGAGCACCAACCTCACGAGTTTTTTCCGCGAGTCCGATCACTTTGACTATCTGGCCGGCCAGTTGCTCCCGCAACTGCTGGCACGCCGCCGCGGGGGGAACCGGCGCCTCCGCGCCTGGTGCGCCGCTTCTTCCACCGGCGAGGAGCCCTATTCCATCGCCATGACCCTCCAGCACGCGCTCGATGAGGATGCCGGCACGTGGGATGCGCTGCTGCTGGCGACGGACATTTCCACCCGGGTCCTGAAGATCGCGCGGGAGGGCGTCTACGAGCCGTCCCGCGCCGCGCCCATCCCGCAGCATCTCCGCGTCAAATACCTGGCCACGGCGCGCGGCCCGCATCCCTTCGTCCAGCCGAATCCGAAAATCCGCGGCCTGGTCCGCTTCGCCCATCTGAACCTGCTGGATGCCTGGCCCTTCACCGGCCCCTTCGACTTCATCTTCTGCCGCAACGTCATGATTTACTTCGACAAGCCCACGCAGCAGAAGCTCATCGACCGCCTGTGGAACGTCCTGGACGCCGGGGGCATTCTCTTCACCGGACACTCCGAATCCCTTACCGGCATCACGCACCGGTTCGAGTATGTCAAACCCACCATCTACCTCAAGCCATAAGGATGTCGTTTTGAATATCGTCGTCACTGTTTCCGACGCCCGGGTCTCCAGGGATCCCGACGACACGCTGGTGACCTACTCGCTGGGTTCCTGCATTGCCGTGGCCGCCTACGATCCCGTGGCGCGTTGCGGCGGCCTGCTGCACTACCAACTGCCCTCGTCCGCCCTGGACGCGTCCCGCGCCTCGCAGAATCCCTGCATGTTCGCCGACACCGGCATGAAACACCTGCTGGCGCAACTGCAAACCACCGGCGCCCACAAGTCGCGGCTGAAAGTCAAACTCGCCGGCGGCGCGGAAATGTTCGACGACCAGGGCATTTTCTGCATCGGGCGGAGAAACCACACCGCCATCCGCAAAATCCTCTGGCAGCACGGCCTGCTCCTGTCGGCCGAACAGGTCGGCGGATCCGAACCCCGCACCCTGTATCTCCGCCTGGACGACGGTTCGACCATCATCAAAGCCCGCGGCGAAAGCATTCCCCTGTAGGAGGCCACCATGTCCCATCGCATTCTCATCGTCGACGACTCGGCCACCACCCGCGGCCTCATCAAACGCGCCCTGCAGCTTTCCGGCCTCGAGGTCGCCGAATTCCACGAAGCCGGCCACGGCCAGGAGGCGCTGGCGCTGCTCGCCCTCCACCCCGTCGATCTCATCCTGGCCGACCTGCACATGCCCGTGATGAACGGCATGGAATTGACCCGCGCCCTCCTGTCCAACCCGGCCACGGCCCACATCCCCGTGGCCATCGTCAGCGCTGAACCGAGCACCCACCGGCTGCTGGAACTCCGCCGCGCCGGCGTAAAAGGCTATGTCCGCAAACCCTGCACCCCCGAAACCCTGCGCAACCTCGTCGCGCCCCTGCTGGAGGCCATCCATGCCTGAGACCGCCGCCGATCTGCTGCTCGAGTGCCTCGCCGAGGCGCTGCAAACGTTCGCCTTCATCGCCGTGGAACCGGCGGACGGGCCCATTCCCGCGCCGGCCAACGCGGATTATTACACGCTCCGCTTCACGGGCGGATTGTCCGGCGAGCTGCAGCTCGCCGCGCCGCGGGCTTTGGGATGCCTCATGGCCGCCAACCTGTTGGGGGTGGAACCCTCCGACGAACTGGCCGCCCGGCGCGCCCAGGACGTGATCCAGGAACTCTGCAACATTGTCACCGGCCTGTGGCTCCACCGGCGCTGTTCGGCGGACCCGCCGGAGATGGGCCTGCCCACCGCGATCGTCCTGCCCGACTGGGGGCGTTTAGCCTCCCGGCCCGGATCGGTCGTCGTGCTGGCGGAGGGCCTTCCCCTGGCGGCGCGGATGGAGGAAATGCCATGACCCTCAGCCCGGCTTCCACACTTGACGCATCCCCGGCACCGTCTTCAACGGCGGACGCGGCGCGCAAGGTGCGCGTGCTCGTGATCGACGACTCGGCGGTCGTGCGCACCGTCCTGTGCCGCGAACTGGCCAAGGACGGCGGCATTGAAGTCGTGGGGTCCGCGCCGGACCCCTATCAGGCCCGCGATCGCATTGTCGAGCTTAAGCCCGACGTGCTCACGCTCGACATCGAGATGCCCCGCATGGACGGCATCACCTTCCTGCGCCGCCTCATGCAGCACCTTCCCATGCCGGTGATCGTCCTCAGCTCCCTGACCGCCGAGGGCACGCGCACGGCGGTGGAGGCCCTGGAGGCCGGGGCGGTGGACGTGCTGGCCAAGCCCGGCTCCGCGTTTGGCGTGGGCAACCTGTCGCAGACTCTCATCACCCGGATCAAGGCGGCCGCCCGGATGCGCATCATCCAGGTCCAGCCGGCGGCGGCGCGGCCCCCGCAGCGCCGCCTCGGGGCGGACCAGTTGGCCACGTCGGAGAAGGTCCTGGCGCTCGGCGCCTCGACCGGCGGGGTGCAGGCGCTCACCCGCATTCTTTCGGAGTTTCCCGCCGATGCGCCGGGCACGGTGATCGTGCAGCACATGCCCGAGCGGTTCACCCGTTCCTTCGCCGACCGCCTGAACACGACGACCCGCGTGCGCGTGAAGGAGGCCGAGGATGGCGACGGCGTCTTCACGGGGCAGGTGCTGATCGCCCCCGGCGGCAAACACATGCTCCTGCGGCGGACCGGGGCGCGGTACAGCGTTCAGATCAAGGATGGTCCGGAGGTGTTCCACCAGAAGCCCAGCGTGGAGGTGCTGTTTCAATCCGTGGCCCAATGCGCCGGCAAGAATGCCATGGGTGCGATCCTCACGGGCATGGGCGCTGACGGCGCCAAGGGCCTGCTGCTGATGCGGCAGGCCGGCGCCCGGACGCTGGCGCAGGACGAGGCCACCTCCGTGGTCTTTGGCATGCCGCAGGAGGCGATCAAGTGCGGGGCCGCGGAAATCACGGCGGGCCTGCCCGAGATCGCGGGCCTCTTGCTCGCGACGATCCGCCAGATGGAACGAACCACGAACTAAGCCGGATGCCGACATCCGTGCGGAACTGCTTTTTTTGGAGATACCATGATGATCGCCGCAACCGCCTCGCCCCCCGCCTCGACCGCCCAGTGCGTGGCCCATTTTGTGCGTTCCATCAAGGAGGTCCTGCAGACCATGGCCGGCGTAACCGTGACCGTGGGCGCGCCGGCCCTCAAACAGGATCCCGTGACCACCTATGAAGTGTCGGGGATCATCGGCTTTTCCGGCGCGTTCAACGGTTCGATGGTGCTGAGCTTCCAAAAGTCCACGGCCAGCGCCATCGTCAGCGCCCTGGCGGCGATGCCCATCGCGCCCGATTCGGCCGACTTTGCCGACGCCGTGGGCGAACTGGCCAATATGATCGGCGGCAGCGCCAAGACCGGCTTCGGCCCGGGCACGCACATCAGCCTGCCCAGCATCATCATGGGCTCGGGCCACGCCGTGGCCCGGCTCCACGACGTGCCGTGCATCATCATTCCCTGCAACACCTTCCACGGCGATTTCGCCGTCGAGGTAAGCCTGAAATGTCCCCCGCCGTCCCGGGCGCAGAAAGGAAGTACCCTATGAAAATACTGTTGGTTGACGATTCGCGCACGATGCGCAATATCCAGAAGAACGTCCTGAAGTCGCTGGAAAACGCCGCGTTCACCGAGGCCGGTGACGGCGCCGAGGGGCTCACCGCCATTGGCCTGGGAACCGTCCGCTTCGACCTGATGCTCGTCGATTGGAACATGCCCAACATGGACGGCCTGACCTTTGTCCGCTGCGTGCGCGAAAAGGACAAGGCCACGCCCATCATCATGGTGACCACGGAGGCCGAAAAAACGTCCATCATCGAGGCCATCAAGGCCGGCGTGAACAACTACGTCATCAAGCCCTTCACCCCCGATGTGCTCCTGGAACGGGTCCGCCAGACCCTGGCCAAACACAAGTCCGCGGCCGTCGCCGCCTAAGGACCGGCGAATCAAAAAAGTGGTGCCGACGCCAAAGTTGCAGGCACTTTCCAAGTGCCGTCTGCCAAGGGCTCAACGGCACACGGAGTGTGCCTGCCACTTTTGACAGTTATTGATGCGCCAGTCCTAAGGAGTCCCCATGAACACGCTCGCCGCGACGGAAATGCCCACGCCCCCCGGCACGCCCGCGCACCACGGCGGAATCGAACTGGTGTGGCCCGTGGAGGACCAATCCGAGGCCGCCGGGATGGCGCGCCGGGGTGTGTTGCTCTGCACGGCCGGACAGGTCGTCGCCCGCGCCCTGCCGTCGGTTGCGAACGCCGCCGCGTCGGCCGGGACGGCGCTGAAGTTGGGCGCGGGCGTGTGCTGGGATGATGCGCTATCCGCCTACGTCGCGCGCTGGGACGGGCACGTGCGGCTGGTGCAGAACAAACTGGAGGTTCTCGAAACGCTCGAATGGGCCGATCCGCTCGATGCCGCCAACGGCCCGTTCCACTTCGCCGGCGACATGATTTTGCGCCGGGGCGTGCTGGATCTCGCCGTCGTCCACGGTTCGCGGGACATCACCGTCCAGGATTGCATCGAGGCGGCCGACGTCCAGGCCGGCCGCGACCTCACGGTTCAGCGCGGCGTCTGCGGCAAGGAAAAAGGCCTCGTCCGCGCCGGCGGCCGCCTGGCGGCGCGCTTCCTCAGCAATGCGCGGGTCATCGCCGGCGGCGATGTCGTCATCGAAAATGAAATCGACAACAGCCTCGTCCAGTGCGGCGGCACGCTGCGCGTGGATCGCGGCACCATCCTCTCGGGCCACGTGTGCGCCATCGCAGGCATCCACTGCCACACCGCCGGATCGCCCTCGGGCGTGCGCACCATCCTGGAACTGGGCGTCTCCCCCGAACAGCAGGCGGAAATCCGCCGCGCCACCGAGGCTTCCGCCGTCAACCGGCAAAAGGCCCGGGACATACGCACGGCCGTAGAACCGCTCATGGCCCGCCAGAAAACGCTCACCGCCGCGCAGAAGGAAAAGGCGACCGAACTCCTGTTCCTGGCCGATGAGCTTGAAACCCAGGCCGAAGAGATGGCCAAACGGCTCGCGGTTCTCAAGCGTCCGGCGGACGAGGCCCTCACCGGGACCATGCATATCGCGTCCACACTGCATCCGGGAGTCATCTTTCGCTATCCGACCCATCAGGCCCGCGCGGGGGACTGCCTGCGCGGGCCCATCACCGTCAAGCTGGTCCACGACGGCACGCAGCCCATGATCGTGGCCCTCGATGACCACCGCGGCACAAAAATCACGCTCCAACCCGTCGAGCAGCGATCCTCCCCCGCGGCCTCGATCGCAAGCCCCGCTAAATAACCCGCGCCCGATGCGCCAGCACCTGCTGGATATGCACATCCACCTGCCGCAGAAATGCCGGATGCACCGAGAAGCCGTCGCTTTCGTAGGTCAGGATCGGCATGTCGCGCTTCAGGCTGTGGGGCTTGAGGATGGCCTCGGAGATGCGGAACGGCAGGCAATTGAACGGGCCGATGGCGATGATGCCGTCGTAGCCCTCCTCCTCGGCGGCCATGCCCTTGCCCACGGTGGGGAGGGCTTCGCCGCCGATGGTGGGCGAGAGGTGCTCGGCGGCCTGGGCGAAGAGGCGCACGATGTCATGCCCCGCCCCGATCAGCAGGCCGGTCCGGGCGAAAAGCCGGCGGTAGCGATCATCATAGTATTTTAGCCAGTGGTACTGCGCCCAACTTGTCAGGTAACTCCGCGCCCCGGGTTGAAACACCCGCAGGCACGCCTGGGCCACCGCCCAGGCGGAATCCGGCGGCAAGTCCCACCCGCGGGCGGTGCTGGCCATCCCCGAGTAAGCGCCGTAGAGGAACAGTTCGTTCAGCCCCACCGGCACGAGAATAATGCCGTGCTGGGCATAGCGCTTATGGACGCCTTCCATAAAGGAGGGGCTGAAGCGCAGGAAGAAGTCCCCCGTCACCACCACCTTGGGGCAGCCTTTTGGATCCTGGCGCGGGATCGCCATCACTTCGTCAATCAGCGTTTCCAGATTCGCGGTGAGCGTTTTAATGCTCGCCTGGCCGCCGAGGTGGCGCTGCCAGCAAGCCTTGAGGCGGGCGGTGCCGTCCGCCGCGCCGGTGACACTGAGGGTCTGCTCCATCTCGACAAACAGGTCCGCCAGCGTGGAAACCGGGGCGGCGAGTTGCGTAATCTTCCGGGCGCTGAGGCCAAAATGTTCCGTGCCCTCGAAGGGATCGAAAATGAACAGGTCGCGCAGTTCATTGTTGCCGATGAACTGCTGGAAGTAATCCAAGTAACAGTCCGCCACGCAGGGCGCTCCGCCGCGCATCATGTAGAAGCCCACCACTTCGCCGGGCTTTCGCTGCTCGTGAATCTCCAGCATCTGTCCCACGCAGACCGGCAGCGGCAGGCACTCGCGGCCGGAACTATATTGCAGGCCGCGCTCCAGTTGCCGGCGGCTCAACTCCGGCGGCGTGCCGACATTCAGCCCCAGCCAGCGTGCCGCCAGCGCGACGGCCTGGGCATGATAATAGGAGAAGGTGGGGAAGTAGATTTTGATCCGGGGATCGCGAAACGGGATGCGCAGGCCCGCGGAGGTGATAATCGTCCCATCGCCATCGACGGCGGCGGGTTGGAAGCCCGAGTGGGCCGCCGCCGGTGCGTGGTAATTCCGGATGATGTCCCAGAAAGCCTCCAGCCGCGTTTGGATGCCCGCATCGGCCGTGTGGGCGTCGATCTCCAGCAGCAGGTACGGCTTGGCGCCCATTTCCGCGGCGAAAAAGGAATGCGTGAAGGCGTCAATCGTGCAACTGAAATTGCTCACGTAGAGCAGGAACAGATTGGGGTGGCGCTGGGCCAGCGCCACCGCGTTCATGATCAGGTTCGGATAGTGCCAGGCCGTCGGCCCGACGCGCTCCTGCGGCAGGCAATCACCGGGGATGACCCGCACGCCCATGCTGGCGAGCTTCCGCGCGATCGACTGCGAGGCCTCCGGCGGATACGCGTTGTAACTGCGGCCCACCAGCAGTAAGGCCGGCTGGTCATCCGCCAACGCCGCACGCAAGGCCCGTTCCCCCAGTTCATGCATCGCCGCCTCGGCCTGAAGCTGCGCGCCGACCGCCGCGCGATACGCCTCCTGCGCCGCTTCCGGCGTGAAGCCCAACTGAAATTTTGCCAACTCCACCAAACCCGGCGCCGTCTCGTAGCCGGCGGCAAAATCCAGCACCGGTGCCAGGATCGTCGCCTCCGGAAAGGCCTTGGCGAGGACATACGGGCTGGCCTGGGCAATCGGGCACAGATACGAATCCCGCGCTCCCCGTGGGTTGGGCATCCGGCTCACCTGCGGCAGGAAGATCAGCTTGGCCCCCCGTCTGACCAAATCCAGTACCGCCCCGTGGGCGATCTGCACCGGGAAGCAGAATCCCGAATTGGCCTTCAGCCACCCCGCCGGGTCCACCTCGGACAAGACGACCTCCATCCCCAACTGCGTGAAAAAGGTCGCGTACAAGGGATACAGCCAATGGGTGGTCAAGGCGCGCGGGATGCCGATGCTGCGGTGGCCCGGCGTGTGCGTAATGGGCAGGAAGATCAGTTCATTCCGCGCCTCGACGAGGTTCACGGCTTCCGGGGGCCGGTCGGCACGTTTCCAGACGCTCTCAAAGCGCGTGCAGCGTCCGCCGAAGGGAAACTTCCGTCCCGCCACCTCGAAGCGGTCGATCGTGCAGTGATTGCCGCAACTGCCGCAGGTGAAATGGCCCAACTCGAGCAGGTTCGGCTCGGCCAGCTTCGTCAAGTCCACGACGGTCCCCGCCACGCCTTTGGACCGCTGCAGCGCCAGCAGTGCCGCCCCGATCGCCCCCAGCAGTTCCGGATGCGCCGGCACCGTCACAGGCTTGCCCAAACACTGGGCAAACGCGCACGCCACCGCCCGGTTCAGTGCTACGCCCCCCTGCAAAAACACCCTTCGCCCCACCGCCCGCGAGCCTTTCACCTTCGTCAGATAGTTCTGCACCACCGCATAGACCAGCCCGGCGGCCACGTCCGGGCGTGCGTAGCCCTCCTGCAAGGCCGCACGGATGTCCGAGTTGATGAACGCCGCGCAGGTCGCCTTGAAGGCCACCGGCTTTTCGGCACGCAAGGCCGCCTCCGTGATCTCCGCCAGCGGCAGCCCCAGATCGCTCTGGGCGCACTCTTCGAGGAATGACCCCGTCCCCGCCGAGCAGGCCGCATTCATCGCATAAT
This sequence comes from uncultured Phycisphaerales bacterium, assembly GCA_903868035.1. Next base: position 26,199 of record CAIPTQ010000177.1, read on the forward strand.
CAATGGGCACGCCGTTGCGCAGCAAAATGTATTTGGAGTCCTGCCCGCCGATTTCGAAAATCGTATCGACCTGCGGATCGAAGTGCGTGGCGCCGGTCGCGTGGGCCGAGATTTCGTTGTAGACGTGGGCCGCGCCCAAGTACGCCCCGATGAGTTCCCGCGCCGAGCCGGTGGTCGCCGTCAGGCTCACCCCGCGGTTGCCGACTTGCCCGGCCAGCGCCCGCAGGCAGCGCCGCGTCGCCTCCACCGGGTCGCCTTCGGTGCGCCCATAGTGAAAGGCGATCAGTTGCCCCGTACTGGGATTCAGCAGCACCGCCTTGGTGGTGGTGGATCCGGCGTCCACGCCCAGGACAAAGGGTCCGGGCAATTCCGGATTCGCCGGCGGCACGGCCATCCAGTTGACCTGCGCCTGACCCGGGGACAACGGCGGCAGGATCGCCAGCGGCGGTTTCTTCTCCAGGTGGGGATGGTCATACAACGGCTGGGCGCGCGTCAAGACCGCCGCGCCCAGGGCTTCAAAATAGGGGCTTTCCGGCAGCGTCTGGATGCGGGTTCCCGGCAGCCGGCTTTCCAGCGCGGCGGCCAGCGCGCGGTTCTGCGCCAGTCCGCCAATCAGCAGCAGCCGATGCACCTGATGCTGGGCCTTCTCCAGCAGCGCCACCAGCTTGCTGGCCATGCTCTCGTGGAGCGTCCGCAGCACATCCTCCACCCGCGCCTCTTTGCGGTTCAACTTGTGCGTGATGTCCGATTTGCAGTGGACGCTGCACCGCGCCGCCAGGGGAACCACGTGGCCTTCAAAGGACCGGGTGATCGCTTCCTCCAGGCTCAGGCCCAGCCGCCCGATCTGCTGGATCAAGAACTCGCCGCTGCCGGCGGCGCACTGGTTGTGCGAGAGGGCCGTGAGAATCCTGCCCCCCTTGATTAGATAAACCGCGAAACTCTCCCCGCCCAGCGAGGCCACGGCATCGTACTCCCCGCCCACAAATTGCAGCGCCGCCTCGGTCGCCGCCACCTCGGAGAGATGGCCCAGATGCCCGCACACGCCGTACGCCTGCGCCGGCGGAAACTCCGCGAGCACCTGCGCCAGCACCTCGCCGGCCCGCCCCTGGTGGCCGACGACGCGCACCGATACTTGCGCGCCCTCGATGCTGACCACCTTCACCGTCAAGGCGCCCAGGTTGATCCCGATAAATGACATGTGGGCCGCCATCCGCCAAGCCGGTGTAGGTTAAACATGGTCGCGGATTACGTCACGCCCAACGTCATCTTCGCGCCGGCCAAACGGCCGGCGGCAACTGATTGCAGCAGCGCCGCGATCTTGCCGCCGATGCGGCCCTGTGCCATGGCGGCATCATTCTGGTCATAATACGTCGGCGGCTCGCGGGTCCAACCGCCGCGCAGCCGCTTGTCTTCGCGGGTGAGCGTCGTGAGAAAGACCCGGCCCAGCACTGGTGCCGCGACACGCGCCGTCCAACCGCAGGCGTCGTAGACCTCGGCCAGCAGCCCGTCCATTTTTCGCGCCACCACGGCATTACCCTTGAACCAGCGCCGCGCCGCCCACAGCGCCCCGGCCATGACCGTCGAATAGCCCTTGAGCATTTCACGGTAACGATTGCGTATGCGCGGGCTCGGATGGTCCTTGTACCTGCGCCAGCCCTCCAGCGTTGTGCGGACCAGCCGCAGAATGCTCGGCCCGTTGGTGTCATAGTCCTTGTGGAACGCCCGCAGCAGCAGCTCCGTCTCATCCCCCGCCGGAATATGCGGATGGCGGTAATTGAACCGCCATTGCCCGTGCGTGTCGGCCTCCGAAAATTCCTCCCGGCTCAGCAGCACGCCCCGCTGCGACAGTTCCGCATGCAGCGGCGTGCCGGCCGTCGGCGTATACAGCATGAACTGGTGGAACTCCGTCTCGTGGCTCACCGCATAATCAATGGCCGCGTTGATGTTCTCCGGCGTGTGCGACTCCAGGCCGATGATCGTGGAACCCAGCACCCAGATGCCATGCGCGTGAAGCTCGCGCACCAGCGCGTGGGTGTCGGTGTGGCGCAGCTTTGTGTATTGGCTGGACTCGCCTTCGAGCCCGATCCACACCCACGATACCCCCAGGCTCACCAACTGCTCCATGGTATAGGTCCGCAGGGCGTTGGCGGAACTGAACAGGTACAGCGACCACGACTTATTATGTTCTTCCATCAGTTCCAGCAGGCGCAGCGCCCGCTTGCGGTGCAGCAGGAAGTTTTCGTCCATGACAAAGAACGCCTTCACCTTCATGGCCGCTTCCAACTGGCACATGACCGAAAACAGCTCGTCGCCCGTTTCGTAGAAGTTCACGAAATGCCCCTTGCCCCCGAACATGTGCGACGTCGAGCAGAAGTTGCACCCGATGGGACAGCCGACCGACGGCACCAGTGCCGCCGCCGGCCTATCGACGCTGTCCGGCAGGGACACCCCCAGCGCCCGCCGGCGCGACCCGCTCCACAGCAGCGGATGCCGGATCGGCTGATCCTCATCCTCGCCCAGGAAGTGCCGGAACCAGCGTATCCCCTCACCATGCACAATGTAATCCGCGTCGATGCGGTCGGCCAGCTCCGGCAGGTTGGCAATGTGGCCGCCGACGACAATCTTGGCCCGCGGCAGATATTCCCGGATCACTGCGCACATCTTGGCGACCTTGCCGATGTTCGAAATGATCGACCCGATCCCCACGATGTCGTAGTGGTGCGTGCGAATCTCCTCGATGAAGCGCTCCAGGGTGGGAAAATCCAGGCACGTGCAGGGTGCCGCAATGTTGGCCTGGATGAACAGCAGCCCCCACGAGCGGTGGCACATCCGCATCGAAAACGGACCCTGCACGCGCGTCAACTGGTTGTGGGCCAGTTCCATGGGGTTGATCGTCCGGCTGCCGTATTCGTCATCCTGGGAATAGGGACCAAAGACGCTCGTCAGCAGCACCTTGGCGCGCGATCCCAACTGGTGTACCGCTTCGTGCCGGACATGGATGGGTTCGCAAACGGCTAATTGCATGAATGCCTCCTTGTCGCGCGTTGGTCAGGCTTGATGCCGGTGCGACTGAGAGGCAGGGGCAGAAAAAAGTCCAGCGTGCAGCGAACGTGAGAGTGGTTGAACCAGCAACAGCCGCTCATGATCTGGTGGGGATGAGAGGATGCTGGCTTCACAAAGCCAATGCTCAATCAGACTCTGAGGTTCATTATATCTTTCCGGCAAGGCCGGACCTAGCACAAAATCACCGGATTCTTGGCTTGACTTAACGAACCATGACGAAGCCTGTCACGGCGCGCCGCGTCCGCCGCGATAACCACGACCATTCATGCCACTCATGCCGCCCATCCCACCCATACCCCTGCCCATCCCCATTCCCATGCCCATCCCCATCCCCATGCCGCGACCGTAGCCTTGGCCGCGTATGGCATCGGCGCAGAGCCCCATGAGATTAAGCTGCTGCTGGGTTGTCAGATGTTGCCGTATGCGGAGGACGTACTGCGTCACGCGGCGTTGCAGGGCGTTTTCGGCGGCGGAAACGCGATCGACCTGGGCAAGGATGTCCGCTTCGGCAGTATCGGGCGCTTCGAGCATGGACGCGAGAATATCGCGCGCCGCGGCGACTTTTTCGCGTAAAGCGGCGGAGTCTGCGTCGTAGGTCGGATCGTCCTGGGCAATATCCTGCTGCTGTGTTGGCGAGAGCGCCAGCCAGCGGCACAGAGGTGCGGTGCTGGCGGTGGTGGTGGCTACGGACGGAGCGGCTTTCACTGTGACCAGAAACGTGGTCAACCCCACGGCCACACATGCCCCGAGAATCAGCCAGGTGCCACGTTTCATGGTTGTACTCCTTCCGGCGCATCAATTGCCGCCAGCAGCGTCGTCGCCGTCGAAAAGTCATCCAGATGCAGCGCGGCGGCAGCGGCGTCCGCATCAGCGGGATTGGCGACGGCGGGTCGCCAGGCAAGGCGGCCGGCTGCGTGTCCGATGCCGGCGGCCAACAGAAGTGCCGCTGCGACACGCAGGGACCGCAGCCACTGGCCCTGATGTACCGGGGGCCGAACCGGCAACGCCGCCAGCAGGCGTGTTTCCAAATCCTGAGGCGGAGGCGGCGGGGACCACGCCCCCAAATGACCCCATACGGATTTCAGCGCCGCCAGACGTTGCTGACATGTGGCGCAATCCTGTATATGCGCCGTCTGTGCTTCCTCCGGCACCAGTTCGCCTTGGACAAGCGCCAGTAATTGACGGTCTGTGAGGTGGTCCATACGGCCTCCTGATAATTGAACGTGTAAGGCAAACTTTTCCTTCGGTCGTTATATAAGTGCCTGTAAATCCGAGAGTTGCTGTCGCAGAGACGCGTATGCCCGTGAGAGCAGCGACTCGATGGCGGCCTCGCCCCAGCCGGTTGTCTGGGCGATCTGGTGGTACGAAAGCCCCTCAAACCGGTGCAGAATCACCGCCATCCGCTGACGCTCCGGCAAAGCGGCCACGGCAAGCCGCACCCGCGTAATGTTCTCCTGCGATTCCAGTGCCGTGGCATCGGGCGCGGCTGGTTCTGCAATGTCCCCCGTGAATGCGGCCGGCGCGTGCGCCTGCTTCCGTTGGAAATCCAGGCAGAGATTCGTTACCACGCGATACAGCCACGTGCTCAGGCGCGCCGCGGGTTCCCAGCGCGGGGCGGCATTCCAGAGGCGAATGAAGGCTTCCTGGGCGATGTCGTCGGCGTCGTCGCGGCGCTGCGTAAAACGATAGGCCACCGCCCAGACCCGTGCCTGGTGGGCGCGGAAGAGCTCCGAGAAGGCCGCGCGCTCGCCCTCGGCCACGCGCCGCATCAGCGCCGCTTCCCGCGTCATTTCGGCGGCCCTGATGTTTTCACCCGCTGGGGTCATGGGCATTTCCCGGAAATCTTTCCACAAAGACCGAAGGATTGTAACCGGCGAAGCGTTCCATAGTTGCAACGACATGCCGAACGCGGCTAAAGTATTGTCACACGGCCAGGATTCTTATATTGAGGAGTACACCATGAAATTTGGCTATCTCATCGCGGCAACCGCCACCGCCCTCCTGGGAATCGGCGCACAGGCGGCCGACGTCAAAGCCCCGGCACCCGCGACGGCCAAGGACACGGTAATCCAGTTGCCTGGCGCCCAGCAGAATCAACCTGCCGCCACTGACGCCCCGATGTGCTCTGGTAGTGCCATGGGCCGTGGCAACTGCGGCGGAAGCGGTATGGGTGGAGGCATGGGTATGGGTGGCGGTATGGGCGGCATGGGCATGGGCGGCGGTATGCGTATGGGCGGCGGTATGCGTATGGGAGGCGGTATGGGCGGCATGGGTATGGGCCGTGGCCCAATGATGGGCCGGGGCATGCGCTAAAGATGCCCCGTTACCGATTTTTGTGGGGGCGGCCGGCGGGAGCGGCATTCACGGCATTTTAGAATAATCCGCTTTGGTCCTGCGGCACAGGCGCCACGCAGCGCGGATCGTCCACAACCGCTCGGTTCACGCGCGGGCTGACCGCATGCATCACCAACCCCGGCACCGCCCGTTCCGCCAAAACGGCCAAGGCCTCCTCCGGCGACGACGCCTGCATCCACGCCCGGCCGGCGATCGGATCGGCAATCACGGGCATCCGCTCGTGCAGGGGCCGCACGACTTCATCGGCGGCCGTCGTCAGGATCGTGCAGGTCTCCAGTTCGTTGCCCCGGGCGTCCTGCCAGTGCTCCCACAGGCCGGCAAACACCCACACCCCATCGTCCTGCTGGTGAATAAAGTACGGCTGGCGCTTGCCGCCGGTGCCGGAAGTCCATTCGTAAAAACCATCCGCGGGGATCAGGCACCGGCGATACTTCAGCGCGTCGCGAAAGGACGGCTTGTCGCGCACGGTTTCGATCCGGGCGTTGATGAGCTTGGCGCCCATGGATGGATCCTTCGCCCAGTGCGGCACCAAACCCCAGCGCATCAGCCGCAGCACCGGCCGCCCCCGCTCATCGCAGGCAAGCACCGGCACCGGCTGGCTGGGCGCGATGTTGTACCGGGCCGCGAACCGGTCCATCCCCGGCCCCAATCGCGCATGCCAATGCCCAGCGAGTTCATTCAGACGGCGACGAAGGGTGAAGCGCGCACACATAGGCCGGGGATTGTAGCCGGGACTTGCATTCACAGGTAGTACGGTATATGTTAGTAAGGTATATGTTAGGTATTCTCGCGCGGAGACCCGACCGTGTTGCGGTATCTGTTTGTGGACATGAACAGCTTCTTCGCCTCCGTCGAGCAGCAGGAGCGGCCGGAGCTGCGCGGCCGGCCCGTGGGCATCGTCCCCATGCTCACCGCCAACACCTGCTGCATCGCCGCCAGCTACGAGGCCAAGGCCTGCGGCGTGAAGACCGGCACCATCGTCCGCGAAGCCCGCACGCTGTGCCCGCGAATTTTTCTGGTCGAAGCCCGGCCGCGGCTGTACGTCGAGTACCACCACCGCATCGTCACCGCCGTCGAGTCCTGCCTGCATGTCGATCAGGTCTGCTCGATCGACGAGATGTACGGCCGGCTGATGGGCGGGGAACGCGAGCCGGAGCGCGCCGCGGCCATCGCGGGGCAAGTCAAGGCGGCGATCCGCCTGGCGGTCGGGGCGCACATGCGGTGCTCGATCGGGCTGGCGCCCAACGCGTGGCTGGCCAAGCTGGCCTCGGACATGCAGAAGCCCGACGGCCTGACGATCCTGACCGCCGAGCAGATGCCTGATGCCATCTGCAAGCTGGAGCTGACGGACCTGCCGGGGATCGCCGGCAACATGCAGCGGCGGCTGCACCAGCGGGGCATCCAGCACGTCCACGAGTTGTGCCGCCTGTCGGTGGAGGAGTTGTCGGCGGTCTGGGGCAGCACGGTGCTGGGGTCGATCTGGTGGCATCAACTGCGCGGGCTGGATTTGCCGCACCGGCCCACGCACCGGCGGACGGTGGGGCATTCGCATGTGCTGCCGCCGGAGCGGCGGACCATCGAGGGGGCGCATGCGGTGCTGGTGCGGCTGATCCACAAGGCCGCGATGCGGCTGCGGGCGATTCACTACTCGGCGGGCCGGCTGCATGTGTCGGTGGAGGTTCTCAATGGGCCGTGGTGGGAGCGGCGGATGGCGCTGGGGCGGTGCCGCGACACGCTGACGATGATTCAGGCGTTTGAGGAGGCGTGGCGCGAGCATCCCGCGGGCAAGCCGTACCACGTGGGGATGGTATTGACGCACCTGGTGGCCGACGGCAGCACTACCCTGCCGCTGTTTCCGGAGCAAATCCGCCGCAACGCCCTGGCGGATGTGATGGACCTGCTGGACGGCAAGTACGGGCGGCACACGGTGTATTTCGCGGGGATGTTCGGGGCGGCGAATGCGGCACCCACCCGCATTTCCTTCACGCAGATACCGCGGGTCGATGAGTTTTAGGGGGGGGGGGGGGGGGGG
>CAIPTQ010000178.1 GCA_903868035.1 uncultured Phycisphaerales bacterium
CAAAAGTGGACAAAAGTCGACACTAAGTTGACATCAAGTCGACACAAGTTGACGCCGGTTGGACGAAAGTTGACGCCAGGGATGGGGTTATTTCAACTGATCCGCGGGGGGCAGCACGTCGAATTTGCGGGTGCCGGGCTTGTGGAGGAGTTTCTGGTCGGAGAAGTCGAGGAGTGCGGACCAGTCTTCGGGGAACATGCCGTGGCCGCCGGGGCGGAAGCTGACGCCGACGTTGTCGGGAACCTTGAGGAAATCGAAGACGGGCTTGGCGGCGAGGTAGGTCTGGACGGCGGCATAAGGGCCTCCTTGAGATTGCAAAAAGTTCTCGATTGTTGGAGGCGGGCGATATAAAATGTTGCCCAATGGATTGCACGGTCTTTTTAAGGAGAATGTCATGACTACCCGAATTCAGGCGGTGTTGGTGGTGGCGGCGGCGGCCCTGCTGGGGGCGTGCGGAACGGTCAACCCCGGGGATGCGGAGGACCGGACGCTGCTGCGGCAGCGGGCGCAGGCGTCGGTGAGCGATTTCAAGCGGACGGATTCGTCCCTGGAATCGCTGCTGAATTCATCCTATGCCTATGTGGTGTTTCCGCGGATCACCACCGGCGCGGCCATCGCGGGCGGGGCGTACGGGAAGGGCGAGGTGTATCAGAAGGGCCAGTTCGTGGGGTACGCGGATGTCACGCAGGGATCGGTGGGGCTGCAATTGGGCGTGCAGCGATATGCGGAACTGGTCATGTTCCGCACGGAGACGACGTACCTGAATTTCACGCATAACACCTGGGAGTTTGACGCGCGGGCCAGCGCGATTGCGGTTTCGGCGGGGGCGGCGGCGGCGGCGGATTATGGCACGGGGGTGCTGGTGTTCACGCTGCCGGAGGGGGGACTGATGGCGCAGGCGGCGCTGGGGGTGCAGCAGTTTACGTTCCGGGCGGAGGGGCAGTGAAAATGATACCCTGAGGTTTTAATGATCCCAGAACTCCCAGAACATCAAATCCTCGCCTTCGGCAATCTCCGCATCTCCTCCGAACAGGTTGTGGAAATGCAGGACAACCGCCCTGTGCTCGCCGTCAAACGGCAGGACATACGTTCCATCAGTCTGCGTCACGGTTATCTGGCGCGGCATCCCTTCATGCAAATGGTCTTCGCCACGGCCCTCACAATTTGTTCGGGAACGTTTCTTCTGGGGGTTATCAGTACGGCCATGAATGGCTTGATCATGTTTTGGCCATTCTTGTCCGGCATCTTTACGGTCCTTGGCCTTTGGCTGTTATATGACGCCCTTCGCCGTGGTCATTTTGTCGAGGTTTGGACTGGATAAGGTTCACGCAAGCTGTCCATTGGGAGAACGCTTTCTTCCAGAGAAGCTGCCCAGTTAAACGAACAACTTCGCGACTACATAGATCAATCTTCACCGAGGTAGGCTTTGCGGACTTGGTCGTTGCCGCGGATTTGTTGGGCGGGGCCGCTTAGGGCGATGGTGCCGGTTTCGAGGACGTAGGCGTGGTGGGCGATTTGGAGGGCCAGGTGGGCGTTTTGTTCTACGAGGAGGATGGTGACGCCGGCCTGGTTGATTTCGCGGATGACGTCGAAGATTTGCCGCACGAGGATGGGGGAGAGGCCCAGGGAGGGTTCGTCCATGAGGAGGACGCGGGGGCGGGACATGAGGGCGCGGCCGATGGCGAGCATTTGTTGTTCGCCGCCGGACATGGTGCCGGCGAGTTGGGCGCGGCGTTCCTTGATGCGGGGGAAGAGGGTGAAGACGCGGAGGAGGTCGGCGGCGATGGCGGCGTGGTCGCGGCGGAGGTAAGCGCCGAGTTCGAGGTTTTCCTGGACGGACATGTGGGCGAAGATGCCGCGGCCTTCGGGGACGTGGGAAATGCCGAGGGCGACGATGCGGTGCGGAGGGGTGTGGTGGAGGGGGATTTGAGATTTGAGATTTGAGATTTGAGATTTGAACATTCAGAACGTGGCGCGTGGGGGGTGTATTCGATGGTGCCGGAGTGGGTGGGGACGAGTCCGGAGATGGCGCGGAGGAGGGAGGACTTGCCGGCGCCGTTGGCGCCGATGAGGGTGACGATCTGGCCGGGGAGGACTTGCATCGTGACGCCGTGGAGGGCTTCGATGTTGCCGTAGCGGATGACGAGGTTGTGGATGGCGAGGAGGGGGGATGGGGGAGGGGATTGGGATACAATTCGACTCATCATCTACCCCGCGAGTGTTTCCAGGCGGTCGAACCATTCTTTGAAATGCGGGCACTCCCGCCGCATGGCATCGATGCCGACCGAGAGGGCGGCGAGGGTTCCATAGAGCGGCTTGTTGTAGTCTGGGCAAATCCGCAACACGCGTTTGGACGGCGCGGAGAGCGGGTCGTCGTTGATGTCCTCAGGGGTGGGGAATTGAGCGCGGATATTTTGGAATTGCTCGAGTAGATGCGGGTGATAGATGCCAGTGGCGAACGCCGCCGGATCGCTGAACAAGAGGCCTTCATATTCGTGCAATTGCAGATAAGGAAGGAAACGTGCGTCAGCGCGCCGGTGTTCGCCCAAGGAGTCGATGATGTCCGCCATCACAGCTTGCTCAATCCGCCGGACCTTTTCGATATTGGGGATATTCGGCGGCGGGGGATTGCCTGGAAAGCCGTCTCCCAAGGCGTAAAAATCGATCAAGGTCGTACAAAAAGCACCCTGGTCCTGCTTGAGCAGGAGCGATACATCATTCTTCAGCCGTGCATACGAAACGTTGCCACCCTTGTGTCCAGGGCGGCCAATCAAACGAGCGCTGGGATAAACTCCGCGTGGGTAGAGCCTTGGACCCAACACGTCATTTACAAACGCTTCTTCCGTTTGGCCCTCAACGACGATGTACAAACGGATCACGGAGTTGGATCCTCCGGAGATGATTTGCTTCCATCAGTTCCCGGCACCATCGCTGCTTCTGTGCCGACAGGCGGGGGCGGAGAGTTTTCGCCGGTGGGTCTGCCGCCAAGCACATTTTTTTGCCATAAATCACCCAAGCCATACTCTTTGAGCCAGTCAGCAAGTTGCGCGGCATCGAGGCGGCGGAAGGTGGATTGCCCTTGGGCGCGTTCGACCACGACCACATCTTCGGGCACAAACTCATTGAGCAGCAAGGTTGACTGGGTCGAAACGATGACTTGACGGCTAATATAAGTCCCATGTCGGGTGGCAGCTTGTTTGAACAAATTCGCCAGCAAGGTCAGGGCATAGGGGTGCAGTCCCAATTCCGGCTCGTCAAACAGCACCGTAGTCGGCAGGGAGGGTTGGAGAAGGGCCGTGGCCAAGCAGATGAACCGCAGGGTGCCGTCGGAAAGCTGGCTGGGACGGAACGGATAGTCGGACCCTTTCTGGGTCCATTCCAATTGGATCATTTCCGGGTTGTCGGCCAGAGGCCGCAGCTTAAAGTCGTCAAAGAACGGCGCGGCGAGGCGGACCACGGCTCTGATTTTGGCATACTCCGTCGCATTGGTTTTTTGAATGCGATAGAGAAATGCGGCCAAATTCGAAGCGTCGTGCCTCAGGAACTCATTGTCATTGATGGGTCTTGAACGGCGAACGTCAGCCGTGTCGCTGGTGTCGTGGAAGTGATAGACGACCCAACTCGAGAGCGCGTCATAAACGTGGACAGAAACCCCATGTCCTGTTGTAACACCTGAGTTGTCCTTCCGCTCTTTCAATTTCGCTTCGTGGTGGCCGGTTGCAAGAAATTCGGCATTTCCCTTCCCCTGCTGACCGTAGCAAATCGTTCTTTCGTCCGCAAACACCAACCGGTTGTCATTCGTCGGAACCAGACGAACCTCATAACCAGTCAAGCCAATATAAAGTTTGACAACGATCTCTTTGGTCGTCTTGGGGCCCAAATGGAGTAATGCATCGGCACCGCCACCCTTGGCGACGGCGAGTTCAAGTCGCTGTTCAATCAACTCCCTAAGCAGGCGGAAAAAACTGACAAAATTGGTCTTGCCGGCGCCATTGGCCCCGATGAGTACGTTCAACGACCGCAATTCAAAATCTTCCAGTTTGCGGATGGATTTGAATCCTTCGATCGTGAGTTTTTTGATGGCTTCGCCCATTGAAAAACTGTCCTACCTTTTTGAGGCCTGGAGGTATCCAAGGTCATACGATAAACCCCAGTATCCCCGCCTTGCTCACATTTCTCAAGACATTTTGACAAGGCGTTAATCCGAGGGGGGGGGTTACCGATGCGGCGTATGCATTTCCACCAGTCCCGCGGGCATCTCCATCATGATCCGCTCCGTCTGCAGCATCTGTAGCGAATGCAGGGCCTGGCGCGTCGGGACGCGGACTTCGGCGGGGAGCGTGTCGATGATGCTGGTGATGGGGTCCAGGTGGAGGTCGAGGGGGACGGGGGTTTTGGCGTCGGCCAGGAGGCCCTCGCGGAGGATGTCGATGAGGTTTTTGGTTTCGGGGAGGATGATGACCTGGTAGGTTTCGCCGAGGCCCACGGATTTGGCGGCGGCGCGGACGGCGTCGTTGAGGGTGCCGACGTCATCGACGAGGCCGGCGTCCTTGGCCTGTTGGCCGGTGAAGAGGCGGCCCTGGGCGACTTCGTCGAGCTTGGCGACTTTTTCGCCGCGGGCGGCGGTGACGCGGGCGGTGAATACGGCGTAGACGTCCTCCATGGTTTTGGTGATGAAGGCGCGTTCCTCATCGTTGAAGGGGCGGAGCATGGAGAGCATTTCGGCATGCTGGCCCTTGTTGACCGGTTCGATGTTGATGCCGGCCCAGTCGAGCGTGCCTTTAAGCACGATCTTCCCGCCGACGACGCCGATGGAGCCGGTGATGGTGGCCGGATCGGCGGTGATGCGGCGGCCGGCGCAGGAGATGTAGTAGCCGCCGGACGCGGCGAGGCGGCCCATCGAGACAGTGACGGGTTTTTTCTTGTCGGCTTCCTTGAGCATGGACCAGATTTCATCGGAGGCCGCGGCACTGCCGCCGGGGGAATCGACGCGGAGCACGATGGCGCGGATGTTGGGGTCGTCCACGGCGGTTTTGATCGCTTTGCGCATCGTGGTGGGGGTGACGTAGTCGGAGGAGCCTTCGTTGCCGGGGGAATCGGGGACGATTTCGCCGGTGGCATAGAGGATGGCGATGGACGGGCCGGAGGCGAGTTTGGGCTTGTCGGAGGCGCTCAGGAGGGACAGGAGGGCGAAGGGGCTGGAGAGGTCGAGGGCGGTTTTGTTTGGGGTGCCGTAGTCGGGGACGTAGACCGCGCCGGCGGGGAACTGGGCGTTGACCCAGGCTTCGAGCTTGTCGCGGGTGAGGGTTTGGTCGACGAGGCCGATTTCCTTGGCGCGTTTGCCGGTGAGCCAGCCTTCGTCGATGGCTTTTTTGACCTGGTCCGGGGTGAGGTTAGGGCGGTTGGCGGCGATGGTGGCGACGAGCTGGGTGTACATGCCGTCCACGAGTTTTTCGATTTGGGCGCGGTATTCGGGGGAGGCGGATTTGCGGGTGAAGGGTTCCTGGGCGCCCTTGAATTTGCCGATCTGGACGAAGTCGGCGGACATGTGGAGTTTTTCCAGCGTGCCGGCGAAGAAGAGCATTTGGAGGCCGACGCCGGGGATGAGCACGTCGCCGTTCTCGGGCATGATGACGGTGTCGGCATAGGAGGCCAGGACGTAGGTGGGGGTGTCGTAGTCGGCGGCGTAGATGGCGACGCGCTTGCCGGAGCGGCGGACATTGGTGAGGAGGGCGCCGAGTTCCTGGGACTGGTTGAGGGTAAGGGAGAAGGCGGAGAGGTCCAGGACGATGCCGGAGAGGGAGGAGTCGCGGGCGGCGGTGTTGAGGGCGGCCATGAGGTTGGAGAGGGCGGGGGCCTTGCCGGAGCTGGTGAGTGAGGCCAGGGAGATGGAGAAGGATTCGGGGCGCTCGGTGAGGGTGTCGGTGAGGCGGATGACGCCGACTTTGGCCTTGCGCGCGGCGGCGGCGGGCGCGGGGGCGGTAGGCGTGGCGGTTGTGGGTGTGGTTTGGGCCCAGGCGGGGGCGGCGATGGAGAAGATGGCGGCCATGAGGAGGGTTGTGGATTTCATGAGATGCTCCTTGGTTGGTGGGTCATGCGGGCTGGATGATCACGTTATCAGCGTTGCAATTCGCCCGTTTCGGCCTTGCCCGGTTCATCCAGCAGTTGGATATTGGTGGAGGTGCCGAGGTTGTTGGGGTCGGTCCAGGAGCGGAGGGCCCAGACGACTTTTTTGTCGGGGGTGACTTCAATGAACTGGACAGGTTCGCCGCCGGCGTCCTTGCCATGCCAGTTGTTGATGATGGTGTTGCCGTTGGCCAAGCGGGCGGCGGTTTGGGTGCCCCAGAGGCGGTAATCGGGGGCGTCGGCGGCTTTGAATTCCCAGACGGTTTCGCCTTTGGGATTGACTTCACGGACGATATTGCCGTTGGTGGCGATGAGGGTGTTGCCGTTCTTGAGGCGGGAGGCGGACCAGGGGGAGCTGATGGCGACGGACCAGATGGATTTGCCGTTCTTGTCGTATTCGACTACTTTACCCGAATCCATGTGGGCGACGAGGAAGGTGCCGGCGGCGGTGTAGCGCAGGTGGCGGAACTGGCCGTGGATGGTGGTGGGATTTCCGGTGGGCAGGTCGAAGGAGGTTTCGGTCGCCTTGGTGGCGATGTTGGCGACGATCAGTTTGGCGGGCGTGCCGTTGACGATGTAGGCGACCTTGTCTGCGCCGACCGGGACGGCCGTGTGGATTTCGGTGGGGGCGGCGGCATCGACGCTCCAGAGGATTTTCTTATCGGGCGAAACGATGGCCGCGCCGAATTGGAAGGCGAAGAGGATGTTGCCGTTGGAGAGGAGGGCGGCGTCGGAGATTTCGCCGCCCCCACGGGCGGGTTTGGGGTGGGTGTAGGACCAGTCGATTTTGCCGTTCTTGACGAGGAATATTTGGAGCGGCGTGGCTTCACCAGCAAATAGGAAGTTGTGTTCGGCGAGGCCTTTGCCGGGCAGGGTTGCGGGGGCATAGGGGCGGGTGGCGGGGCGGGAGGCCGTGGTGGCGGGGGAGGTGGCGGGGGGTGGCTGCTGGGCGAGAGTGGCGGCGGCACCGAGGGAAGCAAGTAAAAGAGCCAGCGCGGTGAGGGTGCGGGGCATGGGGTCTCCTGATTAGTGACGGGATGGTGAGGATTCATTCTAGCGGAGGCGATGGCGGGAGGGAAACGAAGGGGCACATATGTGACGCTATGAGTTAGCGGATTACTGCCGCAAGACTCCGAGCAACTCCGCCGGGGAATACACGCGGATCGGCGCATGCAAGAAATCCCGCGGATTGCGCGTCAGGATTCCCTGTATGAAATCCGTCAACGCACAGGCAACCTGAAGATTGTCCTCAAAGTCGTCGCCGGGGATTTGTCGCGCGGCCACGATACACTCGCGGTACAGGGGGGCTATCTCAAAGGCCTCCAGGCAGATGTCCACCGCGGTATCGGCGGCAACCCCTCCGGCTTGTTTTTGGCAGATATAGTGGATCGTAGGCAGGCTGAATGATGAGATGCAGGCATCGAACGCCCCGTCATCGGCGGCTTGCCACAGGCGGCTGGAGTCATGTACGAATGGCATGCGCTTCAAGAGCACGTCAAGAACGATGTTGATATCCAGGAGAATGCGCATCATCCGTGCTTCCGTAGGCGGCGTTCCTCAATCCACTGTTGGACCAGGGCATCGTCGGGCGGCGCCGAGGCTCCGCCGGCAACCCCCAAGGCCCGCTCCAGCGTCCGTCGCGGCGCGGGCCGACGCGACTGTGGGCGCAGATCGCGCAGGATTTGATAGGCCAAGGCCACACGTTCTTCCATCGGCCAAGGGGTGACCTGGGTGATAATTGTGTCAATTTCCATGCGATGAATCATGCCTTGGATTTTAGCATTACGCATCCCATGCTGCCAGTAAAAACCCCGCTCGTAAAGAAATAAGGACGCAAAGAAACCATGGCCGCCGAATCCGCACACAATGATATCGACCAACCCTTCGGCTGAGAGTCCTAGGAAAAACGGATAAGCCCGCGACGGATGAAGCAACGCTCAGTAAGTTGCATCGTGAGCCAGCCGACGGTCCAGCCCAGTGCGGCGCCGAACAGCGCATCGCTCCAGAAGTGAGCCTGCATGACCACGCGCGAGACGGCGGTGCCGGTGGCGATGGCGAGGAAGACGGGGCGGCCTTTGGGTGAAAGATAACTAAGTGCCGCCGCGGTGGCGAAGGCCAGCGTGGCATGGCCGGAGGGGAAGGAAAGGTCGGTGCCGTTGTGGAAGCCGCGGAAGAGTTCCCAATGATTGGCGGCATCGGTGTGGGTGGGGCGATAGCGGCCGTCAATGATGCGGATCAGCGCGCCGAGGCCGCCGGCGAGGGCCGTGGCCAGTAGGGTGGCCAAGGCGGCGAACCATTTGCGGCGGTCGTAGATGGCGATGAGCAAGAGGATGATGAGCGTCATCCAGGCCTCGCCGAAATCCTTGCACACCTGCCAGAGGCGGTCGGTGTGCCGGTAGAACCAGGAGGATTCGCCGACGGCCCAGCGCGTGGCGCACCAGAGCCAGGTGTCCAGCCAGGCGTTAAAGGAGAGGAGC
Source organism: uncultured Phycisphaerales bacterium (assembly GCA_903868035.1). The sequence goes on from CAIPTQ010000178.1 coordinate 8,604, forward strand.
GCTATGAGGGCGAGGGCGACGGGAATCCACAGGGCAAGCCAGGCGCGCCAGGTGGGACAGGACCGGGAAACGAGGGCGGGATCGGTAGTGGACTGCGTCATGCGGGGCCATTGTACCGCCGGAAGAAATAGCACGAAACCGCGTGCGCCATGCGCATGCGCCATGCAACCTGCGCCGCGTTCAGCGCGCCAGTTTGGCGGCAAGCTGGGCGACGTGGCGGCCCTGGTACTTGGCGATGTCCAGTTCGTTGGCGGAGGGCTGGCGCGAGCCGTCGGAATTGGTAAGCGTGGACGCGCCGTAGGGGCTGCCGCCGGTGATTTCGGTCATGTTGGTCAGGCCGGCGCAGGCGTAGGGGACGCCAACGATGATCATGCCGTGATGGAGAAGGGTGGTGTGGAAGGAGGTGATGGTGGTTTCCTGTCCGCCGTGCTGGGTGGCGGAGGAGGTGAAGACGGAGCCGATTTTGCCAATCAGCGCCCCCTTGGCCCACAGGCCGCCCGTGCGGTCGAGGAAGTTGCGCATCTGGGCGGCCATATTGCCAAAGCGCGTGCCGGTGCCGAAGATAATGGCGTCGGCCTGGGGGAGTTGGTCGGGTTCGATGATGGGGATGTGGGCGAAGGCGTCGCGGGCTTTTTTGGCGCCGGACTTGATGAGGGCTTCTTCGGGCATGAGTTCGGGGACCTGGAAGAGCTGGACGTCAATGCCGGGAACCTCGCGGCTGCCGGCGGCGACGGCCTGGGCCATGGTGTGGATGTGCCCGTACATGCTGTAGAAGACGACGAATATTTTGGCCATGGGTTCTCCTTGGAATGAGGTTCGGGGCGTTTTTAATTACGCCCCAGTTAATAGTCGTTGCAACAAGTGTATGCCGGGCGGGGTGAAAGGCAAGAACGATTATACCGGCACTGGACCCGGATCGTATGTTTGGGGCATAATCCGGTGTGCGGCCTATCCGATGGCCGGCAGGCTGGTGGCGCTGGACGAGTGAGGTATTCATGCGGGCATGGCTTCGATCTGGAATGATGGCGCTGGCGCTGGCGGCGGCGGGTTGCGCGGAAATTGGCGCCACGGGTACACCCAGTTCGCTGGAGCCCAAGCCCGAGGAGATGCGCCAAGCCCTGCTGAAGCTGATGAATGACCGTCCGGATATCTCGATCCCGGAATTCAAGGAATCGCTGGAGTTGGACCGGCCGGTGACGAAGGATGGAATCGTGTACATCGGCGTGTGGAATTGCGACCCGAAGCTGATGACGTTTGAGGCGCTGTTTTCCGCGCCCAACATCACGATGTATGAAGCCTCGGGGCGGTTTGTACGCGATGCGCGGGACATCTGGCGGGCCGTGCCGCGGCGGGTGATGCTGACGCAGAAACGGGATGTGACGGAATTCTGGCGGGCGCATGAGGTGGAGGCGCGATAGGAACGGGTTCCACCAAGTGTCCTGATGATCTCAACGGCCCGCCGTAGTTAGCGCGGACAGGAACCAGTGACGAGTGGGATGTTATCTTTTTCTTTTTCAAGGAGACAGTCATGAAAGGCAGAAATCAGATTCACGTGAGCCATCTTGTTTTCTTTCTGGCCCTTGCATGCCTGATGTTGGCGGCATGCGGGCGCAACACCGCCGAGAATCAGGCAACGGCGGCGAAGAACATGCAACTTATTATGGCGTCATTACATTCCTACGGGACCCATAACGGCTTTGGATATCCTACAACACTCGCACCTGTGTTCAGGAACAGGGCAAATACACCCAACCTGTTGCTCGACCCACGTCTCGAACACACGCCAATGAAGATGCCTGCTCCCGATGCCGACCTGAAGCAGATTGCCGCGGATATCGAGACCCATTGCGACTATTACTATGCCGGCAGTGGCCAGCCCATGAACTTGTCGGCGGAAGCTATCATCATGTATGACAAGGGACAGGCTGGCAGAACTCGATTGGTCTGCTTTAGTGACTCACACATAGAACCATTCGCCGCCGGTTCACCGGAATTAATAGCCGCGGTTAAGAAGGCCAATACGGTACGAGTTGGCTCCACGAAAATTCCGGAAGACCTCAACGGCCCGCCGCAGTAATAGGGCGGGCGAGGCTATAGCGCCAATTCGACAACAACATTGTGTAGCCGCATTTTGCCGGGCGTTGCCACGCCGGGCTAGACGGCGCACGTTATGAACGCTTGCTCCAGCGCGGCGGCGGGGGCGTGCCGGGGCAGGAACTCCTGGCCGATCCAACCCTGAAAACCGGTGTCGGCGATGGCGCGCATGATGGTGGGGTAGTTGAGTTCCTGCGTGGCGTCGATTTCGTTCCGCCCGGGGACGCCGGCGGTGTGATAGTGGCCGATGCAGGCGTGATGGGCGCGGATGGTGGCGATGATGTCGCCTTCATCAATCTGCATGTGGTAGATGTCGTAGAGGAGCTTGAAGCGTTCGCTGCCGACCATTTGTACGAGGCGCACGCCCCAGGGGGTGCGGTCGCACATGTAGTCGGGGTGGTCGAGGCGGGAGTTGAGTAGTTCCATGCACAGGGTCACGCGTTTTTGTTCCGCCAGGCCGACGACCTGCTTGACGGCGGCGGCACAGGTGTTCAGGCCCTCGTCATCGGCCAGACCCTCGCGGTTGCCGGAGAAGCAGATGACGTTGGGATAACCGTGGGCGGCGGCGGCTTCGATGGCGGCGCGGATTTTGCCCAGGCATTCGGGCCAGTTCTCCCGGCGGTTGAGGCCCTTGGTGATGGTGTGCGTGGGGAGCATGGTGGCGGTGAGCCGGTATTTCTGGAGCGTGTCGAACCAGTCGGGGCCGGCGAGGTCGATGCCCTGATAGCCGAGCTTGACGGCAAGCTGGCAGAGTTGCTCCGGGGTCATTTTTTCGTAGCACCAGGCGCAGATGGTTTGCTTGAGACGCGGCATGAGACACTCCTTTGATCGCGGAGATGATAGCCGAAAATCGGGTGGCCACGTATGCCGGGCGTTGCCACGCCGGGCGGAGCAGAGTGTTAATTCGGGAGTGAATTCTTAGGCCACGTTTTGCCGGGCGTTGCCACGCCGGGCTAGCGTTTGACAAACGGGGCAGAAGACGGTGGTGCGGGCGGCGATTTGGGCGGAGCGGAGCGGTGTGCGGCAGCGATGGCAGGGTTGGCCGGCGCGGCCGTAGGCCAGGAGTTTTTCGGCAAACTGGCCGGGCTGGTTGGCGGCGTTGCGGTAGTCGCGAAGGGTGGTGCCGCCGAGGGTGATGGAGCGGCGGAGGATGTCGCGGATGATGGCGGCGAGTTGTGCGATTTGCTTCGGCGGGATGCGGTGGACGAGTTGCTGTGGATGAAGGCGGGCCTGCCAGAGGGCTTCATCGACGTAGATGTTGCCCAGGCCGGCGACATCGCGCTGGGAGAGGAGGCGCTGCTTGAGGCGGCCGCGGGTGGTGCGCCAGTGGGCGAGGTGTTGCGGCATGATGGCGAGGGCGTCGGGGCCGAGGTTGCGGGTTTCGCGGGCCAGGGCCTTGTCGAGCGTGGTGTAGTACCAGATGCCGCCAAAGCGGCGCGGGTCGTGGAAGCGGATGTGGGTGCCGCTGGCGAGTTGGAGGATGAGGTGGCTGTGTTTGGGGATGGGGGTGTGGGCGGGGACGCAATCGACGCGGCCGGTCATGCCCAGGTGGAGGTGGAGGGTTTGTTGGTCATCGGCGGTGAGGAAGAGTTTTTTGCCGTGGCGGTGGGTGCGGGTGATGCGATGGCCGATGAGGCGGGAGAGCGGGGCGTTTTTGGGCGTGATGAAATCGCGGCGGAGGACGCGGATGGCGGTGATGGTTTGGCCCAGGAGATGAGGCTCGAGGGTGCGGCGGACTTCTTCGACTTCGGGGAGTTCGGGCATGGGTCAATCCCCGCTATGCCGTTCTTCGATCCACGGGTCGCCGTGCATGTGGTAGCCGTTTTGTTCCCAGAAGCCGGCGGTGTCGCGGTCCAGCAGTTCAATCCCACGCACCCACTTGGCGCTCTTCCAGAAATACAGCCGCGGCACCACCAGGCGCACGGGCCAGCCGTGGTCGGGTGCCAGGGGCTTGCCGTCATGCTCGAGGGCGAAAAGGCAGTCCTCGCCGAGGAACTCGGCAAGGGGGAGATTGGTGGTGAAACCCTGCTCGCAGTGTATGAGCACGTAGGCGGCCCCGGGTTTGACCCGGACTTTTTCCATGACGGTGCGGGTACCCGGGCCGCTGAAGACGTTGTTGAGGCGGCTCCAGCGGGTGACACAGTGGATGTCGCATTCCACGTCGATCCAGGGGAGGGCGCGGAACTCGTCCCAGTAGCAGCGCCATTCGGTTTCCACCAGGCCAAAAATGCGGAAATCCCACGCCGCCAGATCGACCCGCGGCACGTCGCCGTAGTGGAGGACGGGCCATTGGTTCGTCTGCGCCTGGCCGGGCGGGATGCGCTGGGGACGCCGGGTGTCGGCACTGATGATCCGGGAACGGGGTTGGGATTCTGCCATGGGACTCTCGAACAAAACGTCAGTCGGCGAAGGATTATAGCCCCCCCACCGCTACCCCACTTGGGCTTGGCACAAATCGGGCGTTCACTCGCTCTCGGGGCGGTTTTCCATGTCGCTCAAATAGGCCATCGTCCGATCCAACTCCCCCTTCAAATGCCGGACGCGGAGCAGCGATTTGACGCGCGTCAGCAGTTCGAGCTTATTGATCGGCTTGGTCAAAAAATCATCCGTCCCCGACTCCACGCCGCGCTCGATGTCCCCCAGTTCGTTGAGCGCCGTCACCATCAGGATGGGGATGTCCCGCGTCTTGGGGTCCGCCTTCAGCCGCCGGCAGACTTCAAAGCCGCTCATCCGGGGCATCATGATGTCCAGCAAGATCAGGTCCGGCTTGACCCGCGGCACCAGCGCCAGCGCCTCGATGCCGTCCCCGGCGGTATGCACCGTGCAATTCAGCGTCTCCAGATACGCCTGCATCAACTCCACGTTCTGCGCGTTGTCATCCACCACCAGCACGCAGCTTGACGGCAGATGCGTGTCGCCACTGCCCGTGCCCCCCACATTTCCCGTCAACGGCAACCGCGGTTCCACAGCCATCACAACACTCCTCAAAATCCTACCCCCGCACTATACCACACCCGGCGCCACGAGTCTGGCGGGGATAACGGGATATCACGAGAGCTTGATCGGGCGTGATGTTCACATGGGCGCGGGCGTCACGCGCACCAGCACCACGCCGTGGGAGGGGACCGTCGTGGAGAATTCAGTCGCGAACGAGCCGAGGTCTTTCTGCCGCCACAGGTCGCGTACAGCGCACTTGCCGGCGGCGCCCACGTCCTTCCAGGTGGCCGTGACCTTCTCCTCCTTGGGGCCCACATTGAACAAGCCCACGGCGAAGGAGCCGTCCTCGAGCGCCTTGGCATAGACCAAGCCATTGCCGCCGGGGTTGTCCGCCGCCGTGGCCGGAGCGCCCCGCCCCGGCGCCGCGGGCGGGACAAACGCCGGACCCGCCACTTTCACCGCCTGCTTGCCCAGCGCGTCCTGGCTGACATCCAGCACATCGTCATTGCTCAGCAAGCTGTATGTGAACGGATCGAGCCGCTCCATATCGCAGCCGATGAGCAGCGGCGCGGCCAACAGGCACCAGAGGCTGATATGCGTGTATTGTTCATCCGCCGACAGATGCGTGCGGTGCATGGCCTGGGCCAGGCTCACCGTGCCGACCACCAGCATGTCGGGATCGTTCCAATGCCCCGGCCCGGCGATGGGCGCCCAGCGGTCCTGGGAAAAGCCGATTTCCCCCATGCCGCGCTGCCAGCCCGAGGCGGCGCGGCCCCACATATCGACGATGTCGCCGGTAGTGCGCCAGGCGTTGGCGGATTGGGCCCAGTTTTTGGCGTTGTTGAAGGGGGCAGTGTTGGAGAGGCTGTAGACAATGTCGCGGCCGCTGGCCTTGAGGGCGTCGCTCATCTCCTGCATGTTGGCCACGTCAATGTTCCAGTCGTACTTGAGATAATCGATGCCCCAGGCGGCATACTGCTTGGCGTCCGCAACGGCGAAGTGAACCGCGCCGACGCGCTGGTAGCGGGTGTTGCCGTGGGTGGTCTTGACCCAGGCACCGTCGGCGGTTTCGCTCGACCCGCCCGGATAGCTCGCGTAGGAGGTGATCCAGGGCGTGGAATAGATGCCCGCCTTGAGGCCCAGGGCATGAAGTTGGTCGCACATGCCCTTGAGGTCGGGGAACTTCGAGTTGGCCAGCAGGGCCTTGTCGGGGCCGGTGCGTTCGCCCTGCCAGGTGTCGTCGATGTTGATGTAGGTCCAGCCGTGGTTGATCAGGCCGGTGGAGACAAACATCTTCGCCGAGCGCATCACCTTGTCCTGGTCCACGTTGCCGGCCCAACTGTTCCAACTGTTCCAGCCCATCGGCGGGGTGAGGGCGATCTGGTCGCCGATGACGATTTTCAATTCGCGGGCGGCGGTGCCGGCGGCGTTCTTGGCGCCGGTCTTGACCGTGAAAGTGCCGGCCTTGGCCACGGTGCCGGTGATCTGGCCGGTGGCGGCGTCCAGCTTGAGCCCCTCGGGGAGGCCCTCGGCGGAGAAGGCCAGGGGCCGGTCGCCGGTGGCCGTGAGCGTGAAGAGGAACGGGCGTCCGGGGCGCTGCCCATACACCTTGGGCCCGGTGATCCGCGGCGTGTGCGCCGGGGCCGGGGTGAGGATGAAACTCGTCAGGTCCGGATTGCCCGGCGGCAGCGCGGGCAGGGCCTGCGCCAACGCGGCGGTGACCTGCGATCCCAAGGCCAGGGAGGCGCTCAACATAAACAGAATGTTATTGATTTGCATATGGTTCAATTCTTTCGAATTGCTCCTCAGGGCGGAAGGGGAATGTCCAATGGGTGGATATCATCGCCAAATCATTCGCGGTATCAAGGGAGCAACGCGCGGAGGGGGGGGCATCCGCCTATCAGTGGCAAATCCGAGACGCGACTGTTAGGGAGCGTTTCTGTGACTGAGGTTCCGCCGCCTCGCCACTGAAGACTGGATGCACCCGGGAGGAGGGGATTTTCGATTTTTGATTGGCGAAGCTTGGCCGTCTGTGGCCGGCGGGAATTACGCCCCGCCCGTGCCCGCCATCGCGCGGTCCATCCCCGGCAGCACATAATTCTTCGCCACGGCGTCCCAGTTCATTTCTGCCCCCAACTGGGCGCCGCCGGCCACGAGGCGCTCGAAATCGGCCGCCGAGCGCGGCAGGCGCTGGAAGAGTTCGGCGGCGATCTCCGCGCCGATCGTCAGCTCCAGGTCTTCGCGCGTGCCGCGGTCCATTTTCAGCAGTTCCGCCACGCTTTGGGAGTTCATCGCCGCGGGCAGCTTGGTGTAGTCCACCTCAAGGGCGTTGGCGCAGTGATGCAACTCGCTGTGGTGGGAATGGCCGGCGGCCGCCGCGGCCTTGCGCACAAATCCGGCGCAGCCGCAAAGTTCGGTGAACACGCAGATGCCGCCGAAGGAGATCGGCTCGACCTGGGCGATGCCGAAGGGTTCGTAAATGGACTGGCCGAACTCGGCGTCGGAGCCTTTGCGGAAGTCGAGGAAATCCTCGATGTCCGCGGCACGGCGGCCCAGGGATTGGGCGTTGGCGACGAACTGATTCACGTACACAATCTTGCAGCAGCGGGCCTTGGCGTTCCACTCCTGCACGCCGGCATAGTAGTAGGCCTCGCCGCCGGTGAGGTCCGGGTGGCCCTCGCGATGCGCCACCGGCCATTTGTACCACTGCTCCATGGTCTCCACATCGTGCCGGGCGCGGCCGATGGTTTCGGTGGACAGGACGAACAAGGTGGCGGTCTTGTTTTCCTTGGCCAAGTGTTTTTCCAGTTGCTCCATGACGCGGATGTCGCGCCACAGGCCCTTGCTGGGGACCAGGCGCGTGACGTGGGTGAAGAGATAGTCCGGCACAAAGCCCAGGAGTGTGCCGGCGTATTTCTGTAAGCGGTGCCGGGCCTTCATCTTCTCGTCAATCGTCAAGGGCCGCGCCGGGACGCCGTTGTACGCCAGGTCGATGTGCGTCTGGGCGAATTCTTTGCGCAGGAAGCGCAGTTCCTTCACCACATAGTCGCCCACGGCAAAGATGTTGTCGCAGAACCGGGCGGCCTCGACCAGCGGATGCTTGTAGAAGCCGCGCTGGCTGCCGAAGACGTCCTCGACGTACTGGCCGTTGGCCATGGCCTTGCGAAGCACATTGTAGAACATGGTGTCGTGGCCGGGATGCTCCTCGACGATGCGGCGCATGGTGGCCACTTCATGGGCGTAGAAAATGGTGCGGAACTGGCCGGGGTAGCGCGAGCGCGCCGCCAGGGCGGTGGGCATGCCCATGTATTCGTGGCTGAGGATGATGGGCTTGTCGCCGTTCTCGCAGGCGCCGATGGCGCGGAGGGCTTCGAGGCCCGGCTCGGCGATGCGGCAGTATTGCTCGAAATCCCAGATGTGTTCGTACTTGGCGCTTTCGATGCCGTAGTCATGGAAGAGCACGAACTTCAGGACGCCCATTTTGTCGGGGTTGTAGTGGCGCACGTCGAGGAGGAGGGCTTCGGGTTCGGAGGTGACCCCGGTTAAGGGGTCGAGGAAGGTTTTTTTGCCGTAGACGATCTTCACGCCGTAGTCATGTTCGATGCGAACAAAATCGTTGGCGTAAGGGGTATTACGGATGCCATCGACGCCGCTGTAGAGGACGGTTCCGCCGTGAAGGCGTCCTTCGGCGGGGCCTTCGGTGGTGAAGAGCGGTCCTAAAAGAATGTCGCGTTTAACGCCGGCGCGATAGACCTTACTGGTGATCAGGCCATGGAGCACCGCGCCTATGCCGCCGATTTTGTTGACCGCTTCGTGGGTGACGTGGACGACTGTCTTCATGGAGAACCTCGGTAAGCCGGCGGCAATTGGGCCGGGCAGTGGGCGCATGGATCAGGCTCCGGAATCATCCTTATCGTCGATTTAGAGGCTGCGGGTTGATACGGATATGGCGGAAGTAGCCCCACCCTTGTCCGCCCTTATAATGCTCCCCGTGGATGACCAGCAAACCTATCTCCTCAACGGCCTGATTACCCGGCATTTCGGCGTGGGGCGGATCGTGCGGTTCCGTCCTGTCGCGCGCGGGCGGCAGGCGGAGTCGTTGGAACTGTTCACGGCCCAGGAGAAGGAATACCTCGTGCAACTGTATCCGGCGGCATTTGGCGAGGATCAACTGGACTTTGCGGCCGGTGCGGTCAACGCGCTCGACAGCCACCGGTTTTCGGTGATGCCGTTTGTGCCCTCGAAGAATGTGGTGTTCGTCGCCGAGGGGCCGCAGGGCCGGCATATGGTGGTGAGCCTGGCGCCGGCGGGGTCGGCACTGGCGGCGGGTGAGTACACGGAGCATGACATCTCGCAGGTGGGACTGCGCCTGGCGTGGATGCACCGGCTGCTCAAGGAACAACTGCCGGAACCCAGGGGGCGGGTGCCGCTGGCGGAGCGGGTGCCAAGGGACGGGGAAGCGCTGGAGCAACTGCGGGGGCTGCTGCGGCTGCCGACGATGCAGGGGTGGGCACACGGGGACATCCAGCCGGCGGCATTGCTGCATGATGCGGACCACCAGTTGCGGGCGATCACGGACTGGGGCTTGCTGCATTGGGGGTGTCCATTGGAGGATTTGGTGGATGCGTTTGTGGCGTTGGCGACGGATGCCAAGGGGATGTTTGTGCTGCGGCGGGGGGCGGTGCTGCTGGAGGCGTATGATTCGCTGGTGCCGATCAAGCGGACGGCATGGACGCCGGTGGTGGCATCGTGGTGCGCGCAGCGGCTGGTGGACCGGGAGAAGAGGGCGCTGGAGGAGGGGTTTATGGAGGTGGTGCTGCCGGCGCCGGAGCGATTGGCGACGGCGCTGGCGTCATGCTTGTGAGGGTGCCGGGAGGGGGAGACCGCCAAATGAGGGGTTTTGAGGGTGTGGGGTTGGCGGTCTGCCCTAACAAGATATCCCAGTATGCCGTAATGGGGCTTTTACGATTGATTCACGGCAAGATGGGCAAACTGGCCCTCGCTGACGCTACGGGTTCTGTTCCAGGGCGGCGAGTACGCGTTTGAGGATGTGGTCGGAGACGGCGACACCGGGGTCGGTGATGCGGGCGGCGGTGGGGGTGAGTTCGGCGAAGCCGAGTTCGACGTAGGGTTGGAGGATGCGGCGGAGGGCGGGTTCGGGGTGGATGCCGGTGCGGGCGGCGAATTCCTGATAGTTGAGTCCTTCGTTGAGGCGCAGCCAGAAGACGGCGGCACCGGCGGCCCATTTTTGGCGGGTGAGGGGTTCCATTTGGGTGATGGGGAGATGTGTGGCACCGGGCGGGAGGGCGTCGATATAGTGGGCGAGGCTGGGGGTGGTTTTCCATTGCCAGGCGACGGGATTTTCGATGTTTGATTTTTGATTTTCGATTGCAGAAGAGGCCCTCGCTGACGCTACGGGTACTGTAAGCGCCATATGGCTGCCGGCGCTGGGGCCGAAGGCAAGCCAGTTGCCGGCTTTCCAGTAGATGAGGTTGTGCTGGCAGGGAGTTGGGGGCGCGGTGCGGGCGTAGTTGGAGGTTTCGTAGCGGGTGAAGCCGGCGTCGCGGAGGCGGCGGTAGACGTAGTTGAACATGGCCAGTTCGGCTTCTTCGTCGATTTTTTGCAAGTCGTTTTGGCGCAGGCGGGCGGTCATGGGGGTGTTGGGTTCGTAGATCAGTGAGTAGCAGGAGAGATGGGTGGGCTGGAGTTCCAGGGCGCGGGCGAGGGAGAATTCCCAGGAGGCCAGGGTCTGGCCGGGTATGCCGAAGATGAGGTCGAGGTTGAGGTTGGCCAGGCCGGCGTGGCGGGCGATGGCGCAGGCGGCGGGGACGCTGGCGGGGTCGTGGTCGCGCTGCAGCATGGCCAGTTCGGGCGGGTTGAAGGATTGCGCGCCGAAGCTGATGCGATTGACGCCGGCGGCCACGAGAATCCGGGCCTTGTCGGCGTCGAAGGTATTGGGGTTGGCTTCGATGGTGAATTCCTGAAGGTCACGGAGATTGAGGCGCAGGTGGAGGATGTGGAGGAGGCGTGCGAGGAGGGGGGCGGGGAGGAGAGTGGGGGTGCCGCCGCCGATGAAGAGGGTGCGAGGTTTTGGCGTGCCGAAGAATGCCAGATGAAGGTCGATTTCGCGGGCGAGGGCATCGAGGAAGGCGGCGGCAAGGTCGACGCGCCCGGGAAGGGAATAGAACTCGCAATCATGGCACTTAGTGGAACAGAAGGGGATGTGGACGTAGAGGGCGTCGATGAGGCCGACCTGACGGGCCAAAGGGTTGGGGAGCGAAAAATCAGCGGCCGGGAGCGGGAGTGAAGCAAGTGCGGACATGCGCTTCATTGTAGCAGAGGCAGCGGAGGAACATGCGGAGGCAGAGGGGGACGGCGCCTGCGGCTAATCATGGAGCATCCGATCGGTGCGTTATGCCGGCAACTCCTCTCCCGGGATGCATGACATTCTGGGCGGTCGGCACCACTTATCCCGCTTCCCGCAAATTTATCTTGCCGCTACACTGTTTCACCGGCTTAAAGGAGTTTTGTCATGTACGTCGTCTGCGTCACCGTTTTCGTCAAGTCCGAGCACCTTGCCGCGTTCAAGGCCGCCACCTTCGACAACGCGATCAACACCCGCCAGGAACCCGCCAACCTCCGCTTCGACTTCCTCCAGTCCGAGGACGACCCCACGCGGTTCTTCCTCTACGAAGCGTACCGGCGCAAGGAGGACTTCGCCGCCCACCAGCAGACCCCGCACTATCTCCGCTGGAAACAAAGCGTCGCCGACTGGATGGCCCAGCCGCGCCAGGGCCTCCGCCACACCAGCCTCTTTTTCGACAACGCCGCGCAGTAAGGATCGCAGAATGAACAACTGTCACCGATATTCCGACAAGGCAGGTGGTACGATTCCAGCGCCCCTACCGAGGCTTTGACAATCTCGGTCGCCGCCCGCAACCCACGACGGCGCTGCGCTGGTCGTGGGCTACTATCAAACGCCGCTACCGCGGCTGTTGGGCCACGGATGTGCTTGCGGTAATCGGACACATATTGATTCACCGATCCTAAGGAACAAAGTAGTAAGGAACAGATATGTCCAAATTTGAATTCATCAGCGCCCCGCACATTGTCTTCGGCCGCGGCCAATTCGCCCGCAGCGCCGAGCTTGCCGCCCCCCTGGGCCAAGCCGCCCTGATCGTCCACGCCCTCCCCGGGGAAGCCCTGGGCCGCCTGACGGCGCAACTCGCCGCCGCCGGCATCCGTGCCGCCGCCTGCTTCCAACAGGGCGAACCCACGGTTGCCGACATCGACCGCGCCCTGGCAACCGCCCGCGAACACGCCTGCGACATGGCCATCGGCATCGGCGGCGGCAGCGCCATCGACGCCGCCAAAGCCGCCGCCGGCCTGCTCACCAACGGTGGCACCGCCCTGGACTACATGGAAGTCGTCGGCAAGGGGCAGAAAATCACCCAGCCCGCCGCACCCTGGATCGCCATCCCCTGCACCGCCGGCACCGGCGCCGAAGTCACCCGCAATGCCGTCATCGGCTACAAAGGCGGAGCCAGCAACTTCAAAGCCAGCCTGCGGAGCGAACACCTCCTCCCCCGCATCGCGCTGGTCGATCCCGAGCTGGGCGTCACCGTGCCCCCGGCAGTCACCGCGTCCTCCGGCATGGACGCCCTGTGCCAGTGCATCGAAGCCTACACCTCCACCGGCGCCAACCCCATGACCGACGCGCTGGCGCTCGAAGGCGTCCAGCGCTCGGCCCGCGCCCTCCGCCGCGCCTATGCCGACGGCCGCGATCTTGACGCCCGCGAGGACATGGCCCTGGCCGCGCTTCTCTCGGGCATTGCGTTGACCAACGCGGGATTGGGCGCCGTCCACGGTTTTGCGGCACCGTTGGGCGCATCCTTCCCGGTCCCGCATGGCACCGTCTGCGCCGCCCTGCTCCCGCACGTCATGGGCGCCAACGTACAAGCGCTCCGCGCGGCCCATCACCCCACGCTGGCCCGCTATGCCACCCTGGGACGCCTCATGCGCAAGGATGCCGTCGCCGACCTGGGCAACGATGACGACGCGATCACCGCCGGCATCGCCTTTGTCCAAGCCCTCGCCCAAGACCTGCACATCCCCGGCCTGGCGCAGTATGGCCTCACGCCTGACGCCGTCCCCGCACAGGTGGAACTGGCCCAAAAATCCAGTTCCATGCGCTACAACCCCATTCCGCTTTCGCACGCCGTCCTGAGCGAAATCCTCACCGCCGCAATGTAGCTTGGGAGTTCCGTTTCAGGCAGTCGTCGCCAAACAAAAAGACCACTCCCATAAGGAAGTGGTCTTCGGACAATCAACAGTCAAGCGCGTCTTTAGACGGGATTCGCCGCCGGAGCGCCGGCATCCGGCGCGACCGGCGCGTCGATCTTGTGCAGCGAATCAAGGCCGAATTCCGCCGGCTCGCCACGGATCAACCACAGCAGCGGCGCGCCCGTCACGCGGGCCGCGCGATCCAACACGTCCACGGGCGGAATGCGGCCCTTCTCGTAATAGTTATACGTGGAGGGCGACAAATTCAGCAGAGCGGCAAAATGCGATTGACCGCGCGGTCCGCAAACCTGAATTCGCACTTGCTTGAGCCGTTCGCAAATTACAGCAGTGTTCAGTACCGGGATGTTCTCAGGGGCCTTCATGACTTACTCCAAAAACCAAAAACAGGGCGCTCCAGGTTCCTCACACGATGGGACAACCTCGGGCACCAAAGGTTCATGAACAAGTATAGATTCGCAAAGGGATAAGACAACTCAAAAGTGGAGATTAATCGCTAAATAGGCGTAAATGCTGTAGTTACGAATTTTAATCTTAGACCGATAAACGCGATTCCCCGCCCATTTGCGTCAGTAAATCGCCACCCGCATCCTCTGTCAGTGTGCCACCACGCGGATCAACTGCTCCGCATTCGCCTGCAGCCAGCGTACTTTGCGTTCGATCATCTGCAGAAAACCGTAGCCTTCCAGCTTGCCGAACGAACCTGTGGTCGCTATCGGCAGCACGGATTCGGCCACCATCGCCTCGACCATCAGCCACGGAATCACCTGCAATTCCGCTTCCGAAGCGACGTCCACTTCGTCGTATCCGCGTAGGAAACGCTTGAAGCGCGATTCGTCAAGATACTCCGGCCATTGTGCCGGATCTTCGCCGGTGGCCAGGATGGAAAACTGCAGCGCGCCGTTGGCCAGATCGATCACGCGTTGTTGCAGGCGCGCGGCGTCGTAGTCGATCACGGCCACGACTTTGCGATGGCGGAAGAGCATGTTGCCGGGGTGCCAGTCGCAGTGGACGATTTGCGCGGGCCACTGGCTGAGTCCGGCGGCTTCCACCTTTTCGGCGGCTTGCACATAGGATCCGCGCAAGAAATTGGTCGTCGCATCCACCAGTTCCTCGGATGTCCGCGGCACACGCAGCGGATCGTCCAGCGTGTTGGGCAACTGGTCCAGCGAGTTGTGGATCGCCTTGGAACTGTGATAGGAACCGACGGGCGGCTCGAATTCGGGCGTGTATTCACGCAGCAATTTGTGGTACAGCGCCAGGGTCTTGCCGGCGTCGAAGGTGGCTTCCAGGGAGCTGTCGTAGTTGTTGCCGCGGATGTACTCGAAGAGTTCGTAGACGGCATTGTTGTGCTGGAGCATGGAGTTGTTGTCTTTGCGGGTGCCGATGAGGTGGGGCAGGGGAAACTGGCGGCCGGCGAGGTAAAGCTGGAGGGCGTGGGAGAAGGCGACTTTGAAGGGATCGTCCTTGCCGCGGGCGCGGCGTTTGAGCAAGTATTCGCCTTTTTCCGAGGTAATCAGCAGCTTGGGGGCGCGGCGCGAGCCGCGGGGGAATTCCTTGACGGCGGAGATCGGGCCAATGTCGAAGTTGCTCATCACAATGACGAGTTCTTCAGACGTGAATCGTTCGCGATCGCTCATGGGTCGGGGGCCAAGGGTTAGTGGTCAGTGGGAACTATCGGCTATACGGCGGTTGCTGGCAAGCCGGAATGTAGTGCCGCTGACAGGCCCCACATGGTAGCATTCCGTGAATGCCGCCGAGGCGGTAGTTGATTCGCATTTGCATGGGATTCACATGACTGATTTGGCCCGGTACATCGATCATACCTTGCTGAAGCCTGAGGCCGGGGAGGCGGATATTCGGCGGTTGGTGGGGGAGGCGGTGGCGCATCGGTTTGCGAGCGTGTGCGTACACGGGCGGTGGGTGGCGCTGGTGGCGGCGATGCTGCGTGAGGCGGGGGCGGATGTTGGCGAGCGGGCGGTGGCGGCGTGTGCGGTGGTGGGGTTTCCGCTGGGGGCGAATAAGTCGAGTGTGAAGGCGCTGGAAGCGGTGGCGGCGGTGAAGGATGGGGCGCGGGAAATCGACATGGTGATCGCGCTGGATGCGGTGCTGGGGCTGAATCTGGAGGCGGCGCGCGGGGATGTGTTGGAGGTGGTGCGGGCGGTGCGGGGGGTGCGGCAGCAGACGCTGGTGAAGGTGATCTTGGAAACGGCGGCGCTGAATGAGGAGCAAACGGCGCTGGGGTGCCGAGCGGCGCGGGAGGGGGGCGCGGATTTTGTGAAGACGTCGACGGGGTTGCATGCCAAGGGCGGGGCGACGGAGGAGGCGGTGCGGTGGCTGGTGCGTTATTCGGGGGGGCTGGCGGTGAAGGCGAGTGGGGGGATTCGGGATCGGGCGGCGGCGGAGAGGTGTGTGGCGCTGGGGGCGGTGCGGATTGGGACATCGGCGGGGGTGGGGAGGGTGACGGGGTGATTTTCGATTTTTAATTTTCGATTTTCGTTTTTTTAGTAGTAGCCGGGGGCGGCGCGGGCGAGGCGTGTGACTTTGGGGGGGGCATGAGGTGGATGCGTGGCGGCAGGTTAAAATGCCGTCATGTCCGTGACCTATACCCGCGACTTTTTTATAACCCTGATTGTTCCTCATTTTGCGGCTCCAGGATAGAATGTTCCGCATGGCAATGGATGTTGGCAAACAATGCGACTATTGGCGGAAAGGCGCGGACAACGCCTTGGCGGCCGCTGAATTGCTGATCCAGAATGGGCGGTTCGATTTCGGCCTCTTTTTGCTTCATCTGTCGCTGGAGAAGCTGCTCAAGGCAATCGTAACGCGAGAAACACAGGACGTTCCTCCCAAGACGCATAACCTGCTGTTTCTGGTGGAGAAGGCGAAGCTGTCACCGCCGGGAAATTTGCTGGCGGTATTGAGTGAATTTCGCGAGTACTGCATGGCCGGGCGCTATCCCGATGCCGAACCGGCGAATGTGGATCAGGCGATGGCCCAGCGCGAGTTGGCCCGGGCACGGGAGGTAAGCACATGGTTGCAGAATCAATTCAAAAAGTAGTGCGCGACTACTTAACGGCGGCGACCCGGGCGGGGATACCCACCCATAAGGCGGTGCTGTTCGGTTCCCAAGCCCGTGGCAATGCAGGAGAACTGAGCGACATCGACTTGGTAGTGCTGTCGGCCGCGCTGGAGCCGCCCCATGCGCGTGAACTAGTGGCGACGCTGTGGCGGTTGTGCCTGGCCACCGACGCCCGCATCGAGCCTATTGCCTGCGGCGAAAAGGAATGGGAGGCCAACGACTCCCGCATTATCCTCGAAATTGCCCGGCGCGAAGGGGTAGTGATTGAGACGTGAGCGTGAGGCGGCTGGAGGCACCATGCGGGGGGGGTGGTGAAAGCGAACGGGGGGATTAGGGATCGGGCGGCGGCGGAGAGGTATTTGGGGATGGGGGCGAGGCGGATTGGGACTTCGAGCGGGGGTGG